>CALHGK010000009.1 GCA_938030095.1 uncultured Candidatus Saccharibacteria bacterium
GCCTGCCACTGGCGGTTGACGGCAAAACCGGCGGTAATGGCCGGGTTGTGCGGGTCATTGTAGCCCGCCGTCTCCATAGCGTGCACTGCCAGCCGCAAGGCATAGCGGCACAGCGCCACCTGGCTGGCGCCCTCATACAGGGCATCGAGCGCCGCCCGGCCCGCGCTGTCGTCGTTAATTGTAATTTTTAGCCGTGTTGGCATAGTGGCTCCTTTGTGGGTTTAGTCGTACGCTTACTTACGCAGCGTGGGCTGGCTGGCCCAGTAGGGCGGCTACCTGCACCCGCTTTTGCTCGGTGGTGTCGCGGTCGCGCACGGTCACCGTGCCGTCCTCCAGCGTCTGGAAGTCGATCACCACGCAGTATGGCGTGCCGATTTCATCCTGACGGCGGTAGCGTTTGCCGATGTTGCCGTTGTCGTCCCACATCACGGCGCCGTACTTTGCCTTCAGCTGGCGGTAGACCTCGCGGGCCTTTTCGACCAGCTGGGGCTTATTCTTCAGCAGTGGCGAGACAGCAAATTTAATCGGCGCTAGGTGCACCGGCAGCTTCAGGTAGGTGCGCTCTGTGCCGCCAATTGTGTCCGTCGTCAACGCCTCCGTCAGCACCGCCATCAGGGCGCGCTCCACACCAAAGCTTGGCTCAATCACGTGTGGCACCACCTTTTCGTTCGTGCCCTTCATGCGGTATTCCATGCTTTTGCCGCTCATCTTTTGGATATTCATCAGGTCAAAGTCGGTGCGGTAGGCAATGCCCATCAGCTCCTCGCGGCCAATTGCAAAGTCGTATTCAATATCAATCGTCTTCTTGCTGTAGTGGGCTCGATCCTCCGCCGGTACATCCAGCTCGTGGATGTGCTCCTTAGCAAGGCCCAGCTTAGCCAGGAACTCATGCGTGCTGGCCAGCAGCTCGTCAAAGGCTGCTTCCCATTTATCTGGGTGTACAAAATACTCAATCTCCATCTGTTCGAACTCGCGGGCCCGAAACACAAAGTCGCGCGGCGCGATTTCGTTGCGGAAGGCCTTACCCTGCTGGGCGATACCAAACGGCAAGTTGGGGTAAAAAGCATCCACCACGTTTTTGTAATTGGTAAAAATCCCCTGGGCAGTTTCAGGGCGGAGATAGCTGATGCTATCCTCGCTCTCAGTCGCGCCCACATAGGTTTTGAACATCATATTAAAGGTGCGAGACTTGCTGAGCGGGTTACCATCTGGGCTTTTAATGTCGTGTTTTTTGATGGCCGCATCCATTTGCTGCATAGTCATACCCTCTGCATCAATGCCGTTGTCCTTCAGGATGTGATCGGTGCGGTAGCGGCGGTGGTTGACCGTATCCTCGCACAGCGGATCGACGAAGGTATCGACGTGCCCACTAGCCTGCCACACCTTCGGGTTCATGATGATGGCCGCATCGACGCCGTACATATCGTCGCGCCCATCCACAAAATGTTGCCACCACAGCTGCATAATATTACGCTTGAGCGCCACGCCCAGCGGGCCATAATCCCACGTGCCACTCAGGCCGCCATACACATCCGACCCCTGGTAAATAAAGCCACGGCGCTTGCACAGGCTAATAATTGCTTCCATTGTTACATTACTCGTTGTGCTACTCACACGCGTCCTTTCTCCGCGTTGGCAACGCGGCAGCTTCATGATTGGTTCTTTGGTATTATTATAGCATTTTCCTAAAGTGGAGTATGTCTTATGGCCAAGCATGGCATTGATACCTTCATCTCAATAACCTCACGCGCTACCCCAAGCAATTCACCGAACAAGAAAATATATGGAGGCCAGTAGCTCAAGCTATAGCATTACACCCCAGCATGTTGCCGCGCCACCAGCCAGCATTCGGGCAGAATGGTCAGCACGCCACCGACCTGTGCTACCACTGTGGGTGGGCGCGTGGCGAGCAGGCGGAGCAGCTTGATGTGCGCTGCGGTGATGTCGCCTTGGTCGCTGAGGCGCAAGCCACGTTCTGACCCGTCATACATATACCGCCGCTCGGGCTGGAGGGGCTGGCCTACAACGTCGCGCAGCAGGTTAAGCTCGTAGCCCTGCAATGCCGCATAGTGGATGGCTAGCCAGGCTTGGGTGAGCATGATGGGCACGCTAGGCTGATTAAGCCCCTCATACACCAGGCGCAGCACTTCATACCACGCCGGCTCGTCTAGCATGCGGCTGGCCTGCGCTACCAGCTGGATGGCGGCATAGCCAGCTTGTAGGCGGTCATAATCGGCCACGATTGTCTGATAATACTTCGTCAGGCGAGCTTGTGTTAGCACGCCCAGCTCACTGCGCCCCTGGCGGATGACGACATCGCTGATCGCAAAGAGTTCAACCGCCCCAGCTAGTCGGCTCTTCTCGCGCCGGACACCCTTGGCAATCACCGCCCGCTGCCCCTCTGGCGTGAGCAATTGCAGCACGCGGTCAGCCTCGCCATAGTTGGTGCGGCGCAGGACGATCGCTGTGGTACGCTGCATACTCATGCGATTACCTCGCTTGGGATGTACCTGCGTAGTAAGTTCGTCACATCGCTCGGGCGCATCGTTGTTTTGTCTAGCAAGGCCACCACACCGTAGGGAGCAAGATCGTCTAGCGTCATGTCGCTCGCATTATTACTACAGATGATAATGGGGATGCGCGCCGTGTCGCTATACGATTGCAGCTCATGGAGCAGCACCAAGCCATTGCCCCCTGGCATGAACATATCGAGGATGATTACCGCTGGGAGTGCCTCGTCGAGCGCTGCCATGCCAGCCAGCACATCGGCCGCATAGACGGGCGCCATACCAGCCCGCCGCACTGCCGCAAGCTGCAGCTCAGCAAACCATTGGTCATCGTCGATGACCAACACCCGCGGCGGTGATTGCGTCATAATAACCTCTGTTGATACACCGCTTGGAGATCGATGTAGAAGGTCGCACCATCGCGGTGCCGCACTGCCCCAATCTGCGCCTCCATCGCGCTGGCAAATTGCCCTGCAATGTAGAGCCCTAGGCCGCTGCTGCCTGGCCGGCTGTGCAGTGGCTGTGCGCTGACGCCAAGGCGCTGCTCCAATTGCCGCCAGAGTGATGGCGGAATGGCTGGGCCGTAATCGCGCACCGCTAGGCGGATTACCTGGCCACCAGCTCGCCGAGAGAGCCGCACCACCACAGGTGCATCGCCCTCGCCACTGTAGTGGAGTGCGTTGTCGGCGAAGTTGCACAGGATGCGCCGCAGGAGGTCGCGGTTGCCGAGGCCTACCACTGCCTGCCGCGGCACGCGTACCGCTAGGCGACGCCCCTTGGCTATGTAGAGTGGCTGGAGCTCGGCCACGACGTCGCGCGCCACCAGAGCCAAGTTGAGCGGCTCGATGCCAAATAACTCCTCGTGGAGACGGGTGGATTGCGTCAAGTCGGTGGTGAGGCGCAAGGCCCGCTCGCTGGTGAGTGCCATCCGTCGGGCTAGCTCGGCCACCTCGACGGGCGACAGCCCCCCAGCCTCCAAGCTCAGCGCTAATTGCCGCAGCAGCGCCAGTGGCGACTTGAGGTCGTGTGCCGCCGCAACAAAGAGCGACGCCTCCCCCCAGGAAGCGCCGCTCATCATAACCGCATTCCCCTCCGTGCTCATACCAGCTGCATTGTAGCACAGATCGTCGCAATGTTCTATATTTATTCGTTAAATTTGATGGTTTTTATCAGGGCTTCGTAGTCGTTATTAAATACGTCGGCATCCGTCCGCACCGTGAGCGTCCGGTCGCGCATCTTGATCACCACTGCGGTGCCACGGATATCTTTGCTAAAGTTCCCCTCCAGGCGCGTGCCCGTCAGGCCTTTGTCGTTGCTCCAGGCGCTCGACTTCAGCTCACCTTTTTTGATCTGGCTGTCGTAGTCAGCCACCGCTTTGTCGTAGATCTTTTGCTCGATGCTAATCCGAATGGCAATCTTCTGCGTATCTGTTATTGGTGGCACGACGCGGGGGTTGAGGTACGCCTCGTATGTCTTGCCGCCGCCCTCGCTCACATCGGTGGCTTGGTAGGCACTCCAGGTCTTGGGATAATCAAAAGTCAGGCGGCCATAGTCATCTGGCCCAACAAACTGCAACATGGGCTGCTTCTCGCGCTCGGCAAATTTCTTCTCGTCTTCGTCTGCTTGCGTCTTCTTGGCCTCAGCTTGTGCTGCGGTAATTTTGCTATCTAAGTTGCTCTTGGCCTCGGTATAGTTGGTGTAGGCCCAGGCCGAAAACCCACCAAAGAGCACCACCAGTAGTGCCAGCCCAATAATAGCAAAGGTGCTGCCACTAAGAAAACTTCGTCGTTTGTAAGATTGCTTCGTCATACCCCTATTATACTTATGCCTGGGGCGATAGACAAGAGCGGGATGCTATTTGTGCTGTTCTGCTCGCACTTGATACAGCTTATGTGCGCCTTGCTCGCGCACTGGTGTCCAGCCAGGCACGGCAAAGGCGTAAGAGATGAACCACAGGTCTGTGCCAAGGCGGGTGGCTTGCTGCTGCACATGGGCGGCCATCCGAGCGATGTCGCGCGAGTCGCCAAAGGTGTAGACCACTGTGGTGCCAGTTGGAAAGTTCGTGCGGTAGAGGTTACCACACACCACCATCGCTTTGGTATCACCACGCAAACGCCAGCGCGAGAGCAAGACGAGGAGCGGGTTGAGCTCCACGCCAAAGGCTCGTGCTCCTTGCTGGCGAGCAATCTTTAAGACGACGCCATCGCCTGAGCCCATATCCACCAAGCAATCCTTCGGCCCGAGGCTATAGAGCTTGGTCAGCGCCCGTTGCACATCTCGGCGGTGCGATGGCACATAGGGCGCGCCCGTCAGCGCTGTCACGCAAAACAGCAGGATGATGACGAGGAGTGCCCACCACATCATCAGGCGGCTGCGTCCTCTGTGATGATAGTTACCTTATTTTTGATCTCGGTTAGGCGCTGGTCGATCTGCTCGGCAACGCGCGCGGCCTGCTGGTAGCGTTCTACCGCCGCCTCGAGCTCAAACTCATCACTGTCGAACCACGCCAAGATCTCCTCCAGCTGCTCCATCTGTTCGCGCAGCGAATGGCTATCTGCATCGCTCTGCTGGTCAGGTTGCTGCGCTGATGAGTCAACCGACGGGTTGCTCGTTTGGCTATAATCCGGCGTGAGCCCCTCCGCTACGAGGGCCATCGCCAGCTGGTCGTCATCGCTGAGGGTGGTGCGCTTGGCTCGAGTAGCTGATGACGTGCGCCGGGCGCTGGTGCTTGGCGTAGCGGCCGTTTTAGCTGGTTTTGGTGGTTGTTTTGCGTTCGACATGGGTTACCTCCGCTGTTATCATATCGCTATATCGCTCGATGGTGATCGTTTGGCCGACGGTGGCCTGGCCGCGCACTAGAGCATAGCCACGCGCTAGGGTTGCTGCAGGGTTATACAGCCGGAGCCGGGCCTGCAGTGCTGTGCATTGCTGCTCGAGTACCTGCTGCTGCCTGGCTAGCCTTGCCCGAGCTTCGGCCAGTTGATGCTGGACCGCTAGCTGCTCATCATCTGCTGTGGCGATAATCGTCTGCTTCATTGCCTGTAACTGTTCGGCTAGCCGCGCTTGCACTGCCGTGGCATCAGGTGTGATAAGCTGAGCAGCGTTAGTTGGTGTCACAGCCCGGACGTCGGCGGCAAGGTCGGCCAGTGTCTCATCGGTGTCGTGCCCTACCCCGACCACCGTTGGCACGCGGCTTGCAGCAATCGCCCGCACCAGTGCTTCGTCGTTAAAAACCTGCAAATCATCGGCGCTGCCACCACCGCGCACAATCGCCAGCACCTGCGGCACGGTTGCCTGGCGGTTGCAGCGCTCAATGGCACGGATGATCCGGTCGGCTGCGCCAGCACCCTGGACTGGCACTGCATAGACATCGACCTGCATACCACCCCAGCGCTGGCCAATGATCGTCATAAAGTCGGCATAGCCTGCCGCTTGGGGGCTGCTCACCACAGCAATGTGCTCGGGCCACTCGGGCACCGGCCGCTTGCGCTCTGGAGCAAAGAGCCCCTCCGCGCCAAGGCGCTGGCGCAGCAGCTCGAAGTTTTTCTTAATACTCCCCTGCCCGACTGGTCGCACCTGCTGCACGGTCAGGCTGAATTTGCCGCGCGCCGTGAGCTTGGGCACGGCTTGCACCGCCACCTGCATGCCATCCTCCAGCGCCACCCGGAGCTGCCACACCATCATAAAGCAGCTCACACTACCCGTCTCGTCCTTGAGGTCAAAAAAGACAAACTTCCCCTGGCGCACTGCCATACTAGCCACCTCGCCCTCGACCGTCAGTATTGGAAACGCCCCCTCCAACACCTCGCTCGCATAGGTGAGGAAATCGCTAACGCTCAGTGGTGGGAGGTTTGTCGCGTCCATAGCGCATGATGGTTAGTTGATAAAATGCATAGCCAAACACCAGTGTGGTAACGATGGCAATTACGCGGTAGAGCATCGTCCCAGCGATAGCTTGGCCCTGGCTTACACCCGAGAGTGCCAAGATCCCCACCATCACTGCCTCATATGCACCAGCCCCACCAGGGGTAGCAACCACCACCGCCATCGTTGTGGCCACGCCATAGGCGATCAGGATCGATGCTGGATTGACCGACACTCCCAGCGACTGGAAGGTCATCCAGAAGGGCAAGATCTCCATAATCGTAAAGACAATACTCCAGATAAAGGGCTGCCACAGCAGCTTCTTGTCGCGCCGCAGCTCGAGGAAGTCGGTGTGGAGGTCGTCGCAGTAGCGCCGCACTGCAACTTCATCCATCACTGGCTTTGTGCGCCGCAAGATGCGCCGCGCGAAGCCGTTGACTGCCAGTGTAATCTGATGCGCCGCCTTGTGTAGTCGCTGTTGGCTCGTCAGCAAATATACTCCCAGTAGCGTGATCATCGTCAGGCAAAACACCAGCCCCCCACTCATCAGGATAATCCAGCGGTTCACGCCGCTATCGATCGTCACTATTACCACCGCCACTGCCAAGAACAGCACCACCGCCACAAAGCCCATGACATAGCGCACCATTTGGGCCATCGTCGCGCGCCCTGTCGAGACACCGTATTTGCGCAGGCGCCAGTTGGCGTATGATATACCGCTCAGGCCGCCACTGGGAAAGGCATGGTTGACGAAATTTAGCTCCAGCGACAAGCGCATCAGGGCAAAGGGGCTCACATCGCGCACGAAGCCCTTTTGCCGCAGATATGAGAAGATCATCTCACCCGCCGCTAAATACCCCAACGCCGCCACTGGGAAGACGGCAATCAAGACCCATATATTGACCTGCTGCAGCAAATGCCACGCCTGGAGAAGTTCGTGCCGCGACAAGAATAGAATCAAGGCAATCAGCACAAACGTCATAATACTCAGCCAGGTGCGGAAGGACAGCTGTTTCATTTTTTTGATATATTTCTGCATAGCTAGGGTATATTATACCACAAGGTTAACTGCAGCTACTCCAGCATACTCGCTGGGCACGCAATCGTCGCCTCATAAGCCGTCCACTCGTCGTACTCAGTGTCGTACAACCAGTCTTTCGTCGCTTCATAGAACTCTCTGTCGGTACCGAACGGATCATCGACTGTTGGAACATGCTGGTATTTGGCAAGCTTTGCTTCAACAAATGCTGCTATCTCGACGAAATCAAGCTGGGGCATGACTAGTGGTTTAACTGGGTCGCCATCAAAATACTCTGCACCAGCAGGGTCATCCAAGAATGACTGAGAACACACGGTGAGGATATAGCGCCCTGGCTCGGTCGTGCCAACACCGACATCCTGATTAGGGGAGACGTCCATCTTCTCACGGACTGACTTATCGCGCGGTGCGATACAGACACCAACCTCAATCGCCCATGGGCAGCGTGCGTCACCAAATGACAGATAGGGGCTCTTCGGGTTGTCGGGCTGATGAATCCATGGCCAATCAATCTCCCACCCCTTACCGACAAAACGCCTGTCATCATAGGTGAGAAGGCGAGCTATTGTGTAATATGATATCATAGGCGTATGATATGCCTCCTGGTCGCTCCTGTCAATGCTCGGCCTAGTTGCCTATTTCCTCCATTCTTACCCGTTTTTGCGCTATACTAGGCATATGTATATTGCAATTCTTGGCCGGCAGCCGGCCCTGGGCGTGGCGGAGCTGGAGTGTTTGTATGGCGCGGCGGCGGTGCGTTGGTTTGGAGCGCAGGCCGCTACTATTACCTCTGATATATTCGATTTTGAGCGCCTGGGTGGTAGCCAAAAGGCGGGCCGAGTAGTACTAGAGCTGCGCGGCACTTGGCTAGCAGTGAGCCGGCAAATCGTCCGCCACTATAGCGCGCAGTGGCAGGGCGCGTCGCACAAGATTACGCTTGGCATCAGTGCCTATGGCTTCTCTGCTACCGCCCGCGAGGTGCAAAAGACCGGCCTTATTCTGAAGACAAAATTGCGCGCAACTGGCACGAGCCTGCGCCTTATTCCTAATGCCGCTCCAGCGCTCAACACCGCCACCAGCCATCACAACAAACTTGGTCGCTCACCGCATCATATCGAATTGCTGGTAGTGCGAGCCCAGGATGGGCGCGTTATTGTGGCGGAGAGTGTTGGCGCGCAAAACATTTCTGCCCTGGCCGCACGCGACCAAGCCCGTCCGCGCACCGATGCCTTCGTCGGTATGCTGCCGCCCAAGCTCGCCCGCATGATGGTCAATATGGCTGGGCCACTGGTGCAGCCCTCACCTGCTACTAAGCACTCAGCGCCGCGCCCCGTGCTGCTCGATCCCTTTTGCGGCACTGGCACCGTCCTGCAAGAGGCGCTCCTCCTGGGCTACGATGTGTGCGGCAGCGACCTAAACCCCAAGATGGTCAGCTATACCAGCGAGAACCTCACCTGGCTGCAGCACCGCTCTGCCGAGGCCACCCCTGGTACGGTGCATGGCGTTACTCAAGCCGATGCCACTACCCATCAGTGGCCACTTGCCCAGCAGCTCAGCGCTATCGTCTGCGAGACATACCTTGGCCAGCCCTTCTCTGCCCCACCCGCTCCGGCTAAGCTCAGCACTGTGCGTACCACGTGCAACCATATCATCAGCCATTTTCTCACTAATCTTCGTCCCCAGTTGAGCCCTGGCACACCACTGGTTATTGCGGTGCCCGCGTGGCGCAACAGCGACGGGCAGTTTACTCACCTGCCACTCATCACTCAGCTCGAGCAACTGGGCTACCAGCGCCGCCCACTCCAGCACGTTTACCCTGCCGGCCTCTGTTATTACCGCGAGAACCAGGTAGTCGCGCGAGAGTTGTTGGTGATGGAAGTAAAATAATATTCACTAAAATAAAAGGTCTCAGCCATATCTACTGAGACCTTTGTGATTGAAGATTAGAGCTACTACCCTAACTCGTTATATTGTTTGTGCATACCTTCCAAGGCGACTGCGTCTTGATGCGCTGCAGTGCCAACAATTGTTGCCGCTTTATCGAGAAAATAGGAGTTGACTCCTTCTAGAGATTTATGTACGTTCCCTGCTATCTCTCGCACAGCATCTGGGTCAATTGCTCGATTGTATTCTTCTGCTCGTGCTATTTCCGCTTGGAGCGCTTTTAGTTGCTCCTTAGCATTTGTAACAGCCGCTAATGTTTCGCGTAGTTCCTTTTCGGTTTGCCACTTCTCATTGACTTCAACCGCTTTTGTATTAATCTCAGTAACAGTTGGCGGTACTTCAGTTGCACTCAGAGAAGATACTGGTGCTTCTTGTGTGCCTGTTTCATCATGAAGTGATGCGAGTATTTGATCCCGATTTTGTGGCCTTGTCGACTCGCTAGGCTTGGTAGAATTAGCAATTCCCTTTAATCTCTCTCGAAGCTCATCTGCAGTGGGCGGAGGAGTGTCCTGTGGGGCATCGTCCTGCCCTGATGGTAAACCACTCACATCAACATATCGAAGTGCCTCAAGCTGCACCAAACCTGCCTCAATCTCCGAGCTACCACTCGGTCCACTGCCCGAATACGGCCACTCACCCTGCGATCCGGGCTTATCATATCGTCCTGCCATCATCACTCCTTTTTCGTGCCATTATTATGTCTTACTACAATTATTATACCACTATAGCGCCAGCTAGCCAATATCTGCCTGGCCAGCGCAGCCGCCAAAGCAAGCGCCACGCAGCGAGATGGTGCGATCTCATCCTCTCGCCGCTTGACTTCGCCCACGCCCTCACGTATAATCGTATAGATTGTTTATATTAGCTAAAGGAGTGATATGTCAAAAGTCAAAGCAGGTGGCTCAAGCAAGAACGTCCACAATAACGCTGGGGCGCGCCTTGGCGTCAAGCGCTTCGGTGGCCAGCAGGTCAACGCTGGTGAAGTCCTCGTCCGCCAGACGGGCGCTACGAAGATTGCCGGCCCTGGCACGTACATGAGCCGCAACTACACCATCCACGCCGCTCACAGTGGTGTTGTCAGCTTCAAGAAGGTCAAGAAGTCTACCTTCACTGGCAAGACCCAGCCACGCACCCAGGTGTGTGTCAGCGCAGCGTAAGTGTTTTATAGCGCACATGCAAGCGAAAAAGCCGCTCACAAAGAGCGGTTCTTTTCTTGCTATTGCTCGGTCACTCATACTATATTACACAAGCTACTTGTAATGCGTCATATATTACCCTATAATCACTGTATTATGTACGACAAAAGAAACCAACAATGGACCGTTGCAGACGAGGCAAGCAGCCACAGTAAAGAAGCCTCAGCCAAAGACTACATACGAGTGCACGTAGGTGGTATAGCTGGCAAGCTTGTTATCCTCCCACTAGCCAGCACGCACCAGCTCTTATACAACGATATAGAAAAGGGCAACATGCCAGAAACAATGAGCCCTCCTGACGGCGTTGGTGTATGGAATTTTAACATGCACCACGAGCTTGGTATACCGTACAGTGAGAAAAACTTGAACAAAGGAGATACGCTGCGACATGACTTTTATATACTCCAGAAGCCCTCGTTAACTGTTGATTGGCTTTGTGGCCGCCTAGATCCTACTATACAAGCCGAGCTTGCCAAACAGCCACCCAACCATTTTCGAGGTCGTGATTCTTGTACCATCGACTGGCATTGGTATAAGGATATGAGCAACCAGCTTCGTGAACCAGAGCTCGAAATGGTCATCGACGATGTCGTACGCAACGCTCACCAGCACATCACTATTACTGACAAAGCACTGCAGCATGGTATTAAAATAGATGATCGTGCCCTCCGCGAGCCAATCCGCCGCATCAAACGGCAAACAGAGCTCGCAACCATTGCACTCAAAAATCTGATGACAGACAAATACTTAGACAAGATGCGGCACTGGCAGCGCCCTGAGCTACCATCGCATGAGCGTGAGGAAAACGCCATACGTGCAAAGCTTGAAGCTATGTATGGATCCGATGATCCGGATTACGATCAATAACTTTCACGCTACCTCTGTTGTCATATAGTCAAAAGATTTGAGGGTAGCCTATATTGCTCCCTGTCTGACGTGTCTACCACTTTATCGTTTTAGCGCTCGCCGCACCAGTAGGCTATTATCCACCTCTCCGTCGCTCGCTTTTGCTGCCACACTCCCGACTAATCGGCGAGCGCTATCCCCATCGAGATGATCATATGTATTGTCACTTTGAGTGGGCAGTATTTCTGTTTCTTGTTCATCAGTTGAGTCATTCTGGTGAGTAGTATGAGTGGTATCAGCAACGGGCTGCAGCTTGCCATCCTCCATCATCACACCATAGGCTCTTTGCAGGTATGCATTAGTGAAGTCAATGTTTTGCTCCTGCAGCACCGCGAGCGGTACACATTTCTCGAGCTGGTGGATATTGCTTCGGTTGACTAGCTTAGTCATCCGCACTAGCACCGTGCCATCCTTGTCGATAATCTCTCTATCAATCCACCCTTCGTCGAGCTGACCGCTGCTGCGCAAGACATTCCACAGATGCTGCGGCACATCGTCGCGCTTGGGAATACTGTGCGTATCGGGATGAGTTGCACACTCTTTTGGCGTGCCGTCCGTCGTGATTGGCTGGGTCAAGAGGTACTCAGGCTGCCGTGGTGGGAGTGATGCCGAATATTTTTCCGTCATCTTTTTATAATACCATGAAACAATGCTGAAGAAAAATCACTCAGAAGCAAGGGATCGCTGCACGCTTTGTTCGACAGCCCTCTGGCCTCTGTTATTCTTGGCTCATGCCCAGGTGATACTTAATGCGGGCCACTACGTCACCAATCATCACTTGCGACTTGACGAGGTAGTCATCCACTCCCAGCTGCTTGGCCCGCTCTTTGTCCTTGGGCTGGCTCAGCGCCGTCAGCATGATAACGCGGACGTTGGTAGTGTCTGGGGTGTTACGCAAGATATCGAGTACGTCAAAGCCGCTAATCTTGGGGATCATCACATCAAGCAAGATCAGATCAGGCCGAACATCGACCACCGCCGAGAGCGCATCTTCGCCATTATGCACCTCGCTTACCGCAAAGCCCTCCAGTTCGAGCCGCGAGCGATACACTGCCAGCAGCGCGGTGTCGTCTTCTACCAAGAGAATTTTCTTTCGTCTGTCCATATGCCTTTATGGTAGCGTAGATTTAGAACAAATACAATACTTTTGGCGAACAATTGTTTGCATTTTGTTGGATATATGTCTACTCTGCGAACTTTTGCAGTGCGCTATCGAGCTGTGGGTCGCGGCCAGCGTTGCGGTCATCGGTGCTCATTTTGACCTCAGTATCTGGCGCAATGCCGCCCTGCGAGATATTGCGGCCACTTGGGGTATACCAACGCGCCACGGTGATCTTGAGCTTACGGCCGTCGGGCAGATTAAATAGCTGCTGCACGGTGCCCTTACCGAAGGTCTTTTCGCCGAGTAATGTCGCTGCTTTGTGGTCGTGCAATGCCCCCGCTACGATCTCGCTGGCACTGGCGCTGTTGCCGTTGACGAGGACAGTCGTCTTCATCCCCTTGAGCAGTGCTTGGCCACTACTGTGCACCGTGTCACGCACGACGTCGCCAGACTTCTCCACTACTACGACTTTGTTCTCAAGCCACAGGCTTGCGACCTCGCGAGCAGCCGTTACATAGCCGCCACCGTTGTCACGTAGGTCGAGCACTACCGCCCGCACCCCCTGCTGGACGAACTGCTCTGCCGCTTGGCGCGCGAGTCGGCCAGTTTGGTCATCAAACCGGGTAATGGTGAGGATCCCTATGCCATCGCGAATCTGGCTACGCACACTGGCGTCACTTACCTTGGCCCGGACGATGGTATATTCCTCGGTCGATTCCTCACGCTGCATCACGAGCTTGACGGTTGTGCCAGCCTCGCCCCGCACTTTGCCAGCCACTACCTCAGAGTTCTGCCCCACTACCGATTGACCATTAATACTACGGAAGATATCGCCAGCCCGCAGGCCTGCCTTGGCTGCTGGTGAGTCATCGACGACGCGCACTACCGTTGGATGGTTGCCCCGTGATGCGATCTCCACGCCAATACCGCTCACTTCGCCATTGAGGCTACGGTCGAACTGCTCGGTCTCTTGCTTGTCCATGTAGGTGGTGTAGGGGTCGCCGGTAGCTGCAGCTAGGCCACGGTTAGCGCCATCGATCAACTTGGTGTCGTCCAATTTACCATCATATTCTTCTTTAAGCTTGCGATAGGTCTGCTGCACACTACTGAGGTCGATGCTATCGGCCGATACCTTGAGGCCAAAGACTGGTGCAATCGCCGCATAGAGCTTGTCGGCATACATCCCTGCCACAAAGCCAGCCCCCAGCAGCAGCACCGCCACGAGCAGGGCTGTGAGCTGCGAGATAGTCAGCTTTTTTGGTTCATCATACTCATATTTCGAGCGGTTCGCGCTCGCCGTGTCACTCTGTACCATACTATGGTATTATACTACGCTCGGGCGGTGTGGCAAAAGAATGTGAATAGCACACCGAGGCTTGCATTTTTGCCTCATCCTCGTATAATAGACAATTACCATTTTCTAACAAAACAAGTGAGGTTACCTAATGTCTCTTGCCGTTGTCAGCGCAGAAGCTGCGCCTGTTTACCTGTTACCATCCACTGTTGAGTGTAGCTCACCATTGTTCGTTGAGTCTGCCTCCAAGGCTTGCCAGGTTGGGCATCTTGCGCTTGTGCGCGAATCTACTACCCCATACAAAAGCAGCGAGGGGCTCGATGCCATGCGTACTATCGACCGCGAACGCCACCAGCGCGAGCAAATCCTCCACGGTGTCATCGACAGCCTCACACGCATCATTGCCAAGATGAAAGGGAGTGCCCGTGGTGACCAGCCACCCATCACCATCACACATAGTGAGATTACCTACTCGGTGCATTATTTCTATGAGCGCTGTCTAGACTGCCGCGATTGCGGCCACGGTTTTAATCAAGACCTCTTAGCGCAGGAGCAGCACGGCTTTACCTACGGCGGTGAGAAGCCGCCCAGCACAAGCGAAGCAGTCAGCAACGTCAAAGAGCTCTTTGCCCTACTGGCTCATATGGCCCAGGCCTATACACGCGCCGCCTTTAGCAACAGCTACATCGCCCAGCTGCCCACTGATACCCAGCCCCTCCGGCGCTGCGAGAGCGATGATCCAATTGGCACAGAGTATAACCAGTATGGCTACCGAGTTGGCCCGCCTGAGGTGAGCACTACCACTGATACAACCATCACCCAAACCGAAGCCCCGCACCAACCTACCCTATCTGCAGCGTAGGTCCCAAGAGTTCCACCCACCAAAAAACGACCACCGCTACCTGGGTGGTCGTTTGCGCTATATATTCTCTCCTACAGATAAATATACGTATCGTACGTACTGGCGGGCACCGTCATTTCACTGTAGTGACCCCAGCCAGGACCGCCGGCGTTGAAGTAATTGAACTGGCTAATGCGGACAGTGTTGCTACCGGCATCGTAGCCCTCGATGTAGACGATATGCCCATACTGCCCTGCTGAGATGACGCCAAGGGCATTGGCTCGTGGAGTGCGGCCCGTCGAGAAACCAGCGTTGCGAGCGGCAGCCGGCCACATGTTGGCGTTGCCCCAGTAGCGTGGCGCGTAGCCAGTCTTTTGGTAGGTCTTCCAGGCGGTGTAGCTCACACACTGGCGGCAGCCATAGCCCAGTGGGTCCTCACCGCCACCAGTTGCGCCACCATGCGACATTGCATTAGCATCAACGGTACAGCCACCGGCCCAAGGGTAACCACCCATCGAGCCATCACCAGATGAGGTTGATATTGCACCACCCGCTTTCTGAATAGTTCGCTGGATTTCATCCTGCTGTGCCTTCTGAACGCGAGCTTTCTCACTCTCGCGGTCTGCGGTGAGCTTTTGGTAGTTTGCTTCTTCGTTTTGCGTGCGGGCAAGGAGGTCAGCCTGCTCGCGCTCTTTGGCAGCGAGGGCTTCACGGGCGTTCTTTTGGTCAGCCAAGACACGCTCAACTTCCTTCTTTTGCTCCTCTAGCTGCTTTTTGAGCTTATTGACCCGAGTGATCGTCTCGCTCAGCGTGGTTTGAATGCTATCGCGGCGATCTTGCTCCACCACATAGTCACCAAGGCTCCGGCTACTGGCCAACATCTCCAGCGGGCTAATGGTGCGGTCGACATACATATCGGCCAGCGTGTCGCCCAAGGCGTCTTGGTTGGCTTTGATGTCGCGCTTGGTCTGGGCGATTTTCTCTTGCAGTTGGTCGTGCTTCTTCTGGCTGATATCAATCTGCGCTTGGATCATCGCTTTCTGCTTCGACAAGACTTCGAGTTCATTTTGCAAGCTCTTTGCCTTCTCGTTCAGCTCCTTGGCCTGCGACTGATACTGCCCAATCTCCTTATTGAGCGCATCGATCTGCCGCTGGTATTCCTCCTGCGACACGGCCGAGGCAGTCCCGGTGGTCACACCAAGGTAGGTGCTGACTGGCGTACTCAGCGCCATAATTACGGCAGCTGCCACAATGACCGACTTGGTGGCAAGCCCCTTGGTTTTTTTGGGTGCGGCCACAGCAGTGTGGGCACGCGAAACAGATGTGGTGGATTGTTTCATATTTCTTATGGTAACAAGCGGTGTGTGCTTTGTCAACACAGGGCCTCCTTTGTATCAATGCTAAATCTTTAGGTAACGGCGGGTGGCCACCAGCGATGAGATGACGCCAATGCATGCGCCTAGTGCCATCATCACCAGGGCAATAAGCCACCAGTAGGATGCTGCCATATCAATCGTGGGCTGGAGAGCAACCCCCCACTTCTTGAGCGAATTGCCCGAGAGAAAGAGCGTAATGATACCCAGTGTGGTCGCAATCACCGCGGCAATCACCCCATACACCACAGCCTCCACAAGGAATGGCCCACGAATAAAGCCACGGTCGGCGCCAATCAGCTTCATCATCTCGATCTCATCGCGCCGGTTGAAGATCGCCATGCGGATAGTATTGAAGATGATCAAGAACGAGATAGCGATAAAGAGGACACTAGCTGCCACCCCAGCCTTTTGCGACATATGCGTCCACTCTGCGATGCGCGTCGTACCGTTGCGCCGCTGGCTCATAAAGGTCGGCGTTTGGGTGGCGCTAATCAGTGGTTTGAGCGCAGAATTGGTATTGACGAAGTCTATCAGCTGCGATGTGTCGTTGTTGTCATGCAGGGTGATGCGGATCGTCGCGGGCAGTGAATTCGTCGCCTCCTTAAGGGCGTTCAGTTTAGCCTCATCGTCCTTATTAGCCTTGGCGAATTGCTCCTTGGCTTCCTCGGTACTAATGAAGCGGACTGACTCGACGTTGCTGAGGCGGCGCAAACTTACCAGCACCGGCTGAGCCCGCTCCTCTGAGACATCAGGGCGGAGGTAGATCGAGCGGTCGATATCCTTGTTGATAGCCTGAGCAGTATCGGCCAGTGAACGCTGCGCGACGAAGGTCGTGAAGACAATCAGCAGTGTAATCGTCATCACCAGTGTCGCAGCAACCGTCAGCCAGGCGTTGCGGCTAAAGTTATTAACGCCGTAGTGGCACATCCGGACAAACGTCAGCCACTGGCGACGGCGGCGCTTTTGCTGCATCAGGGCGCGGGCGGTATCTTTGCGGCGGCTCATTGGCGGTAACTCCCTCTGGCTTGGTCGTGCGTGATCTTGCCATGCTCAATGGTGATGACACGGCGCTTGAGCCGGTTAACGATCTCGACATTGTGGGTGGTCAGGAGCACGGTCGTGCCATATTTATTAATCTTCTCGAGCAAACGGACGATATCCCAGCTGTGCTTGGGGTCGAGGTTGCCAGTGGGCTCATCAGCAATGAGAATCTTGGGCTGGCGCACAACGGCACGGGCAATCGCCACGCGCTGGCGCTCACCACCACTGAGCTGGTGCGGAAACTGCTTCTCTTTGCCCCGGAGGCCAACGAGGTCGATCACCTTGGGTACTGTGTTCTTGATCTCACGGTTGCTCATGCCTGCAATCTCCAGCGCAAAAGCGACGTTCTCAAACACCGTGCGCTGCGGCAACAGCTTAAAATCCTGAAACACCACGCCAATCTTGCGGCGCAGCAGTGGAATATGCTTATCTTTCAGGGTGTCGTAGTCGATACCACCGACCACAATCTTACCCGTTGTGGGCTTCTCTTCGCGAGTAAGGAGCTTGAGCAGCGTGCTCTTGCCCGCCCCGCTCGTACCAATAATAACGACAAACTCATTGGGCTCAACGTGCAAGCTTACCCGATCGAGCGCCGGCTTGGCGTCCTTATCATACCGTTTGGTTACTCTGTCTAACAATATCACTATACCAGTATAGCATATGGCTGAGGGGTGGAGCGAGAAAGCTGCTACTTCTCCCCCACTCCCATCGCCAAATACGCCTCGATAAAGCCATCGATGCCGCCGTCGAGGACAGCTTGGGCGTCGTGGGCTTCGTGTTTGGTGCGGGTGTCTTTGACGAGTGTATAGGGGTGAAGCACATAGTTGCGAATTTGCGCACCCCAGCTAGCGGACTCACCAGTGCGGAGGTCAGCCAGACTGGCGGCTTGCTGCTCGTGCTGGAGCTGAGCAAGGCGCGAGCGCAGGATAGTGAGAGCCGTCTCACGGTTTTGAATTTGGCTGCGCTCGTTCTGAATCGCAACGACGATACCAGTCGGCAAATGGGTAACGCGTACTGCCGAGTCGGTCGTATTAACGCCCTGTCCGCCTTTGCCACCACTGCGGTAGACATCGATCCGGAGGTCTTTGTCCTCAAGCTGCACCTGCTCAGGCTCAGCGATCTCGGGCATCACCTCCACCAGAGCAAAGCTCGTCTGGCGCAAATGGTCGGCATTAAACGGGCTCAGCCGCACCAGGCGGTGCACGCCATGCTCGCTGCGCAGCTGGCCATAGGCATACGCGCCATGGAGGCTGTATGTCGCACTCTTGATGCCAGCTTCTTCGCCCGTCGAGCGCTCGAGGAGCTCCGCTTGGAGGCTGTGCTGCTCGGCAAAGCGCAGGTACATCCGCTCGAGCATCGCTGCCCAATCCTGTGCATCAGTGCCACCGGCCCCGGCACTGATCTTGATAATAGCCGGTTGGTCGTCGTGCTCACCACTGTAGAGGAGGTCGCGGTGGCGTGCCTGGTAGTCGTGCTCGAGGGCGGCAAGTTGCTGCTCGAACTCTGGTATCATCGAATCGTCTCCAAGATCCATTAGCTCTACAATGTCGCTCGCCTGGGCCTGCAGCACCTGCCACGGCTCTATCTGCCCCCGCAGCGCTGCTGCCTGGCGCGACACCTGCTGAGCGTGGGCTGGATTAGCCCAAATTTGTGAGTCAGCCAGCTGCGCCTCGAGCTGAGTGAGCTGAGTAGCTTTGTCCGTAATTTGCAAACGACGAATCGCATCGAGGATATCGGCGAGGAGCTGTGCGGCGCGCTTTTTGAGTGGTTGCATACGTCTATTATACCGCACTCTTGGAGGGCTGGGTCTACTATGTAGCGCAAAGTATTGCGGGGCACACATCTCGTAGAGTATTGCTACGCGTTCGCTCACTCCGTTACCTTTGTTTAGGTAAAGTGCGGAGTCTCGTTGTTATTACACTATCGCAATACATCGAGCAAAACCGAGAAGCCACCATCGCACAGATAGTGGCGTCTCGTATAAGCAGCATTGCGTCGCGTCGCCTCGCACTCCCCTACTGTGGCTGGACTGGTGTTGTGGGTTGAGTTGGTGCAGCTGGCGCTTGAGGCGCAAGGAGTTTAGCAGTCATCTCATCAATGTGATCAAGCCGGCGCACGAGGTATGGGTGGTCGCTCAGGGTCTGGGCAAAGCGGTTCATTGGGCGGTTAGCGGTGTAGCGCTGCCACTGGCGAGCAGTCTCATTCATGCCCTCCGCCACGTCAGGGCCAATGTGCACCTTGACAAGCGCATTCTTGACAAGCTCTGGATCTTCGGTGTAGGTCAGCGCCAAGCGGTCGGCCGTATACTCGGTGCGGCGCTGCCAAAAGCCCGCTAGCCAGCCAGACACCGATGAGACAAACGGCAGCATCAAGAATGGCTGCAGATACAGCATAGCTATGGTGTGCTTGTACTTAATATGCCCCATCTCGTGAATAACGATTGCCTTGAGTTCATCAGGCGTGAGGTAGCGGATTGATCCAGAATGCAGCACAATACAGTATGGATTCATAAAGCCAAAGGCATAGGCATTGATGACCGGATTCTGCGTCACGAAGATCTCTACCCGTGGCAAACCGAGGTCGGCCGCCGTGACGTTGGCCCAGTCGCGCAGCCACGCATAATCACTATACTCTACTTGCATAGCATTGCCCAGCATCTTCTGCCGCTCCATCCGGATGAAAAACATCCCAACAAGAAGGATGACACCAAAGAGGATAGCACCGCCAAACAAAGCAATAATAAGCCTCAGCCAAAGTGGGACTTGCTCTGTCATCACGCTAGTTTCTTCTGCATGGAAGTGATCAGCCAGCGCCGTAAAAATAAAATACGCCGACGTCATAAAAAAGAAGCCAATAAAGGTAACTGCCAGCACAGTGTTGTCGCTAGACATAGCAGCACGGGCCACGGCAAGCTGCCCCTTGCTATACTGCGGCGCGGCGGCAGGCTGCGGTGAGTTGGTATATGGTTGCTGATTCATTGGGCTATCGATTCCTTATCTTGTATCAGTTATATAGTTATTTGTATATATTATAGTATATCCTGCTCAATCGCAAAATAGCTTATGCTCCGCCACCCTGCACCGCTGCAATAAATTGCTCACCACGGTCGGCATAGCTACGGTATTGGTCAAAGCTCGCGGCAGCGGGGCTTAAGATGACGACATCACCAGGCTCGGCTTGCTGCCGAGCGGCAGCCACGACCTCTGTCATGGGCACACTACCAAGCGTTATGATAGGTGCAGCAACATCATAGTTTTGTAATACCGCTGCAATCGCCGAAGCATTCGCCCCCATCGTAATGACAGCGCGGACGGCCTCGCCCTGAGCATACACCTCTTGTGCGAGTGGCTCGTAATCACCACCTTTGTCTGCCCCACCAACGATAAGCACTTTAGGCTCCGCAAAGGCACGCAGCGCTGCAATGGCACTGCCCGGTGTGGTAGCAATACTGTCATCATAATAACGTACTTCATCCTGCTCTGCCACGAAGGCCAAGCGATGCGGCAAACCAGTAAAGCTCGCCAGCCCCTCCGCTAGACGCTGCGGCACAGCCTGCGGATCGAAGGCGAGCACTGCACTCAGCGCAGCACAGGCATTCTCAATATTGTGTGCACCCGGCAGTTGCAGGCGATCCGTTGCGCAAAGCCGCCGCTCACCCTGCCAAAAGGCACCATCTTTCACATACACTAGCCCATCATCCGGCGTGCCATAGCGATACGCCGGTGGTGGCGTACCCAGGCTGCCACGCGCAACGTCCGTGTCGAGCGACTCCGCGATCTGCGCGGCATATGGGTTGCTCGGATGATAAATACACACATCGCCCGGCCGCTGGTGTCGCCGAATGTTCGCCTTGGCATCGACATACTCGGCAAAATTAACGTGTTTGTCGAGATGATCGGGCTCAATCATTAGTATTACTGCGATCTGCGGTGAACGCTCGGCATCCCACAGCTGAAAACTACTCAGCTCATACACTACTACATCATCAGGGCCAATCTGCGCCAGCTGAGCCAGAGCTGGCCGGCCAATATTGCCCACCACATGGACAGTGCGACCAAGGGCTTGCAGCATAGCAGCGATGAGGCTCACCGTTGTACCCTTGCCCTTTGTACCTGTCACGCCAATGATCGGCGCGGGGCAGCGTGCGAAGAACTCATTCGTAGCCGACCACACCGTCCCATCTGTCTCGATCCGCCACGGTGCCAATCCAGGGGTGCGCATGACGATATCGGCATCGCTCAGCTGAGCAAAGGCATCTGGACCCATCAATACATCCACCACCCCAGGCGGCACATCAGCAATGCGCCGCTCATCGGCTATCACAATCTCCGCCGCAGGCCACACCTGCCGCGCATAATCATACGTCGCACGACCCTCAACGTCGTACCCAGCAATCGCAACTTTCATACCGCCATTATAGCATACACAGCACCCAAAACACAGAATATACAGAGGTCAGAGAGTGTATCATACTGCCCTTGTTCTTGGCGCGCTCTCATCATCTCCTCATTATGATCGCTATCTCTCGTAGCGGTGTTATTGCTTTTTCGCTTGTTTCTTGCATACTACGCACACTCGTACATCACTATATGCAGCACACCGCAACAGCTCTTCCTCCGTCAATTTGCGCTTACTGCAACTATTGCTATAATATATAGTCTATAGGTAATTTTAGCATCCACAACGAAGATAAAGGACACAAGCAATGGACACCCAGCCCACCCCTGGCCATAACCAACCAGCTATGACCTCACCAACGAACACCATGAATATGAATGCATCACAGTCTAGCAATACCCCGCAGCCACCTCGCTCGGGTAACAAACTGCTGGCAAATAAGAAGCTGCTGTATGGGCTGATTGCCGGCGCGGTGGGCATTGTGCTAGTCATCATCATTATCATCGTTGTAACCATCCAGTCGGCACCACCAAGCCGCAAAGACTTGCAAGACGCCCAGGCGCTCATCCGCAGCCATAGCCGCACCGAGGATCGCCTGCTGCAGCCACTCTCTCGTGGCGAGACGATCGATACCAAGGCATTTGCAGACAACCGCAAAGAACTCATCAGCAAGCTTGGTAGCTCACGCGCCGTGCACGACGAAGATATCAAGCGTGCGTACGAGCAGTACAAGCGCGAGACGGACGAAGCCGTTACTGCACTGGGCAAGCTGCCTAGCTACTACTCCACCGTCGCCACCTTTATCAAAGAGTGCGCCGATACCAGCGTGCTCAACCGCCAAGTTCTGAATTTTGACTTCCGCAAGGGTGGCAGTGCAGCGCTTACGAGTGCTCCTGCGCTGACCGATAGCGAGATCGAAAAGGAAGCAAGCAAGACCTATGGCTCGTGCATCGAGCAAGCCAAAAAAGTGCAAAACATCAGCGAAAATGACAACGCACGCAAGCTTGGCACCGAGTACGTTACGTATTACCAAGCGGTCAAAGACCACCGTCTCAAGGCAGCGCAATACTACCGTACTCACAGCGACCTAACCAGCCGCAGCAAGTACAGCGGGCAAAACACTGCGCCTAAGATGCCTGACAACAGAGATAGCAAAGCCGAGACATACGTTATCGACGACGGCGTCCTCCACAAGAAGGACAGCGGCCTCACCGAGATGAACAAGCTACTCAACGCGAAGATGGCAGTGTACCGCGCAGGCTAAGAGCGTAAGCGTAAGATCAACACATATAGCCGGCCACTTGGTCGGCTATATAGTAGGCAGAGGGAAATAGACTAAATAACCAGCACGCTACGCCTTGTGCCATGTATACCAATCCGCTGAAATGCTTCCTCAAAGTTATCGGGGAGGAAACAATCGGGCATACACTCAGGATTGTAGCCGTACTTCTGGATATCCGCCTGTGCTTGTTCGCTTACAAATTCTTCTTACGTTAGAATGTAGAGGGTAGGTTACAGCTATACCTGATCACTCATAGCAGTGTACCACCACTACAACTCAAGAATCAAGTGCACTAAGCCGCTACTTGGACGACCTAAGGTCACCCTCTTGGAAATCATCAACCTTATCGAATAGTGCCATCAAACTTTCGCGTGTAGGCATACCCATGACATCCTCCATCCATTGCCATTCTTTCTTAGAAGGTGCATACGGGCCTGCAGTGAGCTCATTCATGGCTGTCAATAAGTCGGAGCATTCCCGTTTTGTGAGGACAATCGTGACAAGGTCGTTGTAACCTTTTCGTTCGTCCCCAGGGCGGTAACTTTTGCTGTTGGTTGGATTGACGTCACTCATATATTGTTCTCCTTTGCTATTACTTCAATAATACAACAAAATCCAATGAATGCAAATACCTCTCCCTTGCCTTCACTAAAAAATAGTAAAAATAATTTGATCAAATTATATAAGCAGACAGGCCAAGCATCGCCACAAAAACTTCGACTCTTGTAGCGCAAAGGCAGGCAACTATACTAAGCTGAGGCATTTTTACCTCTGTGTAAACAGCCCTTCCAGCTGCTCACCTAGCCGCACGATGTCGCTGCGCTCGCCGCTGCTCACACCAGCGAGTGCCCAGGTGTTGGCAGCGATGAATTCACGCGCTACGGCGTTCATTTGCTCGAGGGTTGTGCCTTTGATCTCTTGCGGCACCTTGGCATAGTCCTTCACATAGCCATCCCAGAAGAAGCGGCCGGTGTAGAACCCACTAATTTGTGCTACTGTTTGCGCCCCCATCTGGTAGCGCCCCAGGCCATAGGATTTGGCTGCCTCAAGCTCCGCCTCGGTAATCTCACCACGCAGCACCGCCTGGAGCTCACTGACAATCAGGCTAAAGAGCCGCTCTGCCTTATCACATTCTACCTCGCCACCAAAGTCCCAGCTGCTCTCATATTTGCCCACCGAGCCATCACTAAACATCCCATAGGCCATGCCCTGCTTGCGCGCCTTACCAAAGATGCGCGAATGCATAGTGCCAGTGAGAATATGGTTGAGGCAGTCTAGCGCAGCGTCTTCTTTATCGCTGAGCTCGCGCGGGATCTCCATCGACCAGCCAAAGGTGAGGTTGCTGGCCTCTTTGCGGCGGATGAGAGTAGGCTTACCACTGCGAAGTTCGTCGTGCGGCACTACAAAGCGCTCACCACGCGGCAGCTGCCAGCTCTCGAGCATGCGCTTGATCTGCGCCTTGCGCCCCGCCATTTTGCCAGCAATGACGAAGCGAAGGTTGTCGCTGGTGTGGGTGCGCCGGTAGTGCTCCTGAATATCGCTCAGCTGCACATGGGCAATGGTACGCACGCGCTGGTGGTAGGTGTAGATGTCATTCCCTAGCAGCTGCTGGATCTTGGGCCACAGCACTCGGTTATGATTGTTGAGATAGCCGACAAGCTCGCTGCGCACATTGCCCTTCTCGGCTTCAAGCTCCGTCTGGTTGAACTTTGGCTGGGTGATGGCCACCTGCTGCAACTGCAAAATACGCTCCCACTCAAAGTCCGCACAGTCCGCCACATACACCATAGACAGATCGCTCGTCCAGGCATTGTGATAGGCACCGTTTTTAATAAACTCTGCCTCGTACTCGTGCTCGCTCGCAAACTGAGCATTAGCACCAAAGGCCATATGCTCCATAATGTGCGCCGTCTCGTAGATGTCCTTGCTCGCAACATAGCGGTTGCCCGCCCGGAATTGAAACTGGAAGCTCATCACGGTTGCGCCAGGCACGTCGATGAGAAGGCCACGGGCACCATTGTTTAGCCTGACCTCTGTTACTGTGTGCTGCATTTAGCGGTTCTTTTTGCGATTCTGCCGCTGGGCTTTCTTTTTCTTGCGGGCGGCGTTACGTTTGCGGTTGACGTCGGCAGTAGTTGGTGCCGCTTTTGTTTTGGCAAAGTCCTGATCGCGATTGGCTTCCCCACTCGTGATTTCATTCACGCCGCGCTCCACCGAGGTTTCGGCCAGGCGGGTGAGCTCGGTATCGTGCTCGTTGTCGGTTGCCTCCCGAGTGATGGCATCTGTCTTGCGCACTTGGTAGATTGCATGGAGGACCTCCGCCCGGAGATTAGCCTGCAGGCTGTCGAACAGCTTTTGCGATTCTGCGCGGTACTCCACCAGCGGGTCGCG
This sequence comes from uncultured Candidatus Saccharibacteria bacterium, assembly GCA_938030095.1. Classification (GTDB taxonomy): domain Bacteria; phylum Patescibacteriota; class Saccharimonadia; order Saccharimonadales; family Saccharimonadaceae; genus Saccharimonas. The sequence continues at coordinate 25,182 of CALHGK010000009.1, forward strand.
TTGGCCCACGCTGCGCCAGTGAATTCCCTCGCGCAGGTGCTGCATGTTTTCTAGGTGCTGCATCCACAGTGTGTCGAGCACCTGCAAGTACACCTCGCGCTCGATGCCACGCAGTAGCTCGCTGCCGAGCTCGTCTTCTTTATCCTGATACAATTTTTTCGCCGCATCGAGTGCCATCTTGGTGCGGACGTGGTCGCGCTTTTCGGCACCGATTTTCTTAATCTCGTCTTTGTCCAGTGGGAAGATCGCGCCAAACTCCTCAGCAAACTTTGGGTTTTGCTTGGCTGGTACCTCTGTGAGACTCTCTACTGCAGTGCGTAGCAGGCGCTGAATTTCTGGCTTGATGTTATCGCCATCGAGGATCTTGCGCCGCACGGTGTAGACCACTTTGCGGTGGCGGTTGATGACGTTGTCGTACTGAACAACATTTTTGCGCGCATCGAAGTTAAAGCCTTCGACCCGCTTTTGCGCCGCCTCAAGCGTCTTACTGACTGCTTTGTTTTGAATGGCCATGTCTTCTTCTACCCCAAGGCGCTCCATCAGGCCAGCAATACGCTCGCCCTGGAAGATCCGCATCAGGTCATCTTCGGTCGAGACGTAGAATTGGGTGTCGCCTGGGTCGCCCTGGCGGCCACCACGGCCACGCAGCTGGTTGTCGATCCGGCGCGACTCATGCCGCTCGCTGCCGATCACCACCAAGCCACCAAGCTCCTTCACGCCCGGCCCAAGCTTGATGTCTGTGCCACGCCCCGCGATGTTTGTCGCTAGCGTCACAGCGCCCTTCTCACCAGCGTGCGCCACAATCTCGGCCTCACGCTCATTATTCTTGGCGTTGAGGATCTCATATGCAATGCCCGCTTTGTCCAGCCACTGAGCGATCAGCTCATTCTTGGCAATCGAGCCCGACCCCACCAGCACCGGCCGGCCTTGCTCGTGGTACTTCTTGATGGCAGCTGCCACGGCTTTAAGCTTGGCCTTTTCGGTTTTGTAAATAAGGTCTTGGTGGTCTTTGCGGGTAATTGGCTTGTTGGGCGGCACTACCACCACATCTAGGCTATAGATCTGCTGAAACTCCTCTGCCTCAGTAAAGGCCGTACCGGTCATACCACTGAGCTTCTTATATAGGCGGAAGAAATTCTGGAAGGAGATTGTCGCCAGCGTCATACTCTCTTGCTGAACAGGCACGCCTTCTTTCGCTTCGATCGCCTGGTGGAGGCCTTCGTTGTAGCGGTTGCCAATCTTGAGGCGGCCAGTGTGCTCATCGACGATGATCACCTCGCCATCATTGGTCACCACATAGTTTTTGTCCCGATGGAAGAGTGTCTGGGCACGCAGCGCTTGGTTGATGTGGTAAACGCTGCGGACATACTCAGGGGTGTACAAATTTTTTATACCAAGGAGTTTTTGCACTTTGTCGATGCCGCTATCCGTCAGCGCTACACTGGTGTGCTTTTCGTCGAGACGGTAGTCCTCCGGCACAAGCTTGGCGGCAATCTTGGCAAATTGGTAGTAGCTATCAGGGTTCTCAGCCGCAGGCGCACTAATGATGAGTGGGGTGCGCGCTTCGTCGATCAAGATGGAATCCACCTCGTCTACAATGGCAAAGTTGAGCTCGCGCTGACGCACCAGGCTAATCTCATTGACCATGTTGTCGCGCAGGTAGTCGAAGCCAAACTCGTTGTTTGTCCCATAGGTAATGTCTGCCTCATAGGCCTCGCGCCGTGTACAGGGGCGGAGCTTTTGCATGCGTGGGTCGGTATGGTTCTCATTGGTATACGTACCATCGTAGAGGAAGGATGCTTCGTTAATGATCACACCAGTGCTAATGCCCAGAGCGCTATAGATCTGCCCCATCCAGCCAGCATCACGCTGCGCCAAGTAGTCGTTGACGGTCACGACGTGCACACCCTTGCCCTCGAGCGCATTGAGGTACGCTGCCAGCGTAGACATCAGGGTCTTACCTTCACCGGTCTTGAGTTCGGCGACGTTGCCTTCGTGCAGCACCATCGAGCCAATCAGCTGCACATCATAGTGCCGCTCGCCAATCACCCGGTCGGCCATCTCGCGCACCACTGCAAAGGCATCGGGCAGGATGGTATCGAGCGTCGTACCCTTCTTGTGCAGGCGCTGCTTGAGGACCTCTGTTTGCTTGGCTAATTCCTCATCCGAGAGTGCCTTATATTTGGGCCCAAGTTTGTTGATTTCGTCTACCTTCTTTTGCAGACGCTTCAAGATCCGCTTCTGCGGATCACCAAAAATCTTCGTCAGTGCTTTTTGCTGTGTTGTTGCCATGGTGTCAAACTTCCCTCGCTTTCCTCTCTAAGCGGCCATTCAATTCAAAAAACTCCCCTCATTATACCGGGTTTGCGGCCGTTTGGGAAGGGCACAGAGCTGGAGTTGCTCATATTACTAACGACACTGGTTATCTTAGAGCTCGCGATCCATCGCATCGTCCCGCGGGTCGTGATGGGGAGATCGTGGTATGGGGGTGTCCTTGGGTGGATAGATATTTCCTGGTGCTGGTACGATTGGATCGACCAATACCGAATACGTGCTCAATATCTTCGGATTCTCCGCTTCTCTTAATATGTCACACAGCAGGACGGCAAAACGCCCTATTTTCTGTGCTTTCCTTCGCAGGGTATGCTCGTGCTGTGCTACACCAGGCTCAGCACTACCCCCCATTCATGAGGGTAATCAGCTCTTCTTGTAGTTCGTCTAGCTTTGTACGCGGCATTTCTTTATCTGTCATATTTATTATTATACTATAAACTTTAATCAAAGCATTTGCAGCGGAAGGTCATTCTTATAGCAGGTTCTAAAATTGAGGTACAACAAAAGACCAACACTCTCCGGAGCATTGGTCTTTTGTGAGTGAAGGCTTTGTCTACTCCGCAGGATGATCCTGCTCGCGCTCGAAGCTGCGTTTGAAGCGAGCGAGAAGGCCACGGCGACCGAGGTGTGGCAGCTGGTTCTGCTTATATTTGCGCAGCTGGCCAGCGAGTTTGCGCTCGACGATATCGGTGGCAGCCAGGACGTTGAGTGTGGAGTCTTTGGCCTTGATGGTTTGGTCTGGCACGGTAATGACCACCTCTACCTCATACTTATTGCCATGCTCGCCATTAATCTCCTCAATGCGCACCATAGCACTCACGGTCTTGCGAGCGTGGCGCGACACCATGCGGTCGAGTGCACCGATCTTCTTGCGGATGTATTTTTTGGTTGGCTCGTCTGGCGAGTATTTGCCAATACCGGTAATGTCGATGTTTGCGATCATGCTGACCCCTTTCGTGTTAGCAACTTGTGCTTATAGTATAGCATGGTTGAGGAGAAAACAGGGGTTGTTATGAGTAAATTATGAACTCAGGTAGAGACGCTTGAGTAGCGAGCTTATCTGATAGGCTACCTCTTCGCGCAGCTTTTTAATCTGGTCGAGCAAAGCCTCAGTCTCTTTGCTCTTAGGCGGTGTCTCTGTGCGGCAGTGCGCTCCTTCGATGAGATTTATGACATCTTTCAACTCTTGCGCATCAGTCTCTGCGCGCTCCATGTCTTGCTCACCATCTTCATCTACCGACTGAAAAAACGTGTACGGCTCACTGTCGAGCTGATCTGACCGATCTGCCTGGCTGCCATGGATACGCTCAATTTGCCACTGACCATCATGACCATCTTTTGGACGACCAGACTTCGAGCGATACACCACCCAGTCTTTACCATCAGGCGCCATAATAGCGACAGTCGGGCCCCAAACAACTGGTAGACTATAGGGCACAACGCCAAATACCGCTATATACTCGCCCTCGGGGCCTGTCAAGAATATCGTACGCTCGGTGGCGTTGGTTTCACCATCTTTGCTGAGCTCTGGGTTGGTTTGGATACGACGCTCCTGCAAAGCACTCTGCCTCCACCATGCATACTCGAAGGGTCTTTCTGTTAAGATACGGCTGAGCATTTCTTGCAGCTGGTCTGCCAATTTTGATGGGTCTTGCCGCTCTCCGTTTGCCGGTGGCTGTTTTTCGTTCATTCTCGCTCCTTTGTTGCAATGCTTTCGTCCTATAGTGCAGTATATTGTGAGTAATGTCAAATGGCTGTGAGCCTAACTCCCACAATTCCGCTCCTCAGCACCAGCCCATTCTCGCGACTTTATTTAGGTAGAGCAGCAGATTGATTACTATAATCGACTCCAACTCTAACGCTGGAGGAGACGCGAAAAGAAACAGAGCGCTTTAATCCCGCAAGCCGTTTGCTTCGGACGCCACCAGCTCCCCTACTTGCGGTGCGCCGCACCGATTGCTTCGCTAATGGAGACATAGTCGTCTCGGTCGAGCAGCTCCACCAAGCCTTCGTTGATGTCGCCCACCACCTGTGGCCCTTCAAACATTAGTGCCGTCACCAGCGCGACGAGACTCGCGCCAGCCCGAATCTTCTCATACGCATCCTCCGCCGTAAAGACACCGCCCACACCGATGATAACAAAGCGGTCACCATACAGCGCATACGTCTTGTAGATAAGCCGCGTGGTAATGGCCTGAGCTGGCCGGCCACTCAGGCTACCGGGGGTGTCGTCGGGCAAAACACTTGGGTCAGTGAGCTTGCTGCGGTCTTTGACGAGGTTACCGATCGTCAGGCCTGCCACATTATGCTTATCGATGATGGAGAGGAGCTTGGCAAACTGCGTCCACGTCTTGTCCGTCGGCATTTTGATAAAGACGGGGCGCGAAAGCTTCAGCTCATCCACCGCAGTGAGAAGTTTCTTGAGGCGAGCGGGCGTGGTGAAGGGCTCGCCGCCATAAGCATTAGGGCAGGAGATGTTAATCTCGTACAGTGGTGCACAACCAGCTTCTTCAAGCTGGCGAAGGCTGTCGCAGTAGTCGGCAATTGCTTGCTTGGGGCGGACTTGCTTAGGGCTGTTCGTCTTGGCTACGGATACGCTGAGCGGAAAGTCGCGCCAAACCCGTGGTGAGTAGCTACGAATCTGCTCGATCGCCTTAGCGACGCCGCGATTGGCCAAACCAACATTGACGACGATCGACTGCTCACTAGCCAAGCGACGAAACCACGGCTTGGGGTTACCCTCGCAGGGCACGGCTGTTACTGAGCCACCAATCTCAAAGCCGCAGCCGATTTTCTTTGCCACAGAGGGTAGATCAAAATCTTTATCCAGCCCAGCAGATAGACCGATGGGATTAACAAAGTTGAGGCCAAGAATAGTCTGCTCGAGGCGAGGATTCTTGTAGCGCCAGCCACTGAGGAGCTGCTCGCCCCGAATAGCATGCAGTGCCCGCGCCGTCCAGAGCATCGACTGGTGCGCTGCATCGGGCTGCCGCCGGAAGAGAAACGGCTTGGCAACTTTGGCGTAGCCTTTGCGGCTCATTTTTCTGATTGTGCGCCCCATCTAGAGTACCTCCCTGTTGTTCAGATATGGCTGCAGCACCGTTGGCACGCGGAGCTGGCCATCAGTTGTTTGATAATTCTCGATAATTGCTACCAGTGCGCGAGCCAAGCTCACTGCGGTACCATTGAGGGTGTGTACTACCTGGAGCGAGCCATCGGCCCGGCGGACGCGGATGCCAAGGTTGCGCGCCTGGAAGTCGGTGCAGTTGCTGCAGCTAGTCAGCTCACGGTAGGCACCATCAACAGGCGACCAGTACTCGATGTCGTACTTCTTGGCAGCTGGTGCACCAAGGTCTCCCGCCGCGATATTGACCACATGATACGGCACGCCCAGGCTTTGCCAAATCTCCTCCTCCAGCGCAAGAATCTTCTCATGCATCTGGGCTGACTGCTCGGGCAGGCAGTAGATATACATCTCTAATTTGTTGAACTGATGCACCCGGAAGAGCCCGCGGCTGAACTTCCCGGCAGCGCCAGCCTCTTTGCGGTAGCAGGGGCTGTAGCCAGCATAGAGGAGCGGTAAGTCCTTCTCGCTTAGGATCTCATCGGCATGGAAGCCTGTCAGTGGGGCCTCGGCTGTGCCAATAAGCATGGTGTCTTCGCCCTCGATGAAGTACTCGTTACTCTCTTTATCGCTCTTGGGTGCAAAGCCCGAACCACGCGCCACGCGGCCACTCACCATGTGCGGCACCGTCATGGGGCGGAAGCCTTTACTCACGAGGAAATTGAGGGCATATTGGTAGATGGCATTCTCGAGCAGCATGAGGTCGCCCAGCACATAATAAAACTTTGTGCCAGCCACCTTAGCACCACGCTCGAAGTCGAGCCAACCCCGGCTCGTCGCGAAGTCGAGGTGATCCTGAGCCGACTCACGCCGCTCACCCCACTGCTTGATCTCCACACTGTCTGCCTCGCCACCCAGTGGGACATCTGGCAGGGTGATATTTGGCACTGCCTCAAGCTGAGTAAAAAAGTTGTTCTCTATGGTACGTAGCTCTTCCTCTAGCGTGGCGAGCTCGGCTTTGAGCGCCTTGCCTTGAGCGATGAGCTCTTGGCTGGGTTTGCCGCCCTTCATCTGAGCGGCTGTCTCGTTGCGTGTGGTACGCACAGCATCCACCCGCTGCTGGAGCTCCCGGCGCTGATCGTCGCACGCGAGAAGCGCTGCGATGGACACCTCATAGCCCTTATGGCGCGCTGCTGCCTGCACCTCGTCGGCATGCGCGCGAATATAACGAATATCTAACATAACTATATTATATCAGATACCACGCCAAGCGTAATGGCAATTTGTTCGATAAAACTTCCGGGCACGATGGCCACCCAGCCACGGTACTATTGGGCAGATAGCACGGCCTGCAGACCCCCATTTTTGCCTCACTTTTCTGCTCTCGATCACTCCATGAGCGAGGAGAAACTAACACAGAACCAGCCATAGTGGCTGGTTCTGTAGGGGCTGGTAGTGGGCTGACTAGCTTAGTCTGATATCTTGACGATACTCAGGCTTGCATCGGTGATGTTTGCGTCTTGGCCAGCCGAGTAGATAACAAGCTTGAGCGGCGTCCCGGCCGTTACTCGCATCAGGCGAGTGTATGGCATAGTAAAGCGGTAGCCGTGTTGGTTGTTACTCCACACCCCTTCTGGGGTATCGCGGGCTGTGTCATTGACAGCCTGGTATACACCACGGGCCGACGATGTATCGTTCAAGCGAATCCGCGATTGGATGAGGTAGACACCGTCACTTGGTACAATGTACGATTTACTCCCGGCATCCCACGACCCGCCACCGTTGTTTGTCACGACGGTCTTGAGCGGCACTGGCGCAAAGGTATCCTTGGCAATCGTTGCAGCCGTCACGCCGCCATTACCATTGCCAAGCGTTGCTGTAAAGATGGTCATCTGGGGGAGGCTCTTCCATTCCATGTCGCAGTTTGCGGCCGACTTCTTCGACAATATTTGGCCAACCGTACCACCCGCTGGCACAGTGCTACCCGCAAAGGTAAGACCGAGCTGAGATGTACCATTGCCCGTGACGGTCATATTTGGTGAGCATGGCTGAGTGCTATTAGTCACATTAATCGTTGCGTTGGTGCCATCCTGACCTTTGGGCCCAGCTGCACCTTGCTGTCCCTGGATACCCTGTTGGCCTTGTGGGCCGGGCTGACCAGCATCACCCTTTTCGCCCTTGAGGTCGGTATAAGCAATGAGGTTTTGCCAGGCTGTTTCGCCAGTGTAGCGCCACTGGATGTAGAGTGTACCCTTTTGGAGCTCGATCGTCCGGCCATCGGCACCAGCTGGGCCAGTTTGGCCTTGTGGGCCTTGTGGGCCGGGCTGACCGGGCTGCCCTTGTGGGCCAGTGTCTCCTTGGTCACCCTTCGGGCCGGGCACACCTTTTTCGCCTTGTGCACCAGGTGTACCAGGCGCACCCTGCTCACCTTTGGCGCCAGTGTCACCCTTGGGGCCAGTATCGCCCTTGTCACCCTTTTCACCATTTTTGCCATCTTTACCATCTTTGCCAGGTTCGCCCTTATCACCTTTGGGACCTGGTTCGCCTTTTTCGCCTTTTTCACCCTTAGCGGCCGACGCACCGTCTTTGCCATTGGCCCCGTTTGCGCCATCCTTACCATTGACACCATTCGCGCCGTTTGTACCGTTCCTACCAGCTGCGCCATTTTTGCCATCACGGCCACGTGCACCATCTACGCCGTCGCGGCCATTGGCGCCATCTGCACCTCGAGCACCGCTTGCACCAGCCTCGCCGCGCGCACCTTGCTCGCCTTTTGCTCCGCGCAAGTCCTCCACCGAGGCAATATCGTGCCACGCGCCATCCATAAATTGCCACTGGATCTTCCCATCATGCTGGCGCAAACTCACTTGGTCTGGCCGCACACCCTTGAAGCTGCTATTGTAGCCCCATGGCCACCACCACCAAAGTAATATAATGATGATTAATAATATCCCAAACAAGACAAATACAAGCGAACGACTTGCAAATTTTTTGCGGTGTTCATTCATAGCTATACCCCTATTTATACCCTTTTGTCTGATTATAGCACAAGCATTATAAAATTAAAGAGGAATAGCTTCTCGGCCTTCGAGGCTTGGCTATTTTGGGGTCGATTCTCTTATCCTACCTCTGTTGTGTTAACAAGGAGTACTCCTCTTGGCCAACCAAAAACCCGCTTTGCCTACCACAGCAAAGCAGGTTTGAGATTCTTCGTAGCTATACGGATCACTCTGTGCGTAGCGCTTCGATTGGGTCGAGCTTGGCAGCCTTGCGGCTTGGCAGCCAGCCAGCAATGATCGCCACCAGCATCAGGCCAACCACTACCGCAGTAGCATGCTCTGGTACAAAGACGAGAAGTTTATGATCACCAAAGTGGAGCTTCTCCGAAATCACCGGGTTGAGCGCTATGCCAGCACCCCACGCGCCCAGCACGCCCAGCGCACCGCCCAGCAGGCCCACCCAGGCAGCCTCGTAGCGGAACAAGCGGCCAATATCGCGCCGGCTGGCACCGAGTGCCTTCATCAGGCCAATCTGCTGCGTCCGCTCCAACACCGAGATGTACTGCGTGTTGACGATGCCAAAAATACTCACTATTAGCGCCAGCGCACCAAAGCCTAGCACAACCCCTTGCAAGATATCGACAAAGCGAAAGAGCGTCTGCTGCAGATCCTTGGCAGTAGCTGCGGCGTAGCCATCTTTCTCGAGGGACTTCTTGGCAGCCTCGGCATCCTGCTTGGCAACCGCGGTGGCAGACATATACTTTTGGTATTGGCTCGTGCCCTTGGTACTGTAGTCACTCAGCTCGCGGGCTACTTTGGCATTAATCCCAATGCCGCGCATTGCTTGGGTTTGGTCGGCCGATTTGCGCGTCACGGCCGCAATAGTAAAGGTCTTGTGCAGCTCCTTGCCATTGATCAGCTCATTCACCCCAGCCTGCCCCTTCTCGGCAAAGACCTGCCCAAGCGTTGCTTCGTCGATCTTCTGTGGCATTTGCACCACTGTGACGGTCAGTTGTTTGCCCACCATCTGGGCAGGCGATTGCCCTAGCGTCTCGGCATAGCTCTCAGGTATAACGGCTTCGCCAGGCGCGAGCTCAGTGCCCTTGCCTAGCTGTTTGCCAGCCACGACTTCGGCCGCGAGCGCACCATCAAAGACGCTCACATCACTGCTGTATTTCTTGTCTTTCTTGGCTGCAAAGCTCACATATTTGGGCTGGACCTGGTAGACTGGCCTCACCTTCTCGAGGTCGGTGCGTGCCGCCAGCTTGTCGATGTCTTTTTGGGTCAGGGCTTTATAATCATTGCCATAGCGGTTGATACTATCAGGATTATACTCACGCAGGTCAGCCTGCTGGCCCGATTGTACCCCGATGAGTCGCTTGTCTTTGACAACAAACACCGCCTTGGCATCAATATTACTGCTAATCAGCCGGTCAATATACTGGCGTGCACCCTCGCCCGCCATCAGGCTCGCCATAATGGCGAAGCCGCCCACCGCGATGGCGATGCTGGTAAGCAGGGTGCGCATCTTGGCGCGGCGCAGGTTGCGGCCAGCGCGGCGAATGATATCAGTCGTCTTCATGGTTAGTCTGCCCTCCTTGGTGTTGGCTTGGTGGTTGTGGATTTGGCTTTTGTGGTGGTGCTCGTGGCTTTTTTCGTTGTTTTCTTAGGCTGCGTGGCAGGTGCTGTGGCTTTGGCTGAGCGACGAGTTGGCGCTTTTTTAGCCTTGGGAGAGGCTGGTTGCCTTATCATCCATAGCGCTGTCGTGATCAATCACCCCATCTTTGATACGAATGATGCGCTGGCAGCGCTGCGCCAGATCCTCGTCGTGTGTGACGATGATGAGCGTGGCACCATGCTCCTTAGTGTAATTGAATAGCAGGTCTTCTACCACCGCAGAAGTCGCTGAGTCGAGGTTGCCTGTGGGTTCGTCGGCAAAGAGAATCTGTGGCTCGGCAGCAATTGCCCTGGCGATCGCTAGGCGCTGCTTTTGCCCACCACTGAGGTCCTTAGCCCGCGCTTTGATCTTGCCCTCTAGACCAACTGCCTCGAGCGCCGCCACAATGCGCTGCTTGCGCTGACTGCGCGGTACACCTGCGGTCTCGAGCGACAGACTCACATTGTCATAGCAGCTCTCGCCGCCCTCCACAAAGAAACTCTGGAAGATGAAGCCCATCGTCCGCGCCCGAAAGCGATCGGTCGCCTTGCGCTTGAGCCGCAAGATATCCTCACCATTGATGATTACCTCGCCCTGCTGCGGCTTATCCAGGCCAGAGATAGCGTGCATCAGCGTGGACTTGCCCGAGCCCGACTTGCCCAGCACTGCCACGCTCGACCCCTCCTCGATTGCAAGGCTTACGTCCTTGAGGGCGGTGAAGGTGTTTTTCTTCTTGCCATAGACTTTGGTAATGTTTTTTATTTCGATCATTGCGCCTCCATAAGCTGCTAATGTTAATAGCAATTATACCGCAATCACCCAGTGATAGCAAACGAAGTGAACGACGATTGTGCAGTTTTCTAACGCTTGAGAAGCAACATTCTACCAAGGCTGAATCTAGAAACCTTGCATATATGAACTAATACTCCCTCTACTTCATTTGGGTGGAGTACAAAAACGCGTTGCCATAAAAACACCGCTATACTCATTCAAACGAAACGCCAAACGATCTTGAGCATGATCTCTAGAAGACCGATATCTTCAAAAAAGATTCACTCCCCTGCTCAATAGGACGTGAGGTACGTCTGAAAACAAGCATGGAGAAATTACACCGGTGCCAACGCACCCACTGCAAGTAGGATGATGAGTAGTGTGCTCAGCGCCAAGCGGTAAGCGACGAACTTATCAAATGAGTTACTCGAAACAAAGCGCAGTAGCCACGAGATTGCTACATACCCCACCACAAAGGATATAATGATTCCCAGTATCATCTGTGGCCAACCAATTAAGCGGCCAATCTGCTGCGACTGCGTCACGGCCTCCAGCCCACCAGCTGTCATCAATGCCGGAATCCCCAAGAAAAAGCTCATTCGCGTGGCAGTGGTGCGGTCGATATCGCGGAATAGCCCCGAGGCAATCGTCGCTCCCGAGCGCGACACCCCCGGAATGAGCGACAGGCACTGCATCAGGCCCATTGCCATAGCATCGCGCCAGGTAAGGTTGCGCTCATGGCGTGTCTCACGCCCCCGGCGGTCGGCCAAAAACAGTACAATACTCCAAATCATCAGCCCAGCCGCGACAAACCACAGGCCGCGCAGCACCGTCTCGATCGTGTCCTTCAGGAGCAGCCCCACCACCGCAATCGGCAGCGAACCAATGATGACATACCACCCCATTCGGTAGTGAAACGTCCGCGCCCGCGGGTTCACCACGCCAGCACACCACGCCGAGGCAATGCGCCAAATGTCCTGCCAGAAATAGACAATCGCCGCAGCAATCGCCCCAATCTGCACCACCGCCGTAAAGGCAACAAGCCCCGGGTCGCTCACCGAGTAGCCCAGCAACTTCTCGGCCAGCATCAAGTGGCCCGTACTCGAGATGGGCAAAAACTCGGTAATCCCCTCGACAATGCCAAGAATAATAATATGCAGCCAATCCATGATGTGTTTTCCTTATGTCTCGTACCAAGTATACCAAGTTCGCCACAAAGCACCAAGCCGGAAATGAAAAATGGTGATCACGCTAGTTTGTATCTAAAAGCCATGCACGATTGTTGACAGTGATATTTTGGGACTGGAGCTGGCAAAAACTTGACACAGGGTTCATATATTGATATATATATTAACTTTTGCTCGAAGTCTGGCTTAGGGCAAGAGTTGCCCTTTGCTTCGAGCTCACTTTCTGAGAGAGGAGGTGAGAAGGATGGAAGACGTTCTTGTCCACGGACTTGGAATAGGCGGCATCATTCTGATGCTGATCGTCATTACTATGTGCGCCGGAGACATCGAAGATTAAGGGCTCCTAGCCCACCGAGCATAGCTCACTAGAATCATCTCAATCTGATCGCAGTGCCTGTAGCGCACTCTCGGGTTGAGATATATCCGGGTTCAGTTTGAGTATGGTTGGTGGGCTATGTTCTTGGCACATTTGCTTTTCTGTTCTTGCATCAAGAAGCGACCACTATGAGAGAGTGGCCGCTTGTTTGTTGTTGCAAAAGAAGGGTTGAGATATACCTGCGCGCTGGGGCGAGTGGGCTCTACCACCCACCGCCGCCACCGCCGCCACCGCCGCCGCCGGAGAAGCCACCACCAGTTGAGCCACCACTCGATGACGAGAAGTCACTCGAACCCACAGAGGTAGAGCTCGACAAGCTACTCATACTCGAGACAAACATTGCTGCATTGAAAGCACCTTGGCCAGTATACCAATTGGGCTGAGTGCCTACTTCCTCATAGTACTGCCCCAGCTGCTGGCTCCACTGCTTCTCTTGACCAAAGAGCACAGCATAGGGCAAGACCCGCTCGTAGAGTTTGACGAGCTGAGCGTGGTCACCAATATCAACCTTCTCAGCAGTCTCAGGGCTCTGCAGCAGGCGTAGACGGTCAGCCTCGGCGTAGCGGATATACATCTTGAGCCCCAGTAGGTAGCGGCGCAATGCCAGCCCTTTGTCCGATAGTGGCTTAGCAAAGCCCAGCTTACCAATGATAATCACAATAAAGACCCCTGGGAAGAAGAGGAATTGCAGCCCGCTGAGGAACGGCACAAACATCGTGGCTGCACACAGCAGCAGCACTAGCGTGCCCAACACACTCGCAAGGATACGGAAGCCCCGTGTACCCTTCCGGCTTGTGTCGCGCAGCTTGTATGTGTGGTCGATGAGCTCATCGAGCTTCTTGGCATTATCACTCAGGCGGAAGGCGTAGGAGGTATTGTTGCGCAGCGTCTTGAGGTTGATGCGCTCGCCCACCGCAGGCAAATGGCCGAAGATATCGCCCAGGATCTCTTGCTCCTCGGGGTGGAGGCTGCTCACATCTTTGACAACCTCGAGCTTGTACTGCGCCCGCGAGAAGAACGTCTTGGGCTTGACCTCAATCAAACGAATGTAGTGCCGCACCGCCCAGTCGATCATCTGCGCTGCCATAGCTGAGCCCTTCACCATCCGGAATGGCCGCACGATCTCCGCTGCTGTTGTCACACTTGTGCTCGGTGGTGGCAGGTATTCTGGCACAATCGTCCCTAGCTCCTTGCTCCGGCCAATTGCCCGCTGATAGAGCCAATACACCACACTCGAGACAAGCCCCAGCACTAGCATACTCACAAAGAATATGAGTGGGAGAAGTGCCTCCAGCCGCTCTTGAAACACCTCCCCCGGCGTCTTCTTATACTCCGCAAAGGTGCCTTGCGGGAAGCCCACTGCCAGTGTCATGCCAGCATATGGCGCAAGGTAGCCCACCGAGGCAGTTATGGTGTCGACGCTTGGTGACGTGACGGTGCAGGTGGTGCGACTCCCTTGCTTGCCAGTGTAGCATTGCGGCGTCGTCCGGCTGATGGCGGCAAGCTCGGGGCTTAGCTTGAGCGTGGCGGTGGCATTGCTAATAGGCACGCGCCACGATGTGCCAATCACATCCCAGTAGAATTCATTCTTTTGCGTGTCGCCGTAGTTCCACGTCACATCGCGCTGGGTATAGGTAATGACGTATGTCTTGCTGCCCGAGACGTAGGTATCTTTGTTGCCAATGCGCAGGGTGTTGCCCGACCAACTATATTCATAATCCTTACCATGCTCATCCTGCACCGAGCCAAGCGCAAAGCTCGTGTGGTGACCCTTGTACTGCGTAACGAACTCTGGTGCCAGGCCATGGTTCTGCTCTGGCGGGAAGTTCGCTGTAATAGTGAGCTTTGTCTTGAGGGTGGAGCGCTTCTCGCTATCGCGCCCGAGCTCCATATCAACCGCATATTTGGTAATGGTGAAATTATCTTTACTACTACTGCTCGATGATGAATAGGCTCGTACCGATGTATCGGCCTGCATTGGCACTGCCCCGAGCGCGGTGCCCAGCAGCACCAAGCAGACACCGATTGCAGATATCACGCGTGTCATTCTCATACATCGATTGTGCGCCATGCAGCACAGAATGTCAAACGCGAGCATCGCTCAAGGATCACTGGTCTATGTAGCGCCTAGACCCTGCAACTTACCGCAGCCTGCTATACTGTCCTGTCGATGAAATATTTGCTAGGATCAACCTCTCGTCAGTCTCGGCCCACCAGCGCCAAGGCCAAAAATTGGCTGCCACCAACTAGTCTATTCATTCTCAAATATCCTCACTAATCACTTCCTCTTACCTCTGTTAATCTCTGTTCAAGCTATACCGCTTATGCTGTGATATTGCAAATGGTTATGCTATACTCACAGGCAATACCCAACGACTAATCGGCGAGGTGAGGAGTATAGCAGGAGTGAGACGATATTGGACGCATTTCCGATTTGCAAGTGTGGCAGCAGTGGTAGTGCTAGGAGTTAGCTTTATGCAGCTACGTCAGGTGGCAATGGCCGAGCCCGCCACGAATTCTGGCTCTAACTCATCCACCAAAAAAGACGATAAGCCCGACATCTGCGACCCCAACACGATGCGCTTCAAGACTACAGCGCTGAGCTCCCCCACCGACAAAGCCCGCGCTGCCAAGGCCCTCGCCAACCTCCGCGGCCTCATGCAGCCCATCCGCAACGCTGGCGATGGCAGCACCATCACCGCTGCCAAGCAATACGGCACGGACTACACTGGCGAGATAAAGGGCTCATTCCAGCTCAAGAACAGTGGTAGCTATGCCACTGGCAACCCCACGCCCCTCTCCGTCACCTCGCCATCATCGGTGCCAGGCACCTACCGCGGCAAAGTCTCGGGCAAAGCGCCCACCGGTGGCAGCCGCGTCGTTAAAGCCTTCCGCGCTACTGATGCCGAGTATGAGCAAGGCAAGGTTACCCCTGCTCAGGTGCAGGGCGACGGTAGCTGGACGCTCGACCTCTCGCCAGTCGATGGCAGCATAGGCGGCGAGTGGCGCTTCCGTCTCTACGACGCCAGTAGCGGCCAACCCCTCGGCGAGAGCTGGCCACGCGTCACGGAGTACCAAAATGTCGAGATCCAATCCTACGTGATTACCGACCAAACCTACCTCGTTGCCAAGCAAGCCGCCAACACGAATAACACCTTTAGCTTCCCCGGTACCGAGAAGGGCCACAAGATGCTGCGTCTGGTGGATACGCGCAGCAACAAGATCCTCGCTGAGTACTTCCAGCCACAGCTAGCGGGGCTGATCCGCTCGTACGAGTTCTCGCCTGGCCAAGATGGCTACGGCACACACCGAGTGCATTATTCATTTATGTACGATCAGTCGCTCGCGCTGCTCGTGGCGGTTGGTGCGGGCGATAAAGCAATGGCAGACCAGCTCGTCAATGGCTTCAAGACTATCCAGGTCAAGTCCGGTCGGTCGCGCGGGGCCTTCCCCTCTAGCGCCCACCAGCTCGACCCCAGCAACCAGCAGGCGCGCTACTACACTGGCGGTGTCGCCTTCGTCCTCTACGCGCTCATCCGCTACCAAGAGAAGTTTGGCGATATCAATGGCGTCAGTAGCATGGTGCGCTCTGCCTTGGCTTGGGTCAAGACCAAGAAAAGTACATCCGGCCCCGGTGCTGGCCTCTACCGCGGCGGTACAAATATCAATGACGATGACAACAACAAGCAGTTCGAGATCGCCTGGCACTCCACCGAGCATAATACCGACCTCTGGCACGTGTATGAGCGAGCCTCGCAAGTCTATGGCGACGCCAGCTACCGCCAAGAGGCCGACAGCCTGGCCAAAGTCATTATGGAGAAACTATGGAACAAAGCCGAGAACCGCTTCGACCAAGGGCTCGACGACCACGCCAAAGCGCTGGACACCTCCAGCTGGGGCTCTATCTTCCTCAACGCAATTGGTGAGTACGACAAAGCCAAAGTCTCGCTAGCCTACACACGCAACTTTGCCATGAGCCGCGCCGGGTCTCAGGGCTACACTCCATACCTGACTGGCACGTACACCCCCACCGTCTGGTTTGAAGGGACATTCGGCGTCACGCAGGCCTACAACGTCGCAGGCAACAAAGACGAAGTTGCTGCCAGTGCCCAGCGAACGTACCCATCTCAGGGAGCTAACGGTGCTTGGCCGTACGTCACCAATGTCGACGAAGCCAACCAAATGACCAATGCATACTCCGTGGCCTCGACCGCTTGGTATTTGCTGGCTACTGCCTACCCCGACGCCATTTGGTCGGAATGCCGCACCGACAAAAAACCCGACGAGAAAAAACAGCCGCCAATGGTGCGCCACATCGGCAAGGTCACCCTAGACAAGTTCCTCGCCGGCGAAGACAAACCGCTGTGGGTCTTCATCCTTATATCACTGCTCGCTCTCTTGGTTGGTATTGCCGCGCTCATCCTCTACCTCATCCGGCGTTATCGCGCCAAGAATACTGCCACGACACAGCTGGGTAGCAAAGACAATAACACCCCTCCTGGTGGGCCACCAAG
This sequence comes from uncultured Candidatus Saccharibacteria bacterium, assembly GCA_938030095.1. Classification (GTDB taxonomy): domain Bacteria; phylum Patescibacteriota; class Saccharimonadia; order Saccharimonadales; family Saccharimonadaceae; genus Saccharimonas. Next base: position 42,084 of record CALHGK010000009.1, read on the forward strand.
CCCGAGTGGTGGTAGCGGTACGCCTCCTCCACCAAGCAGTTCGTCAGCCCTAAGTAGCCCATCAGCCAGCGACCTAGGTGGCCTCGCAATGAGCGCCCCACCGCGCACCACTCCGCCGCCGCACCGCTCTAGTGTATCACCTAGCCGCGGCACCTCCATCGCCGTCCAGAGCGGCACCTCGCACCATGCATCACCGCGACCCGCGCCAAGCAGCCCACCACGACCACCAAGTGTATCGGGTTAGCTCACAGCGATGAGCGTGCAAAAACCACCAGATCTTGCTGGTGGTTTTGTTTTGCGTAAACGGGCTCTCGTGACCATACTGCGGCAGTCTATAGTCTCCCCTTCTAGCATTTCTCTGCTCACACTGCACGCGCTAGCTTTTGCATTGCAGCAAGGATGTTTTTGTATTCATCACGCGCATTAGCAATCAGACCTTACCAATTATCGCTTGAGCCAGATTCAGCCCAAAATAATGAGCGTTTTGCTATTTCTGTGCTTATATCATAGCTAACACGCTTATTGTACAAATCGTGCGATGGTACACAACTAGCCTATCTATGTGCTATTGCAATCCCACACTCACCTCGCACGAGTATAGTATGCGAGGTGCTAATAGCCCCAGCTACCGCTCTAATCCAGCTTCACCCCTGGGTACACCGCCCGGGTGGTTTCGTCGATGTCGCTTTTGAGCTGTGGGAATGGCACACCTTCGCGCGCCGTGACGCCTTCAAAGATCCAAAAGACGCGCTCGCTAAAGCCCCAGCCACAGGCCGGCGGCATGCCGTATTCCAGCATCTCCACAAAGTCGATATCCAGCATCATGGCCTCCTCGTCGCCGGCGTCGCGCATCTGCTGCTGCTCCACAAAGCGGTTCAGCTGGTCGATCGGGTCATTCAGCTCACTAAAGCCGTTGCCAAGCTCGCTGCCGGCAATCACCGGCTGGAAACGCTCCACCGTCTGCGGGTTATCCGGGTTGGTTTTAGACAGCGGGCTGATGAACTTGGGCGTATTGACCAGCCAGACCGGCCCAGCCACACCTTTACGGATATTCTTCCACAGTTTATCGATGCCGCGCGGGATGGAATCGGTCTTTTCTACCTCTAGGCCATGTTCTTTCAGCTTAGCAGCGACTTCCTCGATCGTGGTATTATACACATCAATATGATAATGCTTGTGGATCACCTCGGCATAGTCCCACACCTGCCACTGGCCGCTCATATCGACCTCAAACTCGCCCAGGGTAAACTGCAGCGTGCCAAAGGTTCGCTCCAGCACATACTTGTACATGTCCTCCATAAAGCGCATGCCCTGCTGCCAGTCCCAATAGGCGGCGTACCACTCCATGGCGATGTGCTCGGGCAGGTGCTCGTCCGAATAATTCTCGTTGCGAAAGCGCGGGCCAATATCGTAGACCTTCTCGAACCCGGCCCCCAGCAGGCGCTTAAGCGGCAGCTCGTGGCTAATCCGCAGGTAGAACTGCTGGCCATCCAGCGCATCCATGTGGGTCACAAAGGGGTTGGCATCCGCCCCACCGGTGGTGTGCTCCAGCACCGGCACGTTGACCTCAGTAAAGCCATGTTGGTTGAGGTAATCGCGCGTCGCCTGCCAGAACACGCTGCGGCGATAAAAGCGCTGGCGCACCGCCGGGTTAACATTCATATCCACGTAGCGGCGGCGGAAACGCTCTTCTTTATTCTCCAGCTTTTCGGGCAGTGGCCGCAGGGCTTTAGTCAGCAAGCGCAGCTCGCGCACCCCCACCGAAATCTCACCCGTCTTCGTCCGCAGCACCGTGCCCGTTGCCTCCACAAAGTCGCCCGTATCAAGCAGCCGCAGCTGCTTCATACCCAGGATACCGCGCGGGGCGTCGAGCTCGGCCATCGTGTCGCGCTGCAAGTAGAGCTGCACTGCGCCGCTCGCGTCTTGCAGCTTGATAAAGGCCAATTTGCCAAAACTGCGGATAGACACCACGCGCCCAGCCACCGTCACCTTCTGGCCAGCCAGTTCGTCGTACTGCATCACCACTGTCGCACAGTCGTGTGTGCGCTCGGTGTGTGCTGGGTAGGGGTCGATGCCTAGCTCGCGCAAAGCAGTTAATTTTCGTAATCGTTCGTTTCGGTAATCTTGTAATGTCGCCATAATTGCTTGCTATTATAGCGGAGAATGGGATGGTTGTCGACTAGAGAGACGGCTTAATGGCTCCACTCTACCAGTTCTTAGAGAAGTGCAATACTTAGCAGCTCATCTCTCCCCTATTTTGATTGCGAAGAAGTAGGTGGCGGTGCACATGCAATTGCTTCTGCACCAGGGCCAGCTGCAGTCATCGAGGCCTGTATATCTGTACCCACGCGCCCAGTGCGGGGCGATGTCTGCATATTCGAGCCGCCACTGCCAGTCTCGCTTGGGCCAGTCATAATGGCAATTGGCACCTGCTGCACCTCACCCTCTACGCCAGATAGGTGGCTGGATGGATACACCAGTGTCGCTTGCGTCCGTTTTTGTGCGCCTGTCGAGAAGTCAATCATCGTAAGCCGCGTCGTGCTGCCATCAGGGTTTGTGATGGTCGTTTGCGGGTTTTTTGCCGTCACAGATATCTCTTGACGGGTTGTATCGCGGCAATGCGTCTCGCCAGTAGCCGGGTCGGTCACAAAGGGGTTCTCTGCATACTCCGCCAGCTCACCAGAGGTAGGGTGCGCCACTGCGACCAGGGTTTTCTCGCCATGGTGGTAGTGCTGATGGCTAAGATAGCCACCACCAATCAGCGCCGCTGCAGCTACCGTTAGTGCGGTGAGCCGCCGCAGCGCTAAGGGTGTATCGTGCTGAGATTTCGGCTGATTATGCTCATGGTTTAGCCAATTATGTGTATGCTTCTTGTGGGAGTAGTGTGCGTGCCGTGGTGTGTATTCATCCATCGTCGGTCTCCTTGGGCTGTTAATGGTTGATTACCTATCATAGCATAACATCGCCGATAATGCAATGATGGTGAATTGCTTATGGTTGAGGATGGTTCTTGCACATTGCCCGCAGATTGAGCGCTATTAGACTAGGCTTTTTGCGTATATATGCGCCTTTCTCATGCCACTCACCATGAGCTTTCTCGCGCCATCAAGCAAATGCAATAGGAGAAAGGCAAACGCACACCATAAATAAACCACAAGAGCCAGAGACATGCGCCATGTGCAAATCAACCCCTACCTCTGCCAGTGCTACCAAAAACCGAGCAGCGCACACTGCTCGGCCTAGTATTCATCGTTGAGATACGCTTATTGCACCTGCTGGATGGTGTAGGTAATCTCGCCCTTGGGGGTGGTGATTGTCACCTGCTCACCTGCACGGTGACCCAGCAAGGCTTGGCCAAGCGGCGATTCGTCACTGATCTTGTTCTCCAGCGGATCGGCCTCAACCGGCCCTACCACTGTGTAGGTCTTCTCTAGCCCAGCGTCTGAGGCGAGGGAGACGGTGCTGCCCAGGTGGATGGCGCCGGTGCTTGGGGCGGTGATTTGCTCGGCATTGAGCAAGATCTCCTCGATTTCGGCAATGCGCGTCTCTACCACACCTTGCTCTTCGCGTGCGCTGTCGTACTCGGCGTTTTCACTCAGATCGCCGTAGTCGCGAGCCTCAGCAATCTTCTCGGCAATTTCGCCGCGGCGACCCTTCAGCTCCTCCAGCTCTGCCTCGAGCTCTTGGCGGCCAGTATCAGTAATCTGGTAGGTTTTTTTCATTATCTTCATACTCCTTTCTTGCAAAGTCGGTGAGGCATGCCAGGGGCATGGCTATACCTTGCGACAAGCTCCGCAATGGTTACCTAGTGTAGCAAGCAATTGGCTCGTCGTCAAGCGCTGCTGCTTGCCCGTCCGGCGGTCTACGACCTCCCACTCTCCTACCTCGAGCAGCCGATCACTCACCGTAACGCGGGTTGGCATGCCAAGTAACTCGGCGTCGGCGAATTTCTCCCCGGGGCGGGCGGCGCGGTCATCGTATAGCACCGTAATGCCAGCCTGCTGCAGTGTATCGTAGAGCTCATCTGCTGCTGCGACCGATTCCTTGCCAATCTGCACCAGATGCACGCGGGCTGGGGCTATTTCCTCGGGCCACACCAGGCCCTTGTCGTCGGCGAATTTCTCTACAATCACGCCCATCACGCGGGTGATGCCAATGCCGTAGCTGCCCATGTAGGCGTGGTGCTGGTGGCCATCCTCGCCGGTAAAGACCAGGCCCATCTCCTCTGATTTTTGGGTGCCAAAGTTGAAGATATTGCCCACCTCGGCCGTGCGACGTTTTTGGTAGACTTCGCCAGTCTCAGGCGAAATGTCACCTTCTTTCGCCAGTTTAATCTCGACGAATTCACTTGGTCGCGGTATATCACGACCCCAGTTAGCATTATAGGCATGCTGGCCAGTTTTATTGGCACCAGTTTCAAAGTTCACCATATCTTCACATGAATCATCGACAAACAGCCGCACATTCTCAGGTAGATTATATAGCCCAGCAAAGCCGAGCTTCGCCCCTGTTATTGCCTCAATCTGCTCGCCATCCGCTAAGTGCAGCCACGGTACGTTCGCCACCGCCTTAAGCTTATCTTCGTTAATTTCATAGTCACTCCGTACGACCGCCAGCAACATACCATCTGGCGAATCGTACAACATCGACTTAGTGCTGGCTGTGCGCGGAATGTCCAGCGCTTTCGTCAGCGCCTCTGCACCGATAATATTTTCGTCGTCTAACATGCCTAATGGTTTCATGACAGCACCAGCATCCGGGTTCGGCGTTGCACGCACTGGTGCAACTTCGGCGTTGTAGGCAACATTCGTACTTGGCACGATGAAGATATCGTCTTCGCCCGCCTCACAAATCGTCTGGAATTCGTGGCTAAACTTGGTAAAGGCCCCGCCACTGGCAAACGTCACGTAGGTGTCGTCGCCCAGGCCAAAGCGGTGGTAGCAGCGCTTGTAGGCCTCGATGACCGCTTGGTAGTAGGCCTCCAGATCCTCCTTGCTGGCGTGGATGCTGTACATATCCTTCATGATAAACTCACGCCCACGCATGATGCCGCTCTTGGCCCGCAGCTCGTTGCGGAGTTTGTTCTGGAATTGGTAGACGCTGATGGGCAGGTCTTTGTAGCTCTTCAGGTAGCTGCGCAGCAGTTCAATAATCGGCTCCTCATGCGTCCAGCCAAAGCCGACTTCGGTGCCATCCTGCAGGTGCGACTTAAACCACACATCCACCAGCTCATCGCTCCAGCGGCCAGTCTCCTGCCAGAGCTCCTGGCGCTGCAGGGTGCTCATCAGCAGTTCTTGGCTGCTGATGCGGTTCATTTCTTCGCGGACAATCTGCTTGATATTCTCGAGCACGGCCAGGCCCAGCGGCGTATAGGAATAAACGCCGGCCATCGTCTTGTGCACGTAGCCAGCACGAATCAGCAGCTGGGCGTTGTGCGCCACCTCATCGGCGGGGGCTTGTTTGCGGGTACGGGTGAAGGTGTGTGATAATCGCATAATCTCTCTTATAGTAACACAAGATTGCAAAAGTAGCATGCAGCTGCCAGGCTCAGTGCTTATAAACCACCGCTAGCGCAATAGCTTGCCAAACAAGAAAATATCTGGAGGCCAGCGACGAAATATACGGAAAAGCACTATCATTCTATCTGGCCGGAACATTTTCGGTTTGGTGAGCTATTGTGCTAGCGGATAGACGCTGAGAAAGAGGGGTTCTAGGATTGATACAGAAGAAAAGATATCAACACAACATAAGATTTCTAGATTGAGCTCGCTAGCCAGCTCGTTCTTCCCTATCATCCCACCATAAAGACAAACACCGCCAGGAATGCAATCGCATTCTTGAGCATATGAATGAGAATGCCAGGCCATATTGTACCAGTCGTCTGACGCAGCGCCACCAGCACGATGCTGAGCATCGCCACATCGATGCCAACGTTGAGCTGGCCATGCACATAACCAAAGAGCCCACTCACCACTACGGTAATAAGCCACACTGGCATGTGCGCAGCATGGAGCTTGCTATACAAATAACCGCGAAACACCAGCTCCTCGGCCACCGGTGCTACCACCACCAACATCGCAAAGGCGAGCAAGCGCTCTGCGCCGTAGAGCTGCTGGTAGCCGAGGTTCTGTGCCTGAGTGGCATCAAAGCCAGGCAACCACTGCTTGGCCGCCGCCAGCGCAATCATCGACAGTACAATGTAGATAATGAAGCCCACCAGCGCCCAACCAAAGTCGCGCCACTGCAGCGCGCGCCGCCACCCAAGCTGGCGCCAGGTGGTGCGAAAGCTTACTGGCATCTTGGGCCGCACGCGCCGCACCAGCCACGGCAGGCCAATCAGTAGCGCCAACGCCACCACATAGACCGCCGTTTGCATCATGATGAGCGGCAAGACCGGCACCGACTCTTGGCCATGAAAGAGAAGATAGAGCACTGTGCTGCAGAGTAGCCCCGCCCCCATAAAGCTCAGCCAGACCCACAGCGGCCAGCCAAGCCACGAGGCAACGCGCAGCAGGCTCTGGCGTGGCGTGAGCGGCGTTTTGGGCTGGGAGGAGTGAGCGGCTTTGGGTCGGAGAGCAACACGTATCATGAAGTGAATTCCTTATGTATTACCATTACGCGATTGAGCAACCATATTTCCCCGCGATGCAAACCTCCACGATAACGCTCTGCCCTGCCACACTGCATAGCCTGCATCAGTGCACCAACTTCCCTATATCAGCAATCGTCACCAGCACAATCAAGCCAAGCAAACATAAGAAACCAGCTGCTTGGATATTCTCTTCCATCTGTTTGCTGAGTGGTTTGCGCAGCAGGCGGAAGATCGCCATCACTGTCCAGCGGCCACCATCGAGCGCCGGAATGGGCAAGATATTCATCACTGCCAGCGATAACGCAATAATCGCCGTCAGCAGCAACACATGCACCACGCCAGCCTGCCCTGCTGCCGGGAAGATAATGGCAAAGATCCCTACCGGGCCAGCCACGGCATTACCCACTTGCGATAAGTTTTGCTTGGCCTGCTGGCTTGTTGTGCTGTCGCTGCTAAACTGCTGCACCAGACTAGTGGCGAGATTTACCACCATATCACCCAGGCCCTGGAGCGTCGCCCCAGTGAGCTGCGCTGTTGTCACGACACCCACAATCGGTGCCGACCAGGTGGCGCGGATTGTATCTTGCTGCTTGGTGAGCTCTGCCCCTAAGTAGCCTTTGCGATCGGGATTATCTTTGCGCAGCGCCACCATGGCAGTGGCTTGCTTATCACCGCGGGAGTACACCACAGGCACAGTTTCGCCCTTGTGCTGGCTCGCAAAGTGCGCTAGGTCAGTCGTGCTACGCACCGTTTGCCCAGCCAGCTGGTTAATTGCATCACCCTGGCGGAGGCCTGCCTTGGCGGCGGGCAAGCCAGAAGTAAGCGTGCCAAGCTGCACTGGGTGGTTACTCACCACTGCGTCGCTTGGTAGGTAAAATTGGTTGTCGATCATCTTGGGTAGGCCCACCCAGGCGAGGCCAGTGAGGAGCACCACTGCAGTTAACCAGTTGACAGTCACGCCAGCCAGCAAGATCTTGGTCTTTTGCCAAAAGGTCGCTGCGCCATAATCACCAGGCTGATCGGCCGCATCGTGCTCGCCCTGCAGCTTGACGAAACCACCCAGCGGCAGCCAGTTGAGCGAGAAACGGACGTTCTCGCCCAGAATACTTTTTTTGATCACCTTGCTATAGGCCTGCGGCGGGAAGCCAATACCAAACTCCTCCACCACTACACCATTGCGCCGCGCCACAATACCGTGGCCTAGCTCGTGCGTTGCCACCAGTAGCGTCAGTGCGATGACCCCAATAATAATACCAATCACTATTTCCATATTCCTCCTTCGTTATCCTCCAAAGCGTCGCTGCCGCCGAGCATACTCGGCCAGCAAAGCATCGACGTCGGCGTGCGTCATATCTGGCCACGGCTTATCCAAGAACAGCAGCTCGCTATAGGCGCTGCGCCACAACATGAAGTTGCTCAGCCGCTGCTCACCACTAGTGCGAACGATCAAATCACACGGCGGCACATCTGGTGTATACAAAAATTGCTCAAAGATCTGGGCCGTTACCTTCTTGTGAACCGAGAGCGTTTTGCGCAAGCGATTGACCACGTCGATAATCTCCTGCTGCCCACCATAATTAAACGACAGCACCATCGTACCCTGCTGCAAATCCTTGGTGGCAGCCTCGGCAGCATCGATTGCCTTCTTGACCCGCCGGCTTAGGCGCAGGCGCGTCCCTGCCACACGGATGCGTACCCCATGCTCGATGAAGATCGGCAGGTCTTGGTCGAGCATCGTCACCAGCAGATTCATCAGGTGCTTAACCTCTGGGCCACTGCGGTGCCAGTTCTCGGTGCTAAAGATATAGGCGCTGACGTACGGCACACCCCGCTCGATGGTGGTAAGGGCAATATCGCGCAGTTTCTCATAGCCAGCACTGTGCCCCTCTTGGGCAGAGAGGCCACGCTGCTTGGCCCAGCGCCGGTTACCATCAACAATATAGCCAACATGCTGCGGCAAGTGCGTGGTGGCACTCATGCGCGACTCCATGATAGGCATTTGGTTGCGTACATCAGCAAAGAGAGCGTCATTAAATCGTCAAAATATCCTTCTCTTTAGCAGCAAAGGCAGCTTCTATCGTGGCTTGGTGCTGTGCCATGAGGCGATCGATCTCCTTCTCCACCGCCTTCACGTCATCTTCGCTCAGCTCCTTGGCTTCTTTGCGGCGCTTGGCGTCCTTCAGGGCGTCTTGGCGTACCCCACGCAGGGCAATGCGTGCTTCTTCTACCTTCTCGCTAGCTTGCTTAACCAGTTGCTTACGGCGCTCCTCCGTCAGTGGCGGCACTGGCACACGGACGACGTGACCATCGTCGCTCGGGTTAAGGCCAAGCGCTTGATCGGCTCGGATGGCGCTGGCAATCTTTTGCAAATTAGCTGGGTCAAATGGCGTGATCTGCAGCAGCGTTGCCTCCGGTGCCGTCACGTTAGCCACTTGGTTGAGCGGCATACTGGTGCCATACGCCTCAACCATAATGCCATCAAGCATACTCGCGTGAGCCCGGCCGGTGCGGATCTTCCCTAGGCGCTCCTCCAGGTGCTCAAGCACATGGTTCATCTTTTCTTCGTAGGGGGTGGTATCAAACATCGCGATCTCCTTCTTGGTTTTCCTTTATTGTACCATTATTTGCTATGGCATGAGGAGAGTTTGTAGAAAAATAGCCGGCATTGTTGCTCGCGCTTGCTAGATAAAATACTATTTGGGTGAAGCATCTCTCGGTCATTACTTATCTAGGCCTTAATCCATAATCCTAGAATCGGTACAGTGCCCTCACGGCATACTCACTATACCGAAAATGTTCCGGCCAGATGATGCGGGGAGCTTGCCCGTTCGTGTATTTGCTGGCCTCCATATATTTCCTTGTGTAGCGAGCATACCGTGAGGGTGCACAAAAAAGCGAGTGGCACATTTCTCATGCCACTCGCTACGCAAAAGTTTACTCTCTTGTGACTACTCCGTCACGCCCAGCTCAATTCGCTTGAATTGGCTGACGCGGACGTTCTCGCCGCGCAGTGCTACCTGCTCTTTGATGAGCTGGCCAACTGTCTTGCTGTCATCGAGCACAAAGGCTTGCTCGGCCAAGACCTGCTCGGCGAAGTGCTTCTTGAGCTGCCCTTCGACGATTTGGTCGCGCATTGCCTCAGGCTTGCTTGCCAAAGCATCGCTGGCGAGAAACTCCTGCTTCTTGGCGTCATATACCTCAGCTGGGATGTCCTCCATCGTAGCATAGCGTGGGTTCATCGCAGCAACCTGCATAGCAATCTGGTGCGCAAACTCCTTAAACTCAGGCAAGCGGGCCACAAAATCTGTCTCGCAGTTCACCTCAACCACCACGCCGATCCGGCCATTGTGGACATAGCTCTCGATCAACCCTTCGCGGGTCTCGCGGTCGCCCTTTTTCTCCGCCTTGGTTAGGCCTTTTTTGCGCAAAGCATTGAGTGCTGAGTCGAAGTCACCTTCGGCCTCCACCAGCGCCTTCTTGGCATCGGTCAGGCCAATGCCAGTTAGCTCCTTGAGCTTCTTGATGTCATCAATCGTCACAGCCATGGTTAGTTCTCCTCCTTCGTTGCTTTGCCTTCGTTGACTGCTGCACTGAAGTAATCGAGCATCAGCTGCAGGCTCTTAATCGCATCATCGTTGGCGGGAATAGGATAATCCACCAAGTCGGGGTTGGCGTTGGTGTCAACAATACCGATCACCGGCACACCCAGCGTCTTCGCCTCGCGCAATGCGTTGTTGTCGGCCAAGATGTCGAGCACCAGCACCAGGCCAGGCTTGCCATTGAGGTCTTTGATACCACCGTATTTGAAGTTGAGGCTGTCGATCTCTTCTTGGTAGCGCTGAACTTCTAGCTTGTTGTAGCGCTTCTCGAGGTCGCCACTGGCCATGCGGCGCTCCAAATCCTTAAGCTTCTTGATCTGCGCTGTGGTGGTTGTCACATTAGTGAGCATCCCACCGACCCAGCGGTTGGTGACATATGGCTGGCCAACTGCCTCGGCCGCTTGGCGGGTGATGTCCTTCGCCTGCTTCTTGGTGCCGACGAAGAGGACTTGCTTGCCGCTTGCCACTGTCTTGCTAATGATAGGCAGCGCCACATTTAGTGCCTCGACCGTCTTCGCCAGGTCGATGATGTGGCTATCTTGCCGCTTGCTATGAATATATGGTGCCATCTTCGGATGCCACCGGCTGGTCTTGTGCCCAAAATGAGCACCGGCTTCAAACAAAGCCTTGATATCTGCCTGCACGGCCATATCGCATTACTCCTTTTTGCCTTGCCCCACACGGTATGGAGTGGTGTGGAGCTGTGTCGTTATGGTTAGTTACGAGAGAATTATAGCATACTATGCGTCATTCTCATAGGTATGTCTTTATTTTCTCATACAAGAAAGCTGTTAATATTCTAGACCGCTATTGATGCGTGCGTCTGCTTTTGTATGTGCTTTGGCAATATCGACTGCTGGTAAATAACCAGCCCATACCGCGGTACGCATTGCATCAAGCGATGGCAGCTTACCATTTTGGAACATTGAGAAGTGTAATGTTGGATTATCATGCCAATCATTCTCCTGCGAAAAACCTTGCACTGCACGCTCCATCGCATAATCAGCCGAGTTCATATGACTAATCATACCAACACCCAAAGACTCCGCAAGAGCAGCATAACGCTGTGCAAACACATCATTCTGCCCAATTGTCGTATACTCGCGCACGCCAAGACGTTTTTCTGTCATGCGGAGTGCTGCTTCGCGGACAATTGCCTCATCGCTATATCCATCAGGGGCGATCCCATATTCAACAACGAGCTGAGCAATCACTTGCTTCTGCTTGTCGGTATAGTTATCTCGCGCGACATATTTGCACCCCTCGCTGTCCTCAGCAATAATGCTACCATCCTCTATATTTTCAACTGGTTCGACAACGAGTGCACCAGGCAACACGAGAACCTCACCAGGGCTACGCGTAAAGTATGTATCTGAACTATTCATCGATACAGGCAAGCCATTTCTATCAATCATCTCTTGCATATTGGTCACAATAAGCTTATTACTCTGATCCCATGCCCCATACGAATGCGATGCAACCTGCCCGTTTGGTGTAAAGTGTAGCGAAGAACGTGCATAAGGCTGTACACTATCAGTGTGTGCAGCAAGTGGTCGCAAAATGACATTACCCTCATCATCACGCTCAACCCTATGTGATGTTGAGTGGACAAGCGCAACTTCGCTTGCGCCCATCATCTCAGAACCCTCAAAGGCTCGACTCTCCTGACGTGTCGCCCATCCTCGAGCAAGCGCAATCTCCACTTCTCGTTGCTGGGCTTCGAGTGTTTGATACAACATGTTTAGCTTTTGATCAAGTAACTGCATAGCTGTCATATCACCACAATACGCCGCAACCACCAATGCCAATCCATCAGTATTAGATGATTCTTCTGCTGGGTCGTTATTCTCATCGAAGGCAACCGCAGCAATCATCTCATCTGTCAAACGTTGTATTCGTGGTGTACTGATGTCGCCTCGGCGCAAATCGTCCTCATATCGACCAATCAAGAACTGCTCATCAATGTCACCAATGATCCTCTCACACAGTCTCATTACTCCCTCTGGTGTTGTCGTTGCAACTAAGCAACTGTCTTCATCGAGCTTCCATGTAGAATACCGCTCAATCTGTTGCGTGGCAGCTTCTTGATCGGCAGATGGCAGTGGATTCTTATACGTTTGGTCGGCATACACTGCGTGCGGCAACTGTGGTGCCTCGCCACTATTGCGAAAGCAGAATCGCAGCCCATCTACCTCATACGTTGGCCGAATACCATCACCAGGATATTCTTTACTAAGTTTAGTCTGTATATAGATTTCTTCGCTGAGGATGTGTTTTTGCTCACTCTGCTCATTATAGGCGAGTACTTTTTTTGGCTCACTCTGCTCGTGATGGTCTGGTAATGTTATATGTTCTGAGGCATGTGACATATACTATTCTCCTTATCTGATACTGATATAATACCACTTTCTCAACAGAATAGCTTAGTTTTATGGCTATCAAGGCATTGCTTTGACAACCCCCCACCCTCTCTGCTACAATATAGCGGTTATGAAAAGCAGTATTCACCCACAAACCTACCGCCCTGTCGTATTTAGCGATGATCAGGCGGGCTTTGCGTTTTTGACGCAGTCGACGGTCGCGACCGACGACACTATCACCTGGGAGGATGGCAACGAGTATCCGCTCGTCAAGGTCCATATCTCCAGCAAGTCTCACCCATTCTTCACTGGTGAGGAGAAAATTATCGACACCGAGGGTCGGGTCGACCGCTTCGAGGCACGCCGCAAAGCCGCCGAGGCGCGCCGCGCCGCTCTGGCCAACAAAGCCAAGAAGCAAAACGCCAAAAAGGCCGCCAAAGCCGCTCAAGCAAGCGCTGGCAAAGAGGACTTTGCCAAGGCCGCGTAACAACCTATACGCAGGCTCAGACTGCAGCACCTTCCCTCATGAAGGTGCTGTTTATTTTGCCCTTCCTCTGTCGTCAGCAAACAACAAGCAAAAGCCAAGCGCTCCAAACTGATCCTCCACACATCAAACACCTACTCATCCGTCTGCATAAATATTACGATGACATAGTAGACACAAAACGCAGCTTACGCATAATCAATGACGACGCTTCTTCACAGGATACCGGTGCGGCAAGCGTAGAGAACTTAAGTTAGGCTCTAGGTTTTCCCAAGGATCTGCCAATTCATCAAACCCTCCAATAACTCTTGGAGGCCTATCATAATCACTCCCAAATATACTGCTACCACCCAAAGCACAAGCACCAACTTTTTGCACAGACTCCCGAGTATTTCTTCGGTCAATTTCCTGCTTCTGCTCCTCCGTCCAGCCATAAACATCAAGAGTTTTGTTTGCTCTTGCAAAAACAAGCTGTATCATCTCTCCTACGGTCGGCTCCAAACCTAACTGCTCCAAACATTGCGAGTAATAATTCATAAACATTGCTTGGATAGCATCATTCTGCTCACGAGAAAAAGGCTTTCCATCACGAGACAATTCGATAGCTTCTTGCAAATACGCTTGGTCTGCCTCGCCTATCGTTGCACCCAAGGCTTGCACATGTCTTGCCGTACGACGAATATAGCTCTCTGCTTGCTGGGGTTTCCTGGGCTCACTCTGGGTTGTCATATCTACAAGTGGTTGGCTCAGCGCTTGGTCTGGCAACATAATTCCAGCAATTTTATCTGGCTGCACATGGCTCACCCTTATCTCGTCCAAAAAGCCGCCATAGTCGCCCGTTGGGCGTTTATGCCTTGTATCAATTGCAAGGCTAATCCCATTCTGAAGGGTGTAGGTACAAAACGAATTAGCTGGTCTATCAGCCAACCACGCAGCGACAGGTGCAACAGACAAACACACACAATGATCTTGCTGGTTATCAGCAGGCTCTAAGCCGTACTGGAGGATCGATTCGAGCCCGGCAAAGTCATAGCCACGCAGGGCATGCCATGATATCTCGTGAGTACGTATTATCTCTTGAGATGGTTTTTGCTGTAGCTGCTCGTGTTTATTGCTAATCTTCTCTGTCATATCGCTAAAGTTCCGCTTGAGTTGACTCAATATACTAGCTAATGTACTCTCTCTCTCTCTCTTGATTTGTCAATGTATTATGAAATGTTCTTCTCTATAGGCAAGTTTCTAAAACTGATGGGAGATCAGAAGCCAAAAGTAATACACTTAAGTGGTCTGACGGCCACTTCTCGTGGTATAATCACTACTATATGCCCAAAATTTCTCTCGATATCGCTGCCCTGACGGCTGAGCGCGCTGCGTTGGAGCAGTTTCTTGCTCAGCCCGATGCGTATAGTGCACCCGATTTTACTGCTAAGAATAAGCGCTTTGCGGAGCTTGAGACAATCATTGCTACCGCCACCAAGCGCGCTACCGTGGAGCAGCAGCTAGCTGAGGCGCGTCAGCTCGCTCAGGGCAACGATGAGCTCGCCGAGCTTGCCAAGCTCGAGATCCCCGAAGACGAAGCCACTATTGCCCAGCTAGACGACGAACTCTTCATTCTCCTCACCCCCAAAGACCCCAATGACGAGAAGAATATCATCATGGAGATCCGGGCTGGCGCGGGTGGCGACGAAGCCTCGCTCTTTGCGGCCGAGCTCTACCGCATGTATCTGCGCTGGTGTGAGGCGCATGGTTACCGCACTGAGCTGCTGAGCGAGTCCGCCAACGACTCTGGTGGGTACAAAGAAGTCATCTTCAAGATTTCGGGCGATGCACCATATGCCAAGCTCAAGTTCGAGGGCGGTGTACACCGCGTCCAGCGCGTGCCCGTTACCGAGAGCCAAGGGCGCATCCACACCAGCACCGCCACAGTAGCAGTCTTGCCCGAGGCAGAAGAGACAGACATTACCATCAATCCCAATGACCTTCGCATCGACATCTACCGCTCAAGCGGCCACGGCGGGCAGAGCGTCAATACAACCGACTCGGCCGTGCGCATCACCCACCTCCCCACTGGCATGATCGTCACCAACCAAGACGAAAAATCGCAGATCAAAAACCGCGAGAAAGCTATGAGTGTCCTACGCTCGCGCCTCCTCCAGCACAAGATTGATGAAGAAAATGCCAAGCTTACCGCCGAACGCCGCGCTCTGGTGGGCACCGGCGACCGCAGCGAGAAGATCCGCACCTACAACTTCCCTCAAGACCGCATCACCGACCACCGCATCCGCTATAGCCGCAGCAACATCCCCGCTGCCCTCGGTGGCGACATCGACGACATTATCGAGCGCCTCCAAAGCTACGAACGCGAGCTAAAGGCTCAAGGGGCGGAGCAGTAACAACCAAACTCATTTGTCATAAGCATAACAATAATATAATTAAACCGAGCCCATTGAGACTTCAGAGCAGCCTTACTTCCCTAGTGGCTGCAGTGTCGTTGCCGCTAATTCATTATCCAATGCACATATATCTGCCGGTTTAGCTAAGCGACGAATTTGTAGCTGTTCGTATTTCGCCCGCAATGCTTTTTGCGCCGCAGTGTGTGCATCATCAGAAGAGACCTGCGCCTCGTAAGCAATACGCGCTTGTGTATATGCTTCTTCATCAGGATAAATAACAAGAAGCGCATCATTATCATGGTGTGCATTATATGCTGAGTCAATTATCGTATATTCACGCCGTTCGTGATGGTTACCCGCCAGTGCCAACTGCTGCACAATAATTGTTCGCACTACATAAGCTAACCGCTCATCAATACTCTCTTTGACGGCAACGACCTTGGTGCGCTTCTCTGCCTCGTCGCAAGATTCTAATACTAGCAATCGCGCCTGCGCACCCTCACGGTGTTCGGCATCATGCCATACAGCATCACTATATTGATCAAAGACCTTATTGATCAACATTTCCAAATGCGCTGCTGGTGTATCGCCCTCTTGATGGCTCTCTCTCTCTGGAATATTGTTATAATTCATCTTATTCTCCTTAGCTAACGGCTTTATGATACTGCTGAGCCCACACAGCCGGCGCTGCCCCTTGCTTGCGTCGAAAGCACCGACCTACGCGACGAGCCTGCCGCTCCTCTCCATTGCACACATTACCCGCTGCAGCAAGGATGATACCACCGCCTGCGAGCATCACACCATATAAGCCAAGCGTTGCGACTGTCTCGAGCGGTACCGCCTGCTCAGCCCCCGCAGCCATCTCTTGAGCGACCATAGTTCCGACTGCTCCTGCTGCAATAGCCCAGCGATGGTGCTGCGCCCACTGCATTGCATGCGTGCCAAGGTTATAATACGGCGAATCAAGTGGCGATGGCGCACCCACAAGGCGTTTACCCGCATGATATAACTCATGAGCTACAATCTCCGTCATTTTCTCTGGTGCGGTATTGTATCGCACCGCAATAGCTGCTCCATCCTGCAGAGGTGTTGTATACCCATGAAGACCGGGCGCAAGGTGCGCGCTGTCTTGGGGTTGAGCAATCACTATGCTCACATCATCCCACCGATCGGCCGGCACTCCAGCAGCTGTAGCCGCTTCGTGTACTACTGCCGGAGCATAATCCACCACTGCGTCAGGAGGCAGCTGCCTGCCGAGCCCCATCTCGAACGACACCGGCACTGCTTGTGCTGGTACCACAATACCATCAGCCCGATACCGCGCACCATACGTCCAGCCCATAATCCCGTCTGTATAGCTATCCAGCGCCTTGTGCTTTTCTGCCATATTATGGCAGTATACCGCATTTATCCATTATTTGCCACACTCTACCCTGTCTGTTATAACGTGTAGTATTCATTAACTTTAGATCATTATGGAGTAGTATGACATACGATTATTCCTCCAGTTATTCTTCAGCCCCACCATACACGACGGTGGCCAGCAGCCCCCTCGACCCACTAGTGTGGGTGATGGTTATTATTATGCTCATCCTGAGCTTTGCCGTGATGGCCGTCGTGCTTGCCTCGATGTGGCGAATATTCACCAAAGCTGGCAAGCCAGGCTGGGCTGCCCTTATCCCTATCTACAATACCGTTGTGCTCATGCAGATCATCGGTCGGCCTGAGTGGTGGGTGTTGCTGTTGTTTGTACCTTTCGTCAACCTGTATGTCGCTGTTGTGTCGACGCTCGAGCTGGCGAAGTCCTTTGGCAAATCAACTGGCTTTGGCGTGCTGATGCTATTCTTCCCAGTTATTGCATACCCAATGCTCGGCTTTGGCTCTAGCCAGTATCTTGGGCCGGTTGCACCTCAGCCTGCACCATACTATCCACCACAGCAGCCACCGCAGGCCTAAAGCCCCAACACATCACTAAGCAAAAGAGCCAGCATAACACTGGCTCTTTTTTGTGACCTCTGTTTATTGTACGAAATTTGCAGTGAAAGCAAATCGTTGTTACAATACAAGTAGAAAGGAGGAAATATACTATGCCAACAGGCAAACCAATTCAGTACGACTGGGGCTGGTGGGATCTACCCGAGTGGCCTCTAGTCAAGTGGCCTCGATAGCACGATGAGGAAAACCCTGTGTGTGCTACACCCTTATTGGGCTACATACCTCTAAGAGGGGGAGCTACAACCATATAGTAGAAACCACACAACACAAGGAGACAAGGATGGGCAAGTATAATCGTTGGTGTTACGCTAATCCAGTACAATACTGGCACATGCGTCACGATGTTTCTTGCCTGGCTACAATCAGCTACACCAGAGTGTGTAGTTATTTTTTGGTTCATCCTATAGCGTATAGATAAATTTTTGAGCGCGCGTCTATACGAAGCGTCTCCTCAGGAACAAAGCACCTCTTGGACGAGAGGTGCTTTGTCGTTGTGTCGGCAAAAATGCTTCTTACGCGGCGTCCTCTGCCTCGGCTTGTTTGCGTGAGGTTTGGCGCGGCGTAGCGGTCTTTTCGAATGAGCCACCAGCTGCCTCAAGCGCAGCTACCACACTCTTCGACGCACCTTGCGTCTGGAGCACGAGCTTGGCAGTCAGTTCACCACGAGTGATTACCTTCACGCTGTGAAATGGCGTCTCAATCAGCCCAGCTTCGTACAGCGCAAAGTTATCAACAGTGCCCGACAGGCTGTTGAGATGGTCGCTATACACCACCTGAGCAGGGGTGCGCAGGCTCTTAAAGCCACGTGCCTTTGGCACTGCTGTAGCAATACCATTCTGCCCACCCTGGAACATCGGGCGCAGCTTCTTACCAGTACGGGCGTTTTGCCCCTTGGTACCACGGCCAGCGGTCTTACCACCACCAGCAGCAATGCCACGACCAACGCGCTTGCGATCTTTATTGGCTGCAATGTGGAGTTCGTTGTATTTCATCTACTTGCCCTCCTTTGCGGATTGCTTCTTGGCACCAACCCACTGCTCACGCGGCACCATGCTGCGCAGGGCTTCTACCGTGGCATAGGCAATGTTTACCTTGTTGGTGCTGCCCAGACTCTTCGAGAGCAGGTTGCGGATGCCCGTCACACCAATGACGGCGCGCACCACACCACCGGCAATGATACCCGTACCAGGCGCAGCTGGCTTGATGAGCACACGTGCACCACTGAGCTTCACTTCCATCTCGTGTGGGATGGTCTCATTCACCACCGGAATAACAACGAGGTGCTTCTTGGCTACTGAAGTTGCCTTGGCAATGGCGGTCTGCACATCGGCACCCTTCGCCACACCAACACCAACCTTGTTCTTGCGGTTGCCCACCACCACCAGTGCTTTAAAGCGGAAGCGGCGGCCACCCTTAACGACGCGCGCCACGCGGTCGATGTTGACAACAACTTCTTCAAATTCCTTTGGCGTGTCATCACGCTGGTTGCGCCGGTCATCGCGGCGACCACCCCTGCCCCGACCACGCTGGTTGCGCCGGTCGTTCGGTCGAGGTGTAGTATTTGCAGGTCTGTCTGCCATACTAAAACTCCAATCCTTCCTTGCGGGCAGCGTCTGCCAGGGCGCTCAGGCGGCCAGCGTACTGGCGACCATTGCGATCAAAGACGACTGCACTTATCTTTGCTTTCTTGGCCTTCTTGGCAATATCCGTGCCCACCTTGGCGGCCCTCTCTGTCATGGTGCCGGTTGCTTTGGTACCAACAGTGGTGGCAGCAGCCAATGTTGCGTGAGCATCATCATCGATAAGCTGTGCGCTCACATGCAGGTTGCTAATCGTCACACTCAAGCGTGGGCGCTGAGCCGTGCCGTGCACACGAGCCCGAACGCGGCGCTTGCGCAGGTCACGATTCAGGAGTTTTTTTGCTAATGCGTGTGCCATTATTTCTTACCTGCCTTCCCTGCTTTGCGCAAAATTTGCTCACCAACGTACATAATGCCCTTGCCCTTGTATGGCTCTGGCTTCTTGAGAGCGCGGATCTCGGCGGCGACTTGGCCGACCTTTTGCTTGTCGATACCCGTCACGACAATCACCATTCGCTCGTTCGTTACATTAACTCCCTCTGGAGCTTTGTAGTGGACTTCGTGGCTAAAGCCCAGGCTCATCGTCAGCTCGTTGTTGCTCGACGAAACCCGAAAGCCCACACCTTTGACCTCGAGGCGCTTCTCGTACCCCTGGGTCACGCCAATCACCATGTTGTTGATGAGGGCGCGCATCAGCCCATGCTGGGCCCGAGCAGCCTTAGACTCATCCTTGGGATGAACCGTCACCTGTCCGTCCTCGACCTTCACCTCGACCGCTGGCGTAATGAACTGCGAGAGCTCACCTTTGGGGCCCTTGACGACCACATCACCAGAGTCAACCGTGATTGTCACACCCGATGGAATCGCCACCGGCAGTTTTCCGATTCGACTCAGACTCATTGCTTACCTTTCGATTAGTAGCCAGCAAAATGTTTGTCTCGTGCTGCCGGCCGCTCTCCACAACGAACAACCAGAACGCAAAACTCCCGTTTCACTCGCAAAGTTAATATCTTGCTAATTGTACCACAGATGGTGGGGAGGGTGCAAGAGCGGAAGACGCTAGCGGTAGTCCGGACAAGAAACTATACCGAAGCTTGTGACCAATACTGACCAAGCTAGACGGTACTATATAGGTACTGCTGCAGAGTTATGATTATTGCTGCGCACTGCTCCGGCGGCGGACATGCACTACCACTGCCGCTGCAATAATCGCGCCAACCACCATCAATCCCACCAGCCCAGCGAATGCCCACAGCGGACTCCCTGGCTGCCACTGGCAATCGAGCCAGCCGATTATTTTATCACTACAGGCAAAGAATGTTAGCATAGCGTTCCCCCGTCGCGAGAATATGTCATCTGTGTTGTCATAAGCAACCTCCTTGTTGCATATTGGTTCTCTTCTTTATAGTATACACCTACCTCCGGGCAGCATCAAACTGCTCGGGCAGCAAAGCAGCACCACGCACCATCACTGCCCCAACCTTGTCTAGCGCGCAGTAGCTCGCGAGCTCCTCGCAACTCATCTGGGCGATTGGCATATGTGCTATTGGGTCAACCGCATCATCGTAGTGCATTCGACTCCGCAGCGGCAGAGCAATCGGCAGTGTCATAAGCGGTGTCGGCCACCTAAGGTCGGCGCACTGCAGATCATGCGTATTCAGCAGCTCCACAGCCCGCTGGCTTGCACGATACCACAGCGCGTCGGTCAACTGGTCTTCATATGGCGTTACTTCGCAGGATGATAATGGTGATACTTCGTATGATGGCATGACGTTCTATAACTTATAAGATACTTCGCTTCGTTTTTTGCTTTCGTTCTGAGTGCTTGCGCATTAGTACGTGGTATTTTTGATAAAAAAGCAAGGCTGGGACACCGAAAACTTATAGTCGTCCCATATACACTCTCCGGCTTTTCCTTATCGTCATTCTATAAGCTACAGAGCTCAGCAAGCTACAACACGAAAACATCAGAGTTCTTAGCGAACTCTTGCTACACTTACTACACTAGTAATCAAGATGGCGACCAAAATGAGACTGCTCTCTCCTCATCGCTTTCTCTAGTGCACGGCTTGCAATCTCTTCATCAACACCATATCGCTTGGCAACCTCACGATCATCCAAGCCAGCTGTTTCTACCACTGGGTAGTCAATAAATAGCTGGTGAACAACAGTGTCTATCTCTTCGTGTCGTTTGTTAATACTCTTATCGGCCTCCTCGCATAGAGCTTGCGAATCAAAATCACCAGCTGCATCAGTTTGTCTGTATTGTTCTGTTGTTACGCGTCGTTCCATAATTCTATCCTTCTCCTTACAGGAAGCATAGCAAAAAAACACCTAATCGTCCAGTTAATATACGCGAAGCTCAAAACCACGCCGCGAGGATAAGCTATGATTCACCATCGTTTTGGAGGTTCTGGTCGCTCAGGTAAATTATGTGAAGCGCCCTCCACCACAGGAATAGCACTTATCCATGCGCTGCGTTAAGCCTCTTAATCTAGCAGACCTTCAACGGTCCTTATTCCTACTACGCTCCAATCTCTACCAAGAGATAGCCTTACAAGCTTATTGAAATAAATAGAAAAGGATGCCACTATATGCTATGATGTTGCCATGAATAAGGATTCTTCACAAACACCATCACCATCTCACGATGCTATATCGCAGCGTCACGATGGCACATCACACCCTCAGTCTGAGACGGCACATCAGCAAAACAGCTTGGCGCAGCTACCACACCGCTCGCGTTTTGATCGCATGACGTGGCCGCAATTGATAGCCTGGCTAGGTGGTATCTATGTATCAGCAATAGTGATTGAGTACGGCTTAATATTCAGCCTAAGCTATATTCACGAATCGTTCCATCCCTATCATAATTCGCCTATCTCGATCACCTCGATCGTTGGTGCGCTTATGCTTATAGTTATGGCCTTCCTCGTGACATTCCCACTCTGTGCGCTGGCTATCATTATACACTTCTCCGTTAGGCGAGACATCTTAAGACTTGCAGCCTCCCAAAACACAGCGGAGCAACCCCAAGGCAACACACCGCAACCTCAAACTGAGGTAGCAAAGAACGTACCAGTCGACCCCCTCCCTCGGTTCGTCGACCGTTTGACGTGGCTGCAAGCAGTTGGGGTGGCGGCTGGTGTATTTGTTGTGTCTGTGATGGTGTTCGGTATTCTCGTTAAGCTATCTGGCGCGGATCCTTTGGATGGATTTATGGGAGGTACTCGTCATAATTCAAGCACTCAAGACTTGATTCTTGGACTAGCGTATTTCCAACCTGTAGCAAACGTACTGCTGTTTGCTCTATACTTTGCCGTGAGGCGAAAGGACGTGCCCATCTTACTACGCGCAGCACTCATTGTGCTACCACCCCTACCTCTCGGGTACATTGGTATGGTAGCAGCGATGATAGCTGCTGCTCCCTCTTATTAAATTGGGATATCGGCATTAGATACTATAAACCTCACAGCCTCTCTCCCACTGCTATCTCCACTCCCATCACTTGATCCTATGACATGTGAGAGCCAGTCATTGCGATCGATTCTCTGCCCTGGCGCTAGGAGGTTGAGGCTTGAGAACTATCGACCCTTCTAGTGTTTTTGAGGGGGCGTGAAGAGACCCATGAGTAATGAGTAAGAGTTTTGAAGTTTATCATACACATCACCGCGATAATGCCGCGTGCTGTCTATCACAAAAAGCGCCCAGGATTTTCTCCTCGGCGCTTTCATTTTTGCTGGCTTTGTGCGGATTAGTAGATCTTCATCAGCACTTCGCCACCAAGCTTGTGCTTGGCTGCTTCGCCACCAGTCATGACACCCTTGCTGGTGCTGACGAGGACGATGCCGCGACCTTGCTTGACCTTAGGAATGTCGGCAGCAGCCACGTAGACGCGGCGGCCTGGCTTGGACACCCGGGCTAGCTCGGTAAAGGCTGGGCTCTCGCCGGCGCGGTTGATCGTGACGACCAACGTACCGCGTGGCTTGCCATCCTCTACGGTAGCATCTGCCAGGTAGTGATTCTTGACCAATTGCTCGGCCACAACTTGCTTGAGCTTGCTGGTGGGCACACGGACTTCCGTCTTGCCAACCATCGCAGCGTTGCGGATTCGGGTGAGGAGATCCGCGATTGGGTCAGTTGATTGTAAACTCATAACTCTATCTCCTTTCCGTTACCAACTGCTCTTTGTAATGCCTGGGATTTCGCCCTTCGATGCCTTCTCGCGGAAGTTGATGCGGCTCAGGCCAAAGCGGCGCATATAGCCACGTGGCCGACCACTGAGGGCGTCGCGGTTCTTCCAGCGGGTTGGGCTGGAGTTGCGCGGCAGCTTTTGCAGGCCATCGAGGTCACCCGCTGCCTTGAGCTCAGCGCGCTTGGCAGCGAATTTCTCGATCATCTTTTGGCGTTTGCGATCGCGTGCGATCATTGATTTCTTAGCCATACGCTATTTCCCCTCCTTCTCAAACGGCAGACCAAACTTCTCCAGCAGTGCCCGGCTCGCCGCTGGGCTGCCCTGCTCGATGGCAATCGTCACCTGGAGGCCATGAACGATCTGCGTCTCCTCAAAGGTGAGCTCGGGGAAAATACTCTGGTCGGTAATACCAAGGTTGTAGTTGCCACCCTTGTCAAACTTGCTCCCCACGCCGTGAAAGTCGCGCACCCGCGGCAGGCTAACATTAACCAGCCGGTCGAGGAATTCGTACATCCGAGCGCCGCGCAGCGTCACACTCACGCCAATCGGCGCACCCATGCCAGCACGGATCTTAAAGCCAGCGATCGACTTCTTGGCCAAGCGATCAACCGGTGCTTGCCCAGTGATCTTGGTAATGGTATTGCGTACCAGTTGGTGGTAGCGCTTGTCTTCTTTGTGCTTGCCGATTCCTGCGCTGACCACAATCTTCTCGAGCTTGGGCACTTGGTGCACATTGCTCAAGGCTAATTCGGCCTGGAGTTCCTTGCGGTATTGATCCAGATACAAGGCTTTCAAGCGAGGAGTCGGAGCGGCGGATGCAATTGCCTTCGCCATTAGTTGACCTCCTTGTTGTTCAGTTGCCGAGCAACGCGTACCTTAGCGCCCTCAGCATTAATAGTATAGCCAATGCGGCTCGTCGTGCCAGCTGCTTCGTCGACAACCAGTGCGAGCTTGCTCAGTGGCACTGGCACATGAATCTCCTTGGTGCCACCACGTGGGTTAAGCTGGCTTGGCTTGACATGGCGGTGGCGCAGCCCCACACCCTCGACCAATGCAGTCTGCTGAGCGGGGTTAACGGCCAACACCTTACCCGTCGTGCCTTTGTCGTCACCACTGATGATCTTGACGATGTCGTCTTTTTTGATGCGCTGTGCCATTAGAGTACCTCCGGTGCCAAGCTAATGATCTTGCTATAGCCAAGGTCGCGCAATTCGCGTGGCACAGGGCCAAAGACACGAGTTGCCTTGGGTGTTTTGTCGTCGTTGATAATGACGGCAGCGTTGTCGTCGAAGCAGATGGTGCTGCCATCTTTGCGGCGGATCTGGTCGCGAGTGCGTACCACTACTGCCTTAACGATAGACTTCTTCTTGACGTTGCCGGTTGGGCTGGCGTCTTTGACGCTAGCGACAATCACATCACCCACCCGAGCGTAGCGGCGCCGAGTGCCACCCAGCACGCGGATGCACAAGATGGACTTTGCACCACTGTTGTCTGTTACCTTAAGGCGAGATTCTTGCTGGATCATGCTGCCTCCTCTTCGCCTGCGTCATCGTTTTTGAGCTCAATCGAGCCCTGCGAGCGCTTGAGCACGGCGTCGAGCCGAAATGCTTTGCGCTTGCTGATCGGGCGTGTCTCAATGACCCGCACCGTATCACCAACATTGGCATCGTTTGTCTCGTCGTGAGCAGCATACTTACGGGTGACGGTGTATTGCTTGCCGTAAATAGGGTGTGTTTCGCGGCTGGTCACGGTCACCGTGATGGTCTTGTTGCCCGCGGCCGAGGAAACAACGCCGGTCAATGTCTTGGCCATTAGTTTGTTCCTTTCCGCTGATTAATTTCCGTTAGTATCTGCGCAATCTCTCGGCGATACACGCCAAGGATCCGCGGGTTGGCGAGCTCACCTGCCCGGTGGCCCCGCTGGGCTTCAAGCAGGTCGGCGCGCTTGGCGGCCAGCTCTTGCTGGAGTGTCTCGAGGCTCTTGACCTCTGTTGCAGGGACTGTATTCTCTGCCATCGCTAGGCCTCCTCTTTCTTAATAAAGCGTGTCTTGACGGGCAGCTTGTGGCTCGCCAGGCGCATTGCCTCGCGGGCGACATCCTCTGGCACACCCTTCATCTCAAACATTACGGTGCCATTCTTGACCTTCGCAACAAAGAACTCAGGGTTACCCTTACCGCCACCCATCTTCAGGCCCAGTGGCTTGCGGCTCACTGGGGTGTGTGGGAAGATACGGATCCAGATCTTACCACCACGCTTGACGTAGCGGGTCATTGCCTGGCGGGCTGCCTCGATCTGGCGGCTTGTGACGCGCTCGTTGCTCAGGCTCTGCAGGCCATAGTCACCAAAGGCAATGTAGTTGCCCCGTGTGGCGTTGCCGCGGTTCTTGCCGATGCGGACTTTGCGAAATTTTGTTTTCTTTGGTAGTAACATTACTTCGCACTCCTTTCACCCTTATAGATCCAGACCTTGACGCCGACAATACCCACGCCAGGGCAGTTGGCCCGTGCGGTGTGGAAGTCGATATCGGCCCGCAAGGTGTGCAGTGGCACCGAGCCCTCGATCACCTTCTCGCGGCGTGCCATCTCGGCGTTGTTAAGCCGGCCGGCTACCTCGATGCGGATACCCTTTGCACCACTGTTCATGGTGTTTTGGGCAGCCATCTTGACGGCACGGCGGAAGTTGGCGCGGCGCTCGAGCTGGCGAGCGATGTTCTCCGACACCAGCTTGGCGCTGAGCTCTGGCCGACGAACCTCCTCAATATTGATGCGTACTGGCAAGCTAGCGATCTTCTCGATCTGCCGCTTGAGCTCCGTTACACCAGCCCCACCGCGGCCAATCACCACACCAGCCTTGGCGGTGTGAATCGCAATGGTAATCTGGTTTGGGCTGCGCTCAATCTCGATCCGGTCGATCGTTGGCCGGCTTGCATAGCGAGCTTCGATCAGCTCACGGATTTTGATGTCTTCTGCCAACCAAGCCGCAAAGTCGCGCTTGTTTTGGCCAAACCAACGCGAGCTCCAGTTTTTGTGGACTTGGAGGCGGAAACTGACTGGGTTTACTTTTTGGCCCATTTAGTTGTCTCCTTTCTTGGCTGTATCGGTTGCTTTGGCGGGTACCTTCTTGACCTGCTTCTCCACACCACTCACTTCAACCAAGATATGGCTCGAGCGCTTCTGGAATGGCTGAGCCCGGCCACGGCTGGCCGGCTTGTAGCGGCGCAGGCGTGGGCCAGCAGTCACGCTAAGGCTGTGGATATGCAAACTGCGTGGGTCAAGGCCATGATTGTTGATGGCGTTGGCTTGGGCGCTAGCGATTGCCTTCTTAACAGGCAGTGCGGCGCGGCGCGGGGTGTGGTCAAGAATGACCAGTGCATCGGCCACACTGCGGCCACGCACCAGGCTAGCAACAATGCTTACCTTGCGCGGGGTCTGGTCTATACCCTTGATGTGCGCCCGAACGATGGCTGGTGCATCGCTCGACCCCTGTTGTGTCTGTGATGCGGCCATTACTTCTTATCCTTTCCACCGTGCTTGCGGAACTTACGGGTTGGGCTAAACTCACCGAGCTTGTGGCCAACCATGTTTTCTGTAATCAGCACCGGCACATGCACCCGACCATTGTGCACCGCAAAGGTGAACCCCACCATCTCTGGCGTGATCGTGCTGCTGCGGGCCCAGGTCTTTATCACGGTGCGGTCGCCAACTTTCAGCGCTGCCACTTTTTTGGCAAGCTTCGCGTCGACGAATGGGCCTTTTTTGAGTGAACGACTCATAGACTACCTCTTCCTCTTAGCTTCGTGACGACTGCGGACAATCATCTTATTGGTTGATTTGCGGCGGCGGGTCTTGAAGCCAATTGCTGGCTTACCCCATGGCGTCTTCGGGATGCGGCCAGGACCCGTCTTGCCTTCACCACCACCCATTGGGTGATCGGCTGGGTTCATGGCCTTACCATGGACACTTGGACGCCACCCCATACGGCGACGGCGACCGGCCGAGCCAAGCTTAACATTCTGGTGCTGGACATTGCCTACCACACCAATGCTAGCTTCGCACTCGAGGCGGAACTTACGCACCTCACCACTAGGCATCCGCACCATGGCATAGCCGTCTTCTTTAGCCATGAGCTGCGCTTTAGTACCAGCGCTACGCACCATCTGAGCACCCTTACCGTGGTTGATCTCGATGGCGTAGATCTGGCTACCAACCGGGATGTTAGCCAGTGGCATGCGGTTGCTCGCCTCGATTGGCGCATCGGCACCAGTCTGGAGCACCTTGCCCTTGGTCATTTGGGTGTCGGCCAAGATGTAGTGGTAGAGACCATGCTGATCCTTCACGCGGGCAATGCGTGCACTGCGGTTTGGATCGTACTCAATCTCCTCCACCGTCAGCGTCAAGCCAGCAGCCAAGCGATGGTCGAGCAAGCGGTAGTGCCGCTTGACACCGCCACCACGGTGCCGAACGGTGATCTTACCAGTGTTGTTGCGGCCAGCCTTTTGCTTGCCAGCCTTGACGAGGCTCTTGAGTGGCTTGCGCGTCGTTACATCGCTCAAATCCTGCGATGTCATGCCGCGGCGGGCGGGAGTGGTTGGGTTGTACTGCTTAATCGGCATTACTTATCCTCCTTCTGCTCTGTTTGCGGCTGTTGTTCTTCGGTCTCAAACACCTTGATCTCGCCTTCACTCAAGCGGACGTACGCCTTTTTGCTGTCGCGGCGGTGTGTGGTGCCTGGGTAGCGGCGCTTGCCCCGGCTGTAGCGAATGGCCTTGCCGCTTTGTACAGCGGTAGTGACATTGGCTACCTTGGTGCCATCGTACTGCGCCTCGACAGCCGCAGCGATCTGCTGCTTGTTAGCCGACAGTGGCACGTCAAAGATGTAGGTGTTTTGGCTCGTGATGAGCCGGTAGGATTTTTCGGTAGCACGGGGAGTAACTAATACGAGTTGCATTTATTTGTCCTCCTGTGCAAGCCACGCCGTAATAACATCCAGCGCCTGAGGCGACAGGACGATATGGTCGGCATTAAGAATGTAATAGACATTGAGATACATCGCACTCACAGCCAGCACCTGCTGGAGGTTGGCGGTGGAGCGAATCAGCTCGGGCGACTTCTCGCCAGCGACGAGTAGCACTTTGCGCTCAAGCTTGAACTGGCGGAGAAACGCCGCAGCGTCTTTGGTCTTGCCAGTTACCTTGTCCTCAAAAGGCAAGACCTGGATCTTGCCAGCCTGGTGAGCCAGTGTGAGAGCTTGGCGGATGGCAACACGTTTGCTAGTCTTAGACAACTTCTTGCGGTAGTTCTCGTTGCCGCGTGGGCCAAAGACCACACCACCGCCCCGCCAAATTGGGTTGCGGATACTGCCGAAGCGAGCTCGGCCGGTGCCCTTCTGCCGCCATGGCTTCTTGCCACCACCGCGGACTTCGCCCCGCTGCAAGGTGGTTGCACTTGCCTGGCGGGCGTTTGCCAAGAATGCGTCGTAAGCGAGCTTAAGCAGCTCGTGGTTCGGCACATCGACACCGAAGACGCTGGTTGGCAAGGTTGCTTTTGCTGGCTTAGTAGATTCAGCCATTACTTAGCACCTCCTAGGATAATTAAGCCCTTCTTGGGGCCTGGGACAGCGCCTTTGACACCAATCAAGTTGTCCTCAGCCGAGATAAACTCAACCGTCAGATTCTTGACGGTGACGCGCTCGTGGCCCATCTGGCCTGCCATGCGCTTCCCTTTGAAAATCTTTTGTGGGTACATGCTACCGATCGAACCGACCTTACGCGTGTTACCCTTACCACCGTGGGTTTTGCGGTGGCGCTTAAAGTTGTGCCGCTTGATCGTACCGGCCCAACCTTTACCCTTGCTGATGCCCGTGACATCCACGACATCGCCGAGCGCAAACTCCGTAACGCTCCATGTGTCGCCCACCTTGACATCGCCAAGGTCGTCGACACGAAATTCCCGAATGTGCTTCGGGGTGACACCGGCTGGCTTCACATGCCCAGCCACGGCCTTGCTCAGGTTCTTACCCGCACCATACGCCACCTGCACTGCGTTGTAGCCGTCTGTCTCGACGGACTTGACCTGAGTCGCAGCGACAGGCCCAGCCTGGATAAGCGTGACAGGAATCGTCGTGCCATCCTGGCTGATGATTTGGGTCATACCAATCTTGGTACCGAGAAGTGCTTTCATTGCCCTCTTGCTCCCATGTAAAATCCCCGGCGACTAGCAGTATCTTGGCACCAGCGCTGCGTAGCTACACACTCCGCTGGCCAAGACTTACCAATTCGTCCTGGGATGAGTTGCTATTACGTAATAAATTACAGCTACCATAGTACCATAGAATGGGGCAAGGAAGCAAGAGGCATAGGAGATCAAGAGCGATACAGTAGAGCACCAATCCTAACAGCGTATTGGTGTGTAGTAGAATCATTGTCACCCCACCTACACCATCGCCCACTATGCTACAATATAATGCATTAATGCGTCACTCACCCCCTTCACCTACCTCTGTCGATACGTGGCTGGCTGCAGCAGCTGCCCAGCTGCGAGCGGCTGGTATTGCCAGCAGCCGGCTCGATAGTGAGCTCTTGCTAAGCCATGTACTGCAGCAGCCTCGGCACTGGCTGCACGCCCACGGCGATAGCATACTCTCACAGGCGCACCAGATGCAGGCGGAGCAGCTCCTCACTCGGCGCCTCCAGCATGAGCCGCTGGCCTACCTGGTGGGGCACAAGGAATTTTATGGGCGCGATTTCGTCGTTTCACCCGCGGTGCTCGTGCCCCGGCCCGAGACAGAGCAGATGATATCCCTCTTGCTGCAGCTCATTCAGCCCACCCAGCGCACCATTGCCGATGTTGGCACTGGCAGCGGCATTCTCGCCATCACAGCCCAGCTCGAGCTCTCACAGTGCCAAGTTGATGCGTACGACATCAGCCCAGAGGCCCTCACCATTGCTCAGCGCAACGCGCAGCAGCACGGCGCTACCTCTGTTAAATTCATCCAGAGCGACCTCCTCGTGGCAGCGCAGCAGCACTATGATGTCATTCTTGCCAATCTCCCCTACGTCAATCCCGCCTGGCAGCGCGACGACCGCGAGACAGCACACGAGCCAGCCCTGGCACTCTTTGCCGAGGATGATGGGCTCGCCCTCATCTCTACCCTCCTTGCCCAGACGGAGCAATGGCTCACGCCCAGCGGCCTACTCATCCTCGAGGCAGACCCCTGCCAGCACTCACGCATCATCGCTTGCGCTGCCACGCACCAGCTCACTCATATGCGGAGCGAGGGGTATGCGCTGGTCTTTGCCAAGCAGTGCTAAGCATGACCCAGCCAGCTGCAGCGCACGCTGACCCATCTGCCCTACCGTATCCACAGCTGTTAGCGGCCAACGCTCGGGTCGCAGCATACGACTCCCTTTGTCGAGCGCTTGATGGGTATAATAGTCTGGTGATTGGACTGTCGCGTGTTGGAGTAAATCGCACACATCGGCTAGTTCTTGGCTATCTACCTCTGTTGGTTGCACCTTCTTTACTGGTGCAAATGCATCATTTAGCTTGGTATAATCATACTCATAGCAAAAGACCTGCGGCTCAGCCAGCGATGCATCGCTATGGCTAGGCGTGTCGAGATAATACGACCGCACTGCGCCAGCATACGCGCCATATTTATCCACCTCGTAGATGACAATATGCGGGTCGCGCACCCGGCCATCTTTATCCAAAGCAGCCCGAGCACTCAGGGTGAGGCGCTGCCCACTATCGGTTTCATGGCCAAAGTATACACTGCGCACCTCACCACCGTCGTAGCACCGCCGGCCAGCCGCACCACGTCGGCGCGCACTTCTGTACTGGGTGGTAATAGTATCCTGGACGACTGCGGTGAGCTGCTCAGCCAATAAGCCCGGCTGCTCGTGCTGGCCTGGCGGTGCAAGCGCAGTATCAATATTGGCTGCATGTGGCACGCGACGCAAAGCATCGCCCGCGCGGGGTGGTGTGTTGTATGTCATGTTGTTCCCTCTGTTTGTTAGGTATACGTCCCTTTTAGCATACTATAGAAGCATACTCCAAGGCAAATAACAGAGGTGAACAAATGAACAATTTTATACCATATTCAGAATAATTCTAATACCGCTCCCTGTACTCTGCTGTGGCGAGCAGTTCACGTAGCTTTAGAACCAAAAACCACCCATCACCTGGGTGGTTTTGTAGTGTTATATATACACTGCAGCTATTTGATCGATGTGATCATAATGCGGCTGTATTGCTGGCGATGGCCACGCTCTTTATGGACGCGCTTTTTGGCTTTGTAGCGAATGACGCGGATTTTGTCGCCCTTAACGAGCGCTTCTACGACCTCGGCCTTGACCTTGACGCCTGCAACGTGCGGCGTACCAACAGTGGTCGTCTCGCCATCGATGGTCAGGAGTGCATCGGCTTCGAGCGCTTTTGCGCCGTCCGGGAGGCGGTCCACCAGGAGGGTCTCTTTTTCGGCGACGAGATACTGCTTGCCGCCAAGCTGAATGACTGCTTTCATCTGATTCCTTATAATTATTAATACTTCCGACTGATTGTAGCAGAGACGGCGGTGGATGTCAAAGCTGGTATATCTCACTATCATTGCTCACCAGCCGCTGCACCACCGCTGGCAGCTCTGCCTCGCTGCGCCATACCTCCGTCTGGGTGGCGATGAGCTCGTCGCTCAGGTAGCTCTGCTGGTTCACGCTGTGGTGCTGCGCCAGGGCGATTGGCTTGCCCAGCGCCAGCGCCGCCCCCACCTCCATGAGCATCCCCTCGCTGCGCCGCGGCGATGCTTGGACTACGAGTACCATATCGTACTGAGGCAGCACGCTCAGCGCACGGCGGACGAATTCACCTGGTGTGTGGTAGCTAGGCCAGGCTGGATCGAAGAGATTGCAATACACCGCACAGCCCACCTGCTCGAGCGCTGCCACCACTGTGCGCATCCGTGCCCGCACCACCGCCTCATCCTCACCGGTAAAGGCATAGGAGCAAAAAACGGCAGGCGGGGTGGCTGGTGGCGTGGAGTTCATATATTAGTAGTATACGCTACTAATAGCGCTGCAGTATATCTCTGAGCAACTTTCTCTACTACTTTGCCATTAGGCGGCTAGTCTCACGTCTTGACGAGCCGCTCATATATTGATATATATATATTAACCTTTTGCAATCCCGCAAAGGGTTCGGACTTTTCAGGAAGGGGAGACATCATGCTGTCTTCTTTAATCATGAGTACTGTCATTTCGATCGGGATGCTGGCTACAGGACACTTTTTCCTTGTCCTTGGCATTACTCACTACCATTACCGATATCTTGCATGGGTATCGATACCATGGTGTGCGGCAGGTGTGGCTCTCACCTCGATTTGTGGCTATGCAGTCACTAGAGATATAGCACATATCCAAGTGTCTAGCCACACCATCTATGTGTATTTTGTGATGCTGTGTGCAGGAACGGTCTTCCTTGCACTGGCAGCGCAAATAATCAAGAAGAAGAAAGAGGTGATGTAATCTCATCATTGCACACAAGAGTCCACCCTCACCACTCACCGTCGAGTGCACTGCATTCCGGTGAGTGGTGAGCTAACCTTGTTTATACGTAATTATATGGCGCTTTGGCGCTATTTTTCTTATTTTTCTCACGATTTTTGCCTCTGTTGCGAGCCGGTTTTTCACAAATCTTATTTCACATCCTGTCATATCTATGCTACGCTGGGTAGTATGAGTATGAAGAGACTCGTGTATGGCATAGCTGGTACAATGATCGTCTTCGCAGGCGCGGGCGTCATCGTAGCAGCCCAGCCAAAGAGTGGTTCGTCAGCGCCTGCGTACAATGCATCGAGTGCAACAACCGGTGGGCATATGGCCAAGGCATTAGCGCCATCCGACCAGCCATCCGCACAGACACTCGCCCAGCGCAACCAAGCTATCAAGATAATCATCGCGTCTAACGCTTCTCCCAAGGCTATCAAGCCAGCGTCGAAGCCCAGCGAGACACCAACGCCAACACCAGCCGCAGAGCAAAAGCCAGCCGCAACCAATGGCGCTTCGTCTGGTTCGAATACGCGCTCGAATAGCAACGCCCAAAAGAGTAACCCATCGAATAGTAAGTCAAACTCCAACTCCAACACGCCATCGCCGGAGTTTGTCGACCGCGTCTTTGCGACGGTCAACAAGGAGCGGGCAGCCCGTTCGCTCGGCACAGTGCAGCGTATCGAGCAGATCGACACCAGCTCACGCGCCCAGTCGGCCTACAATGCGCAGATTAATAAGCTTAGCCACGATGGTGGCCTCGACCGCCTGAAGCAACTCTACACCTGCCGCACCAGTGGTGAGATTCTCGAGCTCGTGCCCATCTCGTACAATGAGCAACAAGCCACCAATGTCTGGATCAATTCCCCACCACACAACAAGATCATGTTCTCAGGCGATTACGACAAAGCTGGCATTGGCCTGACGCAAAAAGGCGACCAATACTACATTGCCATGCAGTTCTGCCGCTAGGAGAGGATAAGCAAGAATATCTGAGAGAAACACTGCTCAGAATAGAGAAAAAACCAGCCACCATGGCTGGTTTTTACGTTTACTTTTCAGAAGAACATCGACTTTAGTTGAGTCTCAAAGTCCTCTTCGGTAATTTCACAGGTTTTATCATTCCTTTCTCTTGAAGCTCAGGACTGACATACCCCCAAGAGCGACCCAACGCCAAAATAAATACTAGTTTGCAACCAGTTCTTAATTCTACCTGCCTGAAGCGATAGAAGGGCGGCTGAGAAAGCGAAGCCTTAGAGGCTCAATCACTTCAGCTCACCATCAAGCGACTCCGCCCCATTCAGAACCTTCCAGAGCTCTCGCACTTCGGCGCCGCTCACCACTTGGTCGCCTCGGCCGATCCGTTGGCTCTCACCAATCGTGCGAGTAGCAGGCTGGCCACTATATGCCGGGCCAATCAGTGAGCGTACCACCCGCTGGCGATAGCCTTCTGTAATAATGCGGTAGCGCAGCTGCGCTGAGCCATTCACCAAGCTAACCTCATGCGCTGTAGCAGCAATCACATTATCGCTTGCGTTTGGCTGCACTGGCTCGCGCCAAAATGTCGCCGTCTCAACATTTACCCGCAGATTTGAGCCATCATGATATGGTGCCATGAGCCTGAGGATGGCACGGCTTTGGTTCGGAAACAGAGGTGCATCAGCTTCTTTTGCTGGCGCAGCATTGTCCATTCGGTAGCCATATACATCAACCGTATCAGCAAATTTTGTAATCATATGCAAAGCAATCTGGCTCAGCCGCACTACTGCAGCTACTTGGTCGGCCGCAGTCACTCGTTCATGCGGGGTGTCTTCCAGTGCGCAAAGTGTTTCTTGGGCTCGAGTTTGTGTCATTTGGCTGCCTTTCTGTCGCAGTACACGGCGTATTATATTAGTAATAAAACAAAGGCTATTTTTTGGTGGTTGAATAATCCCGCATTCTCTTCCCTACCTCCTCTGAAGTACTACAAGATGCCCTAGATTTAGCCTTTTAGAGCTGATTGGATTAACGGCCATCATACTCCATTCGTTAAAGGCAAATTGGTGCAAGAAAAAACGAAGCTTTCAGCTCAGCGCCCGCGCTACTCAATCGTCTTCTCAAACACCGTCGTGTTATAGATCGTTGCGCCCTTGTGGAGATAAAAGCGGTGGGCGGCTTGGCGCTTGGGGTTGGAGGTGAAGGTGAGTTTGGCGGCACCGTGCTGCCAGCCCCAGCTCAGCATCGCATCCCACAGCCGTGAGCCAACCCCCTTGCCTTGCACCGATGGGTCGGTCACGAAATCATCAAGGTAAATCTTGCGCCCAGCGATTGGCCCCACCAGCAGCGCGAGCGTTGCCATGCCTACCACCTTGCCATCAAGACGAGCCAAGAGCAGCGTTTGATTCTCAGCAGCAATCACTACTTCAAGCGCCTGGCGCAAAGCGTCTATCGCCGCTGCATCAGAGGTGGTTGGAGTAGTTGGCGCAGTTGTTCCGGCTTGGTGCAGCACATCACCCAGTGCTGCGATTGCCGCCACATCAGCCTGGCTGACGGCGGTTGCCTGTTCAATTATGAGTTCTTCCATGTATTGATTATACTATATGTATGAATCAGCGTATACTCACCCTCCGTGATGCGCTCGCCACTCACCCACCGCGCATCGCCTACCCAGAAGGCACCAACCCCATTATCCTCAGCGCCGTACGCCAACTGGCCGATTGGCAGGCCGCGCGGCCTGTGCTTGTGGCAGACAGCCCAGTAGCCATCAAGCAAGCTGCCGCTGATGCAGGTGTCTCGCTTGATGGCATAGAGATTATGACGGTGCCGCATCAGCACGATACTCCATCTGCAAATACTACTGGCACACCTCCTCTCACCCCACTTACCTACGCCGCCCAGCTGCTCCACGATGGCGTGTGTGATGCTATGGTGGCGGGCATCGACCACCCCACCGCTGCGGTGCTGCGGGCTGCACTAAAGGTCGTTGGCCTGGCACCAGGGGTGCGCTATGCATCGAGTTTCTTCGTGATGGATATGCCTCACTTCGCTGGCGGGGAGGGTGGCTTGCTTATCTTTGCCGACTGCGGGATGAACATTGCACCAGACGCCGCTGGCTTAGCCGCCATTGCTAGAGCCAGCGCCTTGAGCGCCACCCGTCTTGGCTGGCAGCCCCGCGTTGCGCTGCTTTCCTACTCGACGCTCGGCAGTGCTGGTGGCCAGAGTGTCGAGACAATTCACCACGCTCTTGCAGAGGTGCAAGCCCACCAGCCAGAGCTTCTCATCGATGGTGAGCTCCAGCTTGACGCCGCTCTCATCCCCGCTATTGGCCACAAAAAAGCCCCCGCCAGCCCCGTCGCTGGCCAAGCCAACGTCCTCGTCTTCCCCGATCTCAACTCCGGCAACATCGCCTACAAGCTGGCCGAGCACCTGGCTGGTGGCCACGCCTACGGCCCTATATTGCAAGGCTTTGCGCAGCCAATCAGCGACCTATCGCGTGGCTCGAGTGTGGATGATGTGATTGGCGCGAGCTTGATTGTTGGTAGCATGGCGGCTGAATAGATTGTGGAGTTGATTCACGCAGGCTGGTGATTTTTTGCTTGCTTTTTGCAACTTTTTGTCGTGCCACGCTCCCCTCTCACCCTCTCTTTGCAGCAATTGTTTTGGCCTATGCATCGCTCTCACGCGACGCAAAAAACACCTTTCTACTGCTTACTTTTTCCACTACCTCACAGCATAATAACCGAGCTTTTTTGCTTGTATATTGCAAGTGATATATCTCCCTCTTTGTAAGATTCATACCCATACATGCCCTGCTACCACGCAGCGCGCTACACTACTCACGTCGCGCAGTATACAATTATATTGAATATAAATAAAAAGTGTTCAACAGTATATTGTATAATCGATCCAAACTCTTATACCTACCACGCCATCAATATACTGCTACCTATTAATTGCCATGAATAAACTTAGTGTTCGATTCAGGAATATAACAGTGGTAGAAATTACACAAAATCTTATCTATGAGATTGCAAAAATTCGCGCAGTGCCGCAATTGGTTTGATAGTAGGATACGTCGCTGCATCTTCCTCGGGCAGTAGCTCTGCCCGTGTCCGGCCATTGTAGCCATCTGGGCAAAATATTTTGTCCCAGCCAAAGCCACCATCGCCACGCGGATGCGCTGCAATACTGCCAGGTAGCTCACTGCGAAAAATGTGCATCTCACGGCCATCATAGTAACCAAACACACCTACCGCCAGTGCCGATTGATCATCAAATCCATCAAGCATACGGCATAATTTTTCTAGCCCATCTGGTGCCTCAACGAAGAACTTAATGAATGGGCCAGGTAATCCATTCAGCGCCGCAAACCCCAGCGACACATCTTCCACAAGAACTGGCTGCTGGGCAATCTCATACGCTTCGCGCACTTTGTGCCGAACAACCTCCTCGGGCGAAGACGATTGAATCTCTACCAAATCAATCTTGCGATGCTCTAGCGGCATACCAAGCATGCGCGCGAGATAGTCGGCCTTGTGCTGGTTGCCTGTGATGAATAGTGGTTGCTGCATCATTCGTCTCCTTCGTTATTCTCTTCCCGATATTTCTCTGGCTGCGCCCGAAAAACCTCGACCCATTTGCTATTTTCCGCTAAGTCATTGTACTTGATATAGTAGCGCTTTTGGAAGCCGCCAGCATGAGCAGCTTTGCGCGCCACTGCGTCTTGCACCTGCTGAGGTGAGAAGCCAAAATCATCGCGCAGCGCATCGAGCACGGCCTGCAGATCTGCCAGCTCCTGCAGCGCCTCCTCTGGCGCATTATTGCCCAGCGGAATTTCATTTGCTTCCTCATGAATCTTGCGCTGCAGCTCACGGCGATACGCTGCACGATCCAGTTGATGATACTCCGTATGGAGCACCTGCGGGTCGGCCTTGCATTTCTCGACAACCTTGTCACGTACGAGCTTTTCGAGATAGAATCGCACCATTGCCTTGTCCTCCTTGCCTGTTGATTGTTGGGTTCCTTTTTGGATTATATAGTAGTCTACTATCAAGAGTTGCTATTATCTCACAAGTATTCCATTCTGAATTTTATTTATCACCATTCATGGTATTATTATCACTTGCATTTTGCAATTCATCCCGTAGACGTATCCATATCTTGCCAAGCTCATTGCGCCCTTGGCGGTCACTACCCCAGCCCCAAAAGCTGTCATCGTCATTCATCTCCACAATGTATCGATCGCCCGATGCAATGAGTGTCTCGCGCACAAGATCGTGCTGAGCAAGCTTGCAGCGCACAATTTCTTCCATAATCACCACCTTCTTATCGTCCCAATTGGGTTCTTCCTCGGCCTTGTGCTGGTTGGCAAAGTCGGATGCCAAACGCGGTGAGCAGCACGCACGCACCTGCTCTGCCAGCGCTGGGTTGGTGTCAAAAAAATGCGCCGCTTGGTAGGCATGCTCACTCGTGGGGTATAGCACGCCGCGCCACTCAACCTGGCATGGCGCAAAGTTATCAAAGACATACCAGCCATCTAGGAAAAAGCCAGCCATGGTTGATTTGTTGTGCGTATTGTCTGTCATATTCATTATAATACCTCTGTTATAAACTGGTATCTAGTGTGATTTTGCTCCTGTTACTGTTACCTCTATTATTCGCTATTTCTCCTCTTTTCTGTCTAATTTTTGAATCATACTGTGATATATTCAGATGATTCTATATACTTATTTTCACTTGTATTTTGCAAGCTAGCCGATTTGGCACTGGTTCTCATACACTTTTACGCGTGGTTGATTTCGTTCATGAGCTGCTTGTGACTTAGTACCATATACAAGCCATACCCTGCGGTTGCGAGTGCCCCACCAATGCTGCTGACAGCATAGACCGCTTGCCACGAAGTACCCGTTGTAAAGGCAAGATAGAACCCAATCAATGCCGTGCAGATGGGGAGAGGTGCAAGATAATAATCAATCGTCCGGCCAAAGATCTTCGCCTGCGGAATGAAGTGCAGCCCAACAATCAACACAAGCGCTGGCATGATATAAATCTGCTGCTGGAATATACCAAGTAACGCAAGGATAATCCACAGCGGCGCATACGACACGGTACTCAGCAGCTGCATCTGCTTAGCGATCCGTTTGCTGACTGGCGTTGGTGCTGGCTTGGGCAATTTTTTCGTTGCGCGGATATGCTGCACACCGCAAAAAATCAGCCATGCCGCATACGCACCAAATAGTGCAAAGACTGCCCAGCCAATAGTGCCCCACGCCACACCAAACCACACAGCATATATAAGCATAAAGGTTGCCATGAGAATTGGAAACGGCGCCATGCTTTTCGCTGCAGCGATTAATTCGTCTCTTTGTGGTTGTTCTGGGGTTGCCATATATCTTTCTCCTGCTTATTGGATAAGTGTTAAAAATTGTTCTTCAGTGAGCATCATTGTACCATACTTCTCCGCCTTGGCTCGCTTACTTGCCCCAACTTTGCCGCCAGCAACGAGGTAGGTAGTGTCTTTGCTGACGCTACTCTGGAAGGTGCCACCCAGAGCACGGATTTTTTCGGCCGCTTGGTCGCGACTCATTGCTTGCAATGTGCCAGTAATGACGAATTTTTGGCCAGCAAGTTGCTGCGACGATTGCACGAGCCGTGGCACGACACCGCACTGAGCAAACTTATCCAGCAAGGCACTATTATCTGCGTCGCTGAACCACGCGACGATCGATTCAGCCACTACCACGCCGATGCCATCAATCGCCTGCAGCTGGTCGAGTGTGGCAGAGCGCAAGAAGCCAAGCAATTGCTTGTCATTTGCAAGTGTATTGGCACGTACTTGCGACTCATCATGCAGTGCATTCTTTTCTGAATCATTATGTTTATTATTCACACTGACCTGCTGAGGCACATCATGTTTTAAACCATCTGTAAAATGTTTCACGATATCGATTGCCGTCTGCGCACCCACGTGGCGGATGCCGAGGCCGTAGAGGAAACGCTCAAGTGGTGGGCGCTTTGCAACAGCAATGGCATCGATGAGCTTCTGCGCCGAGACCTCGGCAAGGCGATCGAGCCGGAGCAGATCCTCCTTCCTCAGCGTATAAATATCGGCTAGGTCGTGCACCAAGCCAGCCTCGACCAATGCAGCGACATTCTTCTCACCAAGCGTGTCGATATCCAATGCCCCTTTGGATGCAAAGTGCGTGAGGGCGCGCGTGAGGATAAGCGAGCTACTGGCACCACGCACTCGGTACACTGCCTCACCTGCAGGCCGCTCGAACTGCAGCTCGGGATATTGGCGCTGGAGCTCAGCTGGGTAGTCAATCGGCTCGGTATTGGCTGGGCGCAGCTCTGGCAGCACCCGCTCGACCTGCGGGATGATATCCCCCGCCTTGAAGATAACCACTGTGTCGCCACGCCGCACATCGAGCCGAGCAATCTCGTCGGCATTGTGCAGGCTGGCGTGCTGCACCGTCGTGCCAGCCACGACGACTGGGTCGAACACCGCCACTGGTGTGGCAGCACCCGTCCGGCCAATGCTAATGACGATATCGCGCACGATGGTAGTGGCTTGCTCGGCTGCATATTTATAGGCCACCGCACCACGCGGGTTCTTGCCCACCATGCCCAGGCGGTCGTAGAGAGCGCGATCATTGATCTTGATCACAAGGCCGTCCGTATTAAACGGCAAATCGTGGCGCTGCTCACCCCACTGCTGGACGAAGTTCATCACCTCAGCGAGGTTGGTAAAGACCGCCGCGTGCTGGTTTCGTGTGATACCCAGCGCCGTCAAGGCGTCATAAGCGTAGCTGTTGGTTGGTACCTCAGCTGCGTCATCACGGATGACATCGTAACCCCGAAAATGGAGTGGGCGCTGCGCCACGAGTGCTGGGTCAAGCTGGCGGATGGTGCCAGCCGCAAGGTTGCGCGGGTTGGCAAAGGCGGGCTGGCCAGCAGCTTGCTGCCGCTGGTTGAGCGCCGCAAAGTCGCGCTTGAGCATGACGATCTCCCCACGGATCTCCGTCCTGCCCTGCAGTAAGTGCTCAAAGCCAGGTGCTTCGCGCAGGCGCAGCGGCACATTGCGAATCGTCCGCACATTATTCGTCACATCTTCGCCAACGTAGCTATCGCCCCGTGTGACGGCCTGCACCAGCACGCCATCATTATAGATAAGCGCGCAGGCCAAGCCATCCATCTTGATATCGGCAAAAAACTCGTGCTTGTGGCCCGGCAAGAGCTTATCCATGCGCTGCACCCAGGCCTCGACCTCTGCCGTGTCGAAGACATCATTCAGGCTAACCATCCGCCGGCGATGCTGCACCTTGACGAAGCCGCCTTTAAGGACGTTGCCGACCCGCTGGGTGGGCGAATCGGGCGTGATGAGCGCAGGGTGCGCGGCCTCGAGCTGTTTGAGCTCGGCAAAAAGGCTATCGTACACAGCGTCGCTCACGCTGGGCGCATCCAGCACATGATATTCATAGCTATAGCGGTTAAGCAGCTGGCGTAGCTCGGCACTGCGCTGAGCTAGCGATGAGGTGAGTGATACTGTGTGTTTGTCTTGTGTCATAGCGGTTCCTTACTGCCTTTAGTATAGCGGAATTTGGCGGTGGGTGCAGCTTTTTTAAGAGAAGATTTAGTATAACCATCCTGCAAGATTGGTGTGTATCTGGTCTAAAGCCCTTTGCTTCTTTCACGCTCACCCCCACACTCACTCCTCCGGAACGCTATAAGGGTCGATACTTCCCAAGTATCGACCTCTTGCGCTGGGCTGAGAATCTGTCAGCACAATGACAGATTCTCACACTCCATCGGATGAAGTG
>CALHGK010000010.1 GCA_938030095.1 uncultured Candidatus Saccharibacteria bacterium
CGAGCCGCTTGTTCGTCACTCATCATCGTTTGATGTTCGGCGATCAGCACTGTTCTCTTACCTTCGCGCACATCCGTATCGGCCGATTTTCCTGTCGTCGCTTCATCACCAAACATGCCAATCAAATCGTCCTGTAGTTGAAAAGCAATGCCGCATTGCGTGCCAAATTTTTGTAGAATTCCCTGCGTCGTTTCATCAACCTCTGCGCACAATGCACCAGATACAAGCGGGCCCACAAGGCTGTAGCTAGCTGTTTTGTGGCGGTAAATAGTCATGGGATCAAAATGCTCAGTCATGATGAAACCTGCTTCAACGTCAATCAGTTCGCCGCCAATTACCTCAAACACCGACTGCGATAATCGCTCCGATAGCTGGCGAATTATTGGTGATGAGAAAGGCGTTGACTGCACCAAACGATATGCTTCAGATAGCAGCGCATCACCCGCAAGTAGCGCCACACTATTGGCATAATGGGTACTCTGCTGCGCCGGCAATAGCGATGCATAGTCAGTTTCGTAGGCGCCGTTGACGGTAGCTTGGCTATGCCGCAACGCGTCTTGGTCAAGAATGTCATCGTGCACCAACATGGCCACATGCAATAATTCTTGCACCGCCGCAACTGGAACGATTGCCTCATCCAACTCACCATACCCCACCACTGTCAAATACGGGCGCATCCGTTTGCCGCCTGCTTGGTAAATGCGCGCGATCTCCCGCCACAACCGCTCGTAGCGCGGATGCACCGCTGCGGCCTGCGCAACCCGGTCGTGAATACGATCCACGATATACGCATCAACTGCCTGTTTCGTTGCCGGCAGCAGCGAGTTGACTTCCATAAGACTCATTATACTACAGAATCAATCGAAAGTTCTGTTGTAGGGGGTACGCTGTAAGCTATGGTTGTGGCTTGATAAGCTACTTTGTAATCACCGTTGCTATGTGGTATCTTCCACTGGACGTATAATGAAGCGAGCAAATAAAACAGCCAATGTGACCTATGAGACTGATGCCAGTCTTGCCCGCAGCCAAGAGCACGTTGCACAGGCAATCAATAAATATGGTAATCAAGCTCAGTATCTCTTGGCAGGACAGCCCGACGATGTGAAAACGATAAAGAAACTCCTTCAAGACAACAAGATGTATGATAACGTCAAATCAAGTACTTTTCGGGGATTGAAGTAGTGACTGTTATGCGCGTCGCACATAGCGCGCCAGTAGCATTCCACTAGCAAGCAACGCCGCTGTCGCGAGGACAAATTGCCAGAGCGATACACCTGTGTCAGCCAAGAGGCCGTGGAATTGGCTTGGCTTGGCTAGCTGAGTGGGCTGGTTGGGTTTATTTGGATCGAGCGGATTTGTCACCAGTGCCGCGCGGCACTCCGACCAAATCGCTTCTGGGTAGCTGGCCGCCAACACA
The DNA here is from genome assembly GCA_938030095.1 of uncultured Candidatus Saccharibacteria bacterium. GTDB lineage: Bacteria > Patescibacteriota > Saccharimonadia > Saccharimonadales > Saccharimonadaceae > Saccharimonas. Next base: position 1,418 of record CALHGK010000010.1, read on the forward strand.
TACCACGCTGTCGATGCCACTGAGTTTGCATTAGTTAGCTCATTTGGCAGATCTGCCTTGGAGGCGTACTGCCATGCACCGTTTGGCCGCTGCGCTGGGTAAGTATCTGCCAAGATTGCCCGCGCCGTGGCTGCGTCCCCAGTGATATTATATGCCTGCGCCACACCATACGTCCCCTCAAACCACACGGTTGGCACGTAGTTACCTGTCAAATACGGCGTATAGCCTTTTGCCGCACCATCGGTTGTTTTGTAGCTGGCAGTATAAGCAAGCGCTTGCTTAGCTTTGTCATATTCGCCAATCGCATTAAGGAAAATTGAGCCCCAGCTTGTTGTATCGAGCGCCTTGCTGCTGTCGTTATACCCTTGGTTAAAGCGCCCTTCAGATGTATTCCATAGTTTTGCTACTGTCGCTTTCGCGAGTTCGTCTGCCTTCTGGGTATACTGCTTATCGCCCAGCACGCGGGCTGCTCGCTCGTACACATGCCACATGTCAGTGTTGTGCTCGGTAGCATGCCACGCAATATCCTTCTTGACGCCATTATCAATCTTCACCCCGCCACGGAATAACCCGGCAGCATCGCCAGTCGTCGTCTTCATCGTCTCAAGCCAGCGGAAGGTATCGAGAATCATCTGGCGCACCCCTTGCTGGTCGCCATATTTTTCCATATAGCGGATGAGCGCATACTGCACGAAGGCAATGCCACCAGTATAATAAATCGGCTGCTGGATTCCTGTATAATCAAGCTGGTGCGCACTCGCCGGGAAGGCCCCCTTCTGCTCACCCGTCTTGACTTGGATGGCGCTTAGGCCACGCACTAGCTTGTCTGCCATTGCCCGATCACCTGCACCAATCGCCACCAGCAGTGCCAGCGACTGATCATACACATAACTATACGACTCACGCGGCGTACCATAGCCATCTTGGCCTGGTGCATACTCATACGAGCGAATGAGCCCCACTAGCTCTGGCTTGAAATACTCGGCAATGATAGTTTTAGTTGCTGTATCATAGAGGCGAATCAGCTTGTGCCCCTTGCCCACTGCATCAAAGCTAAAAGTATTATCTGCCTGGGCTGGCTGCGTAGCTTGGAGGTATTCTTTATCAGATACCGCGTAGAGCTGCACCTCCAGATTCTTATACGTCACAGGTCGCGGCCAGCTCTCGCCAATCTGCTGCCCCGTCACTTTGTCATATAACCGGAAGTGCCACGACCCCGCAAATGCCGGGTTGACAGGTGAGAGATCAAGCGTCCATGTGCCATCCGACTGTACCACCGCTGGCGCAACGGTCATTTGCTCATATTCAGCATCACTGTAGAGATACGCCCGCACTTCACGTGGATTCGCCCCCGTTGGTGCTGTTCCTTTTACTGTGCCGCGGTAACCTTCGGCAGCGTGCGCAGTATGAGGAACCGTCAGTGGCGTCGCACTTTCGGTTTGTCGTGAATGTGCAAGTGTGAAGCGCCCGCTCACCTTTGCTTGGTAGTCAAAGCCATAGGCTTGTGCTGGCGTGATGGTACTACCATCACCTGGGCTATGCTTTGGCTCCATCATCTGTTTGAGCCATGCCATCGCGCGAGCTGCTGGTGCTGAGTCAGTCGCCAATGGCCGACGCACCGCCCTAAATAGCTGATCATTTGTACCACACAGCGACGTATTTGCCCGTACTGGCGGAGCTATCGCCAGCCCATAGAGTGCACCGCATAGCAGCACGACGCTCAATCCCCATCGTTTCATTATTCCCCCTCTGAAATACTCTTATGCTTATATTTATAGCACACTTTGGCCATATCGCATATATGTCATAGCAATTTTATCCATAATTATGAGTCACTAATGTTGTATACTATACTTTGGCCAGCTCAAGAGTACTCGTGTATCACCATCAACCTCATCTGTGATATATCAAATCATTATTTCTCCGCTTGAAGCTTACTTCAACTCATTACTCCCTACAGTATCAATTTGCCTCATCAGCAATCTTGTATTAGGCTAGAAGGAGGCAGGGTTGGCACCTTGCATACCAATATCGTTAAAGCCGCACGAGGAGTACTCCATGGCACAAAATTTTACGATTAGCGGTAACAAACTCAAAGGCTACCAAGCAGTCGCCGACAGCACTGGCCGCGTCCACTTTGTGGGCACGACCCAGGAGGAAGTCATCGACCAAACCAGGCGCTACATGCGCCAGCACGGTGGTGGCGAGCTCAGAATCCAGCGCGCCGACGGTACGGCCCAGTATCGCGATGCCGATACCGTCCCACCCAAGAAGGATCCCTTCCCGCCGCAAGGATAGCACTCAAATGCACAATACCTCTGCCAAGAGCAGAGGTATTGTTATATCAGAAGAAGATACTAATTACTTGAGGAGTGTATCAGGCACACCAAGCATCCGTGCTAGCGCATACTGGAGCAAAAAGCTCAAGGATGCCATGCCAGCACAAAACACTGCAACGATCCGTACCACATGCTGCGACAATGGTGCCGCACCCGGCCAGATCATTAGGACAATCACTGGCACCACACAAGCCAGCACCTTAATGCCTGCCGCAATGCGTGCGTTGATGATGGTGCGCTGCTTCTTGCTCACTGGCTGGTGGGTTTTTGTTGCCAGGGGTGCAACTGCTTTCGTTGTCTTTTTTACTACGCGCTCGCCTGTTTTGGCAATGTTGCGCGGCAACATGACCAACATATAGAGGCCGCACCCAATCATACCGATGGTGATGATTGCTACGAGTGCAATCGCTACTGGCTGCGGCAAGTCCGCCCCTGAAGGCATGCCCTGTGGAAGCGTGATCTCTGGCTGGTCGTGCGGCTCCGGTATAACCCAAAGCGCCTTATCTCGCGTGATATATGGGTAGAGTAGCTGCATTGCACACCACACCCACAGCAGCAAGCAAAAGAGATACCCCACCGACGCGCAGCAATGCGTCACCAAAAGCGCAAACCGCCGTGGCTGTGGCTGCTTGGGCTGCTCCTTCGACTTTGCTGGCTGAGAAGACTGCGCTACCATAATTACTAGCCATTATACACGACAGCACAAACTGATGCTATGGTGTGTGGTTTTACCACTGTTTTTTTAATTAACCGGTAATGATTGCTGGCAACCCATTTGTTACTGTAGTTATAAAATTCATCCTTAGTAAAGCAGATGAAAAGCGACTTAGATCAATCGGTCCTTCGATGAGCGGGAGGAATAGCGCGAAAATCATCAATCACACTTTGTGCAGTTGCAAAGTCTGAAAATTCATGCGGATCCATTGCCGCTATCTCAGCTGGGGTAACTGTATCGGGATGCCGCGTTCTGTATTGTGTGGCAGGATAATCGTATTTAAGAGTTGTAGCTGCAAAAACGAGCACGTCATCCTCGCTCATCCCAGTCTTCTCTTCACGGTGCTCTTGTTCGCACTAAGTATTGTGTACCTATCAAAAATAATCTGACTACACAAGCCAGATCAAAATTACTTACAAAATATGGTCGGGGTGACTGGACTCAAACCAGCGACCTCGCGGTCCCAAACCGCGCGCGCTATCAACTGCGCCACACCCCGATACGCTTTATATCACACGGGCGACCACTCTTTGCCGGAGCAAAGTATGGTCGGGGTGACTGGATTTGAACCAGCGACCTCACCGTCCCGAACGGTGCGCGCTACCAAGCTGCGCCACACCCCGCGATACAAGACTTTGCCATCATACCACACAATATGGCAGCTTGTCTACTGTTCTTACTGTCAAAGTCAATGTGCCCACTCACAAGTATAAGACCAGCCTGCGGTGTTCATCCAAGAAACGTAAACGCAACACACGTAAGCACCAACTTCGTGTATCTATAAAACGCGTCGTGATATGTATTACGCTTTGGGTGGTACAATATCTGCTTTAAGCACATCGCATGCAGTGGGATATGCTGTGCCAGGCTCAAATGTATAGACAAGCAGCTGGCCAAAGGGCATCTCTACTGTACCCATATCTTCCTCCGGGATTCGGTCGAGGTACTTCATAAGCGCGCGAATCGTGTTGCCGTGCGCCACAATCAATACCGTCTCGCCTGTCTGGAGCCGCGGCAAGATCTCTGTCTCAAAATACGGAATCGTGCGCTCATACACATCCTTGAGTGTCTCACCACCGGGTACAGGGTAATCCCAGCCGCGCCGGATACCATTAAAGGCTTTCTCGCCAATCTCTTCCTTAACCTCCCACTTGTTCTTACCAGTTAGGTTACCATAGTCACGCTCGTTAAGCTCAGACGCGTGCACCACCGCAGCATCACTCGAGCGGATTGGGTTATCTGCACCTTCCATCAACGCATCAAGTGTCTCATGTGTTCGTTTGAGCGCCGAAGTATACACTGCATCGATGGTGCGACCACGCAAGAACTCGCCAAGTTGACGCGTATCGCTTTTGCCCTTCTCGGTGAGGCTTACATCTGTCCAGCCTGTCCATTTACCTTGTAGATTCCATTCGCTTTCGCCGTGCCGGCTGATGATAAGTGTTCCTGTCATGTCTCCATTATACGGCACTATTGGCGCGAGTGCTATACACCTACCTACCAAGAGAGTAATGCAAGAACTATGTAATCGCTCAAGATTCAAAAAGCCCCCGGAAGGGGGCTGCGACAACGGGGTTTTCATTTTCGTTTTTTTGGGTATATCGGGTGCTTACAGTGAGTAGTTATTTAGCGAACGAAATCGCCTTGGTATACTGATCCGTCAGTACGAGACAACAGCCAGTAGCGATATGCTGCTCCCTCTGGTGCTGCCTCAAGGCTGACACAGCCGGTCTCGCCTGCGCCAAGGATTTGGCCATAGCTTGGGCCGTTACCTTGGGTTGGCGCCACTGTAAAGGCTGTCGTGCCAGGTGTACCATCGGGGTAGTTTGCATCAGAAACGCAAAACAGTTTCGTCCCATCGTAGTATTGGACAACGGACGTACCGTTGTCATTGGCTGTCGGCCCGAAACTCTCTGCCGACGCTGGTGCTGTATTAAACAGCAAAGATCCCGCCGCCATTGAGCCAACTGCCAATACGCTAAGGATACCTACCTTTTTGAATGTCATGGGAATAGCCCTCCTTACTGTGTAGGTGCGAAACGAAGAACACAGGGTTGCTGCAACCCTCCGCTTCATTAACCGTTGCCGTAATTATATTGTACCATGTGTGCTAGCAAATACAATGCTTGAATCTACAAAATGACCTTTTGTCAATATCCTTGTCTGGCATGAAAATTATCGTATTTGGTTCATATGATTCTAACAGTAGTCTTGCTGTAATAGTGATCACCTTCCATTCAATGATATACTAGAAGACATGAACAACTACTCTATCCAAACCATAAAAGCACGACAAATCTTAGACAGCCGCGGCAACCCCACCGTCGAAGCGGACGTCATCCTTGCTGATGGCACGCTGGGCCGAGCGGCTGTCCCGAGCGGAGCAAGTACCGGTGCGGGCGAAGCACTGGAGCTACGCGATGGTGGCAATCAGTGGACTGGCAAAGGGGTGAGCCAGGCAGTTGCCCACGTCAACGATATCATTGCTCCAGCATTGTTAGGCCACGATGCGAGCGACCAGCAGGCGATTGATAATGCAATGCTTGCTCTTGACGGGACGGATAATAAGTCTAAGCTCGGCGCTAATGCTGTTCTCAGCGTTAGCCTTGCCACCGCCAAGGCCGTCGCCAATGCCAAGCAGCAACCACTCTGGCGCTACATTGCCGAGCAAACTGACAGCACACCAAGCCTTCCCCTACCAATGATGAATGTTCTCAACGGTGGTGCACACGCTGCTTTTGCAACCGATATCCAAGAGTTTATGATCATCTGCAAGGGTGCGACAACCTTTGCAGACACCCTCCGCATGGGCACCGAAATCTTCCACGCTCTTGCCAAAGTCCTCAAAGCACACGACTACCCCACTACTGTTGGCGACGAAGGTGGCTATGCACCACGCGTCCGCCAGGGTAACCGCGAGCCACTCGCCTTGCTCAGCGAAGCTATCACCAATGCTGGCTACACCGTTGGCACAGATGTCGTCTTTGCGATGGATGCTGCCTCGAGTGAGTTTTACCACGACGGCCGCTATGAGCTAAAGTGCGAGGGCAAGAGCCTAACCAGTAGCGAGATGATCGACTGGCTGGCTGCTCTTGTCGACGAATTCCCAATCGTCAGCATCGAAGATGGCCTGGCCGAGGGCGACTGGGAAGGCTGGCAGCAGCTCCGCCAGCGCCTCGGTGACCGCGTCCAGCTGGTGGGCGATGACCTACTCGTCACTAATACAAGCCTCATCCAGCAAGCGATCGACCAAGACGCGGCCAATGCACTCCTCGTCAAGCCGAACCAAATCGGCTCTCTCAGCGAGACAATCCAGGCCGTGCAACTTGCCCAGAATGCTGGCTGGCGCACCGTGATGAGTCACCGCTCTGGCGAGACTGAGGATACCACAATCAGCCACTTGGCAGTTGGCCTGGGCTGTGGACAGATCAAGACCGGCTCGCTCTCGCGCACCGACCGCGTGGCGAAGTACAACGAGCTACTCCGCATTGCCGAAGCAGACGAGAGTCTCACTCTCGCGCAGCCATTCAAGCAGTAGTAATCTGCTCCGCTACAACAGCACTACTTATATGCTACCCACCCTTACTTTGGGTGGATAGCTTTTAGGTTACGCCTCCATACTAGCCTTTTCAATGTTGACTTCTCTGCTTGCAAGTTATTTTTTGATATCGCTATAAGAGATACCATTATTTAACTATTAACACCAGAGTTAGATTAGTGATTGATCTATACACTCTATCGAATAAAACCATGGATAAAGTACAAGAGTTTTCTATCCACTCTACTCTAGAGTAGAACTACCTAATGGAGCCATCTACCAATACTATGACGGTCATGCTATTGGCGTGCTGCTGCTCGTGCCGTATAATAGACAGAGATGAGGAGTTATTATGCTAGCAATGAATAAAGCAAAGCGGCAGCCATCTGCGCCGCGTCGTTCGCGTATGCGCATGCCACGCATTTCGATACCAAACTGGATATTCGGTACTATCGCAGTCCTCTTTTTGTTAGTGGGAGGGTATTTACTCCTACTCACCACATCACCGATTATCGCACCGCACTTCACCAAGCCAATCACTGTGGCGACACTCGCCAAACCTGAAGCCAAAGACAATCGCATTATCATCCCTAAGATTGGCGTTAATATCCCGTACGGCACCAATGGCAAACTCGCGCTCGATCGTGGTGCGTGGTGGCGCTACCCCGACCATGGCAACCCCGAGAAGGGTGGTAACTTTGTCGTGGCAGCTCATCGCTTTAGCATCCAGCCCACGCCTGGCGGCACAGTAGAAAAATCACCATTCTTTCATATCGACAAGCTCGCCCTGGGCGACCAAATTCTCGCCGACTACCAAGGCAAACGCTACAACTACAAAATCACCAAAAAGTTTGACGTCAAACCAACCAGCGTTGAGATCGAAGCCCCAACAGAAGACGCCCGCCTAACTCTCTACAGTTGCGACCTAGGCGGCGCTAAGACCGGTCGGGTCGTGATCGTTGCCGAAAAGCAGGGCGAGGCGGCATCGTAGCGTCGGTGTTTTTGCACGCTACAAGATCATTCTTAGATAAATCGCTCGCACAATAAACTCCCCTATTAATGATTTTATTGGGGGTGGCAACTCTTTTTGCCTTTGCAGCCGTCTTGGTCTTATGTGCTATCATGCATTTTGCGGACTCCAAAAGTCATTATTTCTCTCTTCTTCCTTCTTGGCCGCTTATCACAGAATAGAGGCTTCTCATTATATTCTAACTCTAATCCTGACATCCCTGTCTCCACTGTAGAAATGTAGCGTCTCGTCCACATCAACCCTTTTGTGGTGTTGAGCTTATAGATCTAAGGCTATCGCTTTTTGTACCTACTCATACTCCTGCCATTCATACAAGAGGCGTATAAACCGATGCCAAGTCTGGAGATGAAGGATAATTAACTCTCAGGCGATTTAAAAGACGCATATCTCATTGCCATCACAACGTCACGAAATGGGGATATACTTTAGCTCATGTGTGCATTTATATCTCAAACTACAAATCCACACGACAAAGAACCGGCCAATTTACTTGACCGGGTTTTGTCTGTAATGAGTTGAGTCATTAGACTCTATTTGGCAAATTCAATCGCTCGTGTCTCGCGAATAACGTTGACCTTGATTGTACCAGGATACTGCATGGTGCTCTCAATCTTCGTAGCGATATCGCGCGCGAGTTTGATAGCACTGAGGTCATCCACAACCTCTGGCCGGACGATGACACGTACTTCGCGCCCAGCACTAATCGCATAAGCTTTGTCAATGCCGCGGAAGCTGGTGGCAACATTCTCCAGGTCGCGCATGCGCTCCACAAAGTTCTCGGCACTCATGTTGCGCGCACCAGGCCGAGCAGCACTGGCTGCATCACACACCCGCACAACGATCGCCTCGGGGGTCGTGGCTTCGATATCATCGTGGTGAGCTTCAATAGCATGGCAAATTGCTTCGCTTAGGCCCGCTTTGCGGGCCAGCTCCGCCCCAATGTGGTGGTGCTTGCCTTCCATCTTGTGCGTCACCGCCTTGCCCATGTCGTGGAGTAGCGTGGCGATCTTCACGGTACGCACATCTGCCCCAATCTCTGCCGCGATTAGCCCGGCAATCTGGGCCATCTCAGTGCTGTGCTTCAAGACGTTTTGACCATAGCTCGTCCGGAACTTCAGCTCACCCACAAGGTGGAGCAGCTCCTTTGGAATACCAGCTACGCCAATCTCACGCGCCGCATCTTCACCAGCCCGCACGACTTCTTTGTCAATCTGCTTATTTGCCTTGGCCACAACCTCTTCGATGCGACCAGGGTGGATCCGCCCATCCTTCATGAGCATCTCGAGACTCAGGCGTGCCACTTGGCGCCGCACTGGGTCGAAGCTACTGAGGACGATCATCCCTGGCGTGTCATCCACTAAGATGTCAACACCAGTAGCTCGCTGCAGAGCCTGGATATTGCGCCCTTCTTTGCCAATGATGCGACCCTTCATATCGTCGTCGGGCAGCTTGATGGCCGTCACTGTGCGCTCGGCTGTCACTTCGCTACTCATGCGCTCCATCGCTGTCACGAGGATCATCTGGGCCTTCTCCTCGGCATCGTCCATCGCTTCGCGCTGTAATTTATCAACCAGGCCAGTCAGGTCTTGGCGGATATCACGCTCGGTCATATGCATCAGCTTGCTGGCGGCATCTTGCTTGGTGAGGCCAGCGATTTTCTCGAGCTTGGCCTGCTGCCGACCCCGAATCTCACGGATCTCATTCTTCAGTTCATCGACCTCTGTCTCACTCTTGCGGAGCTTCTCGCTCCGGCGATCGAGCTCGTCGAGTTTGCGATCGAGGCTTGCCTCGCGCTCGAGCAAACGATTCTCTGTCTTTTGCATGGCGCGGCGGCGCTCGTTCTCGATCCGTAGCGCCTCGTCCTTGGCCTTGAGGACGATATCTCCCGCCTGCTGCTTGGCCTGAGCCAATTCTTTGTCAATTGTCCGCTGACCATTGGTAGTTTGCTGGCGATCATAGGCGTACTTGCCACCAAAACCAAGCGCCACGCCAATCGCCGCGAAGAGTACTTCTATCATGGTATTCCTTTCTCCGGATATGTGTTGTTCTTATTACATCAGACTTGCGTCAGCCCACACCGGTGTTATCAAACATTAAAACTATCTACAGACTAATATATTGTATCGCGTTTTGGCTAATTTGCGCAACTGGCAATATCGATGTCTGTTTATTTACAGAGGTAGCAATTTATTACCCTTATGCTTTGCACTAGCTACTTCTTTGGCTGCGTGATGTGTGCAGCGGCGCCGTACTGAGGTAAAACAATACTATCATCCTCGCCATGCGCCAGCCGCCTAAGACAGGCAGCGCGCCAATCATTACCCGTTGCACCAACAATCGGGATATGTTGCTCGTGCGCGAGTGTATTAAGCACCGTCAGGCCAATCCGCAGCCCCGTAAAGCTCCCCGGCCCGGGCAATACCCCAACGCCAGTGACATCCACCAGCGTTTTGCCATGCTCAGCCAAGCGATCGCGCAGATACGCCAGCATATCGCGCGCCAGGGTGCGGCCAGCTGGCCACTCATAACTCGTCTGAGTACCAGTGTCATCTACCAGTGTTAGCTCCACCACCATCCCTGCGCTATTCCACAAAATAATCATGCCGAGACCTCCTGGAGAAGCTGCGTCGACACGGTGCCACCAGCCTCAATATCCAGCTGGCGAGCGGTTTCGCTCTGTGCAGTGATGGTGATCGTTAGGTGATCGGGTGGGACGACCTCTGCCACCGCCTGAGCCCACTCGATGATAGTCACTGTGCGAGGCTCAACAATCGCCTCAGCCAATTCAAGCTGCATCACCCCTGCATCGCCTAAACGATAAAAATCATAATGCGCAAGCTGGATATCATCGCGCCCGTGGTAGAGCCGACTAATCGTAAAGGTTGGGCTCTGGATATCATCGGTAATGGCGAGGCCACGCGCGACTCCCTTAACAAGCGTTGTCTTGCCTGCGCCAATATCCCCCACTAGCACGATCACCTCACCACCACGCAATGCTTGGCCGAGGCGTTGGCCAAGCTGCAACGTATCGGCAATTGATTGACAGATAACACGCATACTAGCTCTAGTATAGCACAGCCTCACCTCTGCTAGCACGAATATTGCGCTATCCTCTAGCCAGCATAAGCATAATGAGCTACAATAAGCGTAAGTACTATGCATATATCTGATTCCACTATCGTCAAACTTCTCGAGCGCAGTGGCGCTGCGACCAGCCAGCAACTCCAACCACTGGTGAGTGAGGCTGCGTCATCTAATTTGCGGCTGCAGGATATTGTCTTGCAAAACAACCTCATCGATGAGCGTACCCTCACCAAGCTCTATGCCACCTACGCCGACATCCCTTACATCGAGCCCGATCCGCGCGATATCCCCTCCGATATTCTCATGCGCATCCCTGAGCGGATCGCCCGCCAGTATAATGCCGTCATATTCAAGATCGACCCTGATGGGCTGATCCACCTTGCGATGGATGACCCAGACGATGTGCAAGCCGTCAACTTCATCGAGAAGGAGATCGGCACCAATACTCGCATCTACATTGCACCGCGCAGCAATATCTTGGAGTGCCTTGAGGGGTACCGCGGCGATGTGACGCAGGAGCTCAAGGAAGTGATCGACATCCAGCGCGAGGATGATGGCTCCAACCAAAAAGTGACCGAAGCAGAGGTAGCGGAAGACTCACCAATCGCCCAAACGGTTAATCTGTTACTGGAATATGCCATCCGCAGCAATGCCAGCGATATCCACATCGAGCCCCGCGAGCAATTCGTACAGGTACGTTACCGGATTGATGGTGTCCTTAAAGAAGTGAACCGCCTACCCAAGAATGTGCTTGGTGCGCTCATCAGCCGCATTAAGATCCTCTCCAACCTCAAGATAGACGAACGCCGCGTACCACAAGACGGTCGCTTTAAGATCAAAGTCGCAGGCAAGCAGTATGCTCTGCGCGTCAGCACGCTACCCATCGCTGATGGTGAGAAGGTGGTGATGCGTATCCTCGACGAATCGAACCAAGCAGTAACACTCGAGCAGCTCGGCTACTGGGGCCATTCGCTGGCTGTTATTAATCAAGCACTGACCGAGCCCAATGGGATGATCCTCGTAACGGGGCCAACGGGGAGTGGCAAGTCTACCTCGCTCTTCTCTGTCCTGTCGATGCTCAATACACCAGAGGTCAATATCTCGACCATTGAAGATCCGGTGGAGTATAAAATCCCCGGCGTCAACCAAACCCAAACCAATAGCAAAGCCGGTATGACCTTTGCCAGCGGTCTGCGTGCTCTGCTGCGCCAAGACCCAAATATTATTATGGTGGGTGAGATCCGCGACGGCGAAACAGCTAATCTTGGCGTCCAAGCTGCCCTAACCGGCCACTTGGTATTTAGTACGCTCCACACCAATAACGCCGCCACCTGCTTGCCACGCCTGCTGGATATGGGGATCGAGCCCTTCCTGATCGCCAGTACCGTTAAGGCCGTGGTGGGCCAGCGCCTGGTGCGCCGCCTCTGCATGAATTGCCGCCAGAGTTACGAACCCAACCAAACAGAAGTCGCAGAAATCGTCCGTCTCTTTCACCTTGCACCGGGTCAAAATTTCTATTACATCCACCAGCTTGAGGCCCAGGCGATCGTCCAAAAGGTCGGTGGTGAGACACCCTGGGGCACGACGGACACGACCATCGCCGCCCTCTGGCAGCCAAACCCAAACGGCTGCGATGAATGTAATCACACCGGCTTTAAGGGCCGGGTGGGTATCTACGAAGTCCTCGGCACTTCGCGCGAAATCCAAAAGATGATTATCGGCGGCAATACCAGCAATGAAATCCAAGACCAAGCCGTCGCCGAGGGGATGACCACTATGCTCACCGATGGATTAATAAAAGCAATCCGCGGCAACACCACCGTAGAAGAAGTGCTCCGCGTCACAAAGGAATAATATGCCACAATTTCGCTACATCGCCATCACCAACAAAAACGACTCCATCAATGGAACGATTGACGCCCCCGATCGTGCCAGTGCCTTAGCCAGCCTAAGCCGCCAAGGCCTGCGACCAATTAGTGCTGAGGAAGTCAAGCCAAAGCGCGCCAGCTTTGCTCTCTTTGGTGGTAACAAGGTCAAGAGTGAGGACTTGGTGATGTTCACCCGTCAACTTAGCGCTATGGTGTCGGCTGGTGTGCCGCTGCTGCGCGCCATGGGCTCACTGCACGACCACACCAGCAGCAAAGCCCTCCAAATGGTGACGGGCGACTTGCTGCGCGATGTTGAGGGCGGTATGGCACTGGCCGACGCACTCGAAAAACACCCAGAGACCTTTAATACCGTTTTTATTAACATGGTGCGCGCGGGCGAGGCGGCTGGTATTCTCGATGACATCCTCAAACGCCTGGCCATGCAACAAGAAAAAAACGCCAGTATGCGCAAAAAAATCAAAAGCGCCATGACATACCCTACCGTGCTCATTGTTATCACCATTGCCGCCTTTTTTGGCTTGATGGTGTTTGTTATTCCGCAAATCGGCAGCATTGTGCGCGGCCTTGGTGGGCCGGATGCCAAGCTGCCCGCCATTACCGAGTTTATGCTCGGGCTGAGTGCATTTATCATCCAGTATGGGATCTTCATCATTGCTGCGCTCGGTGCGGGGATATATTTCTTCCGCCGCTATATCAAGACACCAGCAGGCAAGCTCTGGCTTCACACCATCATTCTCAAGATACCAAAAATCAACGATATCATTACCAAGATCGCCGTTGCTCGCTTTGCTCGCACGTTCTCGGCGTTGATGGGATCTGGGGTAGCAGTGCTCGAATCCCTCCGCGTGACTGCCCGAGCAGTGGGCAACAAAGTCTACGAAAATGCCCTCAATGATGCTGCCGAGCAAGTCAAGAATGGGCGCAACCTCTCGAGTATCATCGAGAAGAACCCACTCTTCCCACCCATCGTAGCGCAAATGCTTTCCGTTGGCGAGGAGACTGGCCAGACCGACACCGTGCTTGTAAAGGTGGCAGATTATTATGAAGAGGAAGTGGACGTCGCGATCGATGGCATCAGCTCTATCATCGAGCCCGTCATGATCGTCATCATGGGCGGCATGGTCGGGCTCATTGCCGCCTCGGTGATGTTGCCAATCTCGAATATGGCAAATCAGATTAAGTAAGGCTGGATTCCCTGTTCTCCGTCAGCGTTTCATACCACGCATCAGCTCTTTATCCGATAGCGTGATCTGCCACTGGCCAGCGACCTGTCTTTTTTTGCCATTATCACACCACGAACAACAGTCTACCGATCCATGACAATCCTCCTCAAAACGCTAGCGTTTATCATATCGCTTATGCTATAATGACGGAAACGAACGTATCATGGCAAAGTTATTTTATCGCGACAAACCAATCATCGGTCTCGACATTAGTCAGACAGGCATCAAAATCATGTCGATCGACCCCAAGCGCTGGCTCGTGCTAGGCTATGGTTCGCTCGACCTCGACCCCAAGGAAGTCCAGACGTCCCTCGACAACCCCGATGATTCCTACCTGGCCGAGCGCCTTAGCTCGCTCATCAACGAACATCTCATTGGCAACCTCGGTAGCGATCACGTAGTGATTGGCGTGCCAACCAGTCGCACCTACTCGCGCACCTTCATGATCCCAGCCAAAGAAGCAGCGCACCTCGATGGCGCTATCCAGGTAGAGGTCGATCAGTATATTCCGCTGCCGCTCGATTCACTGTACGTTGATTATGAAGTGATCGAGCACACCAAAGAGCAGCTCAACGTTGTGATGTCAGCCGTGCCCAAGCAGCTGGTCGACGCCTGTTTGCAAGCAGCCGAAGCAGTGGGGCTCGTGCCGGTGGTTGTTGAGCCCAATATCAACGCTATTGCGCGCGTGCTCGACAGCGCTGATGCTGGCAACCTTCTCACGCTTGTCGTCGATATTGGCCCAGCAAGCACCGATATCGCCGTGCTAGATAAAAGCGCCGTCCGCCTGACTGGTGGGGTAGCAATTGGCGGAAATACCTTCACTATCGACATCTCGAAGCATCTCAACATCACACTTGAGAATGCCCACCAACTCAAGGTGCTTAACGGCCTCTCGCCTGGGCCACGCCAAGCTGGCATCACTGAGGCACTCAAACCAAGCCTCAAGCGCATTAGCACCGAAATTCGCAAGGTGATCCGCTATTATAACGACCGGATTGGTGATGAGCGCAAGATCGAGCAAATCGTCATCGTCGGTGGTGGTAGCAATGTACCAGGCATGGGCGACTTCTTCACCAACGACCTCGTCATGCCAGTGCGTGTCGTCAATCCATGGCAAAAGCTCGACTTTGGCAAGCTCCAGCAGCCACAAAAACAGTTTCGGCCTCGGTATATCAGTGTTGCAGGCTTAGCCAGCCTTAGTAGCGGGGAGATTTGGAAATGATCAATCTATTGCCACCAGCGTATAAAAAGCAGCTCGCTGCGAGCCGCACCAACACCTTACTGCGCCGCTATGTCGTGCTCCTGTTCGTCTTAGTCTTTATTGTTTTGGCTGAAATCGGCGGCGTGTACTTCTTCATCGCAACCGAGCGGGGCCGCAACGAAGCCGCCGTAGAGCGCAACCACAACAAAACTGCCGAATACGCCACCGTCAAGCGTGAAGCCACTGAATTCAAGGCCAACCTCACCACTGCCAAGGCCATCCTCGACCAACAAGTATCGTACACCCGCCTCATCAAGCTTATTGCCGATCGCCTTCCACCCAACGTTATCATCGAGCAGCTTAATATTGACCCAACCACCTTTGGCACCCCCACCACACTAAGCATCCGCGCCAAAGGCTACAACGATGCCATTGCATTGCGCAACCGCCTCAATGACTCTGCCATATTCTCCAGTGTCAGCTTCCAATCCATCACTCTGCAGGAAAAAGACGCCGGTAGTTACCCCTACACCTCAACCTACAGTGTCACATTCAAGAAAGGAATCGGCCAATAATGAGCAAAAAATTTACCCTAACGGCGACAAATCTCCGCATCATCCTTGCGGTGTCATTGGTGGTTATTACTGCAATTGGGGCTGGTGGCTTTGCCCTGGCCTACAACTGGCTTGATGGCTTTGCGGCCGATGCCAGCACTGTTGCCTCGCAAGCTGCCGCCAGTGAGTCTGAGCTGCAAGAGCTCTCCCAGACCGAGAAAATGCTCAAAACGCAGCATCATGCCGTTGAGCGCACCTCCAAGATCGCTGCCGAGAGCAAAAGCTACCAATATCAAGATCAGATCATCAACGACCTCAACGACTTTGCCCGCAAGGCTGGCATTACTATCTCAGACATTACCTTTGCTGATGACAACGCTAAGGGCGGCTCATCAAGCAGTTCGTCAAGCAGTTCATCGAGTAGCAACAAGACAGGCACATCCCTTCCTGCGATTGCTGGGCTCAAAGCCACCACCGCCTCTGTTACCGTCAAAAATCCCGTCGAGTATCGGAAGCTTCTCACCTTCATGTACTTGGTGGAGCAAAGCCTGACGAAGATGCGTATCGCTAATGTTGACCTCTCGCGCAGCACCGCTCAGGGTCAGGCACCCGATAGCATCACTAGCAACACATTAACCATCGAGGTATATCTCCGATCATGAACAGCGATCTCTCACTCGCCGCGCTTGGGCGCGCCAGTAGCAAATTTCTCCACCGCTACCACATTATTCTCTTCGTCATTATCGCCTTTGGCGGCCTAGCGGTTACCACCTTCTTGCTCAACACCACCATCTCCAAAGCGTCAGAGGCTGCACCACCCCAACCTACCAATGGCATCGACCAAACCACCATCAAAAAAATCGAGCAACTCAAGACCGCCAGCGAGTCCGACCAAAGCGCCAGCCAGCTACCAATTAGCTCGCGTAACCCATTTGTTGAGTAACATTTTGCGCAGCCGCAGTGGAGCTTTTTGCGGCGCAATGCTATACTACACATATGATACTGCTCGGATCTGCACTCGCCAACTATCCCGTGATGAGCTTGCAAATGGGTGGTAAAGTTGGCAGCCTCGCCCAGCCGCTTGTCGATCCAGCCACTCTAGCAATCGTTGCCTACACTGTGGACGGCTCATTTGCTAACGACACAACCATGCTGCTCCGCCTCGCTGATGTGCGCGAGATGAGTGAACTTGGTATGATCATCGACTCCGTCGACGAGCTCATCACCCCCACCGACGTCATCAAGATCCAGCGCCTCTACGAGCTCAAGTTTCACCTTTTGGGTATGCCCGTCCAAGACAAGCGCGGGCGACGCCTGGGCAAGATTAGCGACTATACGATCGAGACGGGTAATTTTGTCATCCAGCAACTCATCGTCCGGCGCTCATGGCTCCACCGCCTCAATGATGCTGAGCTGGTTATCCATCGGTCGCAAATCATCGAGATTAATAACGACGCCATCATCGTCCAGTCGCAGGCTGAGGCCAAAAAGCCCGAGCAAAAGGCCACCGAACCGGCCATGAGTAGTGGCGAATACGTCAACCCCTTCCGTAGTAAGCCATCGCAAGCTCGAGAGTCAATCAAGAGCGACGAGCGTCGCTAACATATCAGTATTCATCACCCGCCAACGCTGCTCGGATGTCATCATAGGCAAAGCCTTGGCGCAAAAGATACGCGATAAGCTTTTGCTCGTCTGGGTAGCGGGGGCGTTTTTTGGCAATCATCTTCACTAGCTCGTCTTCATCAGTCCGCCTCGACTGCGCTAATGCTTGGTGTATCACCTCCGGTGCAACGCCCTTAGCACGTAGCTCTGCCTCCAGCTTGCGGCGCGACACACCCTTACTCTGGTGGCGATTCTCCACCCACCACTGGGCAAATGCCTCATCATCGATATAACCACGCTGCTCAAGGCGCGCAAACACCCGTTGCACAACCGCTAGGGAAGCACCAGGCTTCTCAACCAGCGTGCCAGTTTTGCGTTGTTTATACTTGCGTGGCAGTGTTTTGCGCTGGAGATAGTCGCGGATTTCGCGTGCACTGTGCGGCCGCATAAGGGTGTACTCGAGCGCCCGCGCGTAGAGCTTACCAAACTCCCCCTCGCGGCGCAGCTCAGCCAGCTCGGCCTCAGTCAGCATTCGCCCCACCTTCACGCCACAATCCACCACCTGCGCCACATCAAGGCTAAAATCATACCCACCATCGATGAATATATTCACCCGATCAGCATTCCGCACCTGCGCCGTGAGCGCAGTGATGGTGTAGGTTTTTTCTGTCGGCATGTATGTATTATATACAAATTTATTTAGTCATGTCACCCAGCTCTCCTCTCTAGAAATGAGCTGTGCCAACCCCACTACTGAAATGCTTTGAGATAGATGTTATATGCTTTATCGATGAAGACAGCTTTATTGGCACGAAAAGCTGATTGATCGCTATTTATTTCCTCAACTCTTTCACCATCAGAAACAAACTCTATTTTCTCTACTGGTACCATATCCCCAATCATAACAGTTGGTCGGCGTGTCTGCTCATCTCGAGCGGGAGATACGTCAACAACATAGAACGTATTCTCTTGGTCATACCCCCCATCAGCAAGCAATTTACTAGCATTATCATAGGCAAGAAAAGCTCTCATGCTATGAATATATGGTTCGTATACTGTGTATACACCTGCTGGACTAACCTTTCTTGGTTTAAAATCAGATATATCTTTGTACCAAAAATTCTTGCACTCATCAAAGAACATATAGATGACTTCATCTCGCGTGAACGCCGGGATCTTATCAGAGTTCTCTCGCAGTTTATCATCCCACACTCTCAATCCAAGGCCACTGATTGGGTTATACCACGCATACACACCTTCATCAAGATAACTGGTGATGATGTCACTATTCTCTGTGACAATCACCCCGCCAACCGCATCGCCCAAGCACCCCAGTATAATTCTCTTGCCAGTTCTATCAACAATCTCTGCATTATTACCCATAGACGGCTCCTCATAGTCCATCCGTGGGCAGACCAGCAGCAGCTTATCGCCAATCGGCTGAACGTAGCGAAAATTAATAAAATGCCGGCCAAGGTCAAGGTGTATTACTTGTTTCACCACCTCCTTCTCCCAGTCGATGACAAATTCAAGAACCGAAAAGACACTATCTACCTTGATTTCTGTAAAACAAGCCCACCCATCTCTCATTGGAATATTACTCGAGAGCAAAACATAGAGATGATTATCATAGCCAAGCTGCATGCTACATATTTCTGTCGTCTTGTGTCCGTACTCTTTGAGAATCTCACGCAGATTCGCTACGCGCGTTATATCAATCTGCGTCGTGGGAAGCGCATCTAGTACCCTACTTTCGTCTTTCAAGTCATCATTTTCAGTCATTTCTTCTCCTCTCTTAAACAAATTTCTACCAGCTCCGGGAATACTCGCGTCTGCATTGCACTAAAGGTGAAATGACCGTGGTCGACAAATCGATGGTAGCGTAGCTGGGGTAGCTCACGGCGGAGCTTTGCCGTGGAGCTTTGTAGATGTGGGTAGTCGTCGGTAGAGTAGAGCACATCAATGCCGTGCACTGCTTTGCAGTCAATCTGGCGGTCGAGTGTAAAGCGAAAGAAACCTCCTGCCTCTCCCTCAACATCCAGCCATGGTGCCACCAGTACGACCCGGCCAACACGGCAATTCGCCTCACTCAGCCAGCGAAGCAAAAAACCTCCACCACAGCTATGGCCCACTAGCAGCGTACGCTCATCCACTGGCAGATGGGCAAACTCTTGGCACCACGCCTCGTAGCGTGGCTCGTATGGGCGAGACATCTCGGGTGTTTGCGTTAATATCCCACGTATCAAGAGTTGTTGCTGAAGCCAAGGCAGCCAATGTGAGTTGCTTGGACTGTCACCCTGGATATTGTAGTACTCGTCATAGTCTGGTCGTCCATGGAGAATGATCGCACGAGTGAATGGAGTGTTATCTCTAGGGTCTTTTTCAATATCCATGCTTTATTTTTACTCCTCTGGTGTAGACTCTAGACTCGTTGCCTTGGTCTTTTTCTCTACCCCTATTTCATGACTCGTGCGATATTCGTCCTAGTTCTTCCATCAACAGCGCAAAATAGAGTGGCTGATGCGGCACAAGCATCACATCTTCTGGCTGCTCGATCATCTGACGGAATGTGTCATACGGCACCCAGCGCAGTGCCGCCGCTTCACCATCAACCATATCGAGCGGCTCATCATGATATTCATAGATATAAACAAAGTGAAACTCGCTATACGCTGATTTGCGCTTTGGCAAACTTCCAATGAACTTCACTCGAGAAGTATTAAGCGTCATACCAATCTCTTCTTGAGCCTCACGCAGCGCCGCATCAAGTGGTGTTTCGCCAAGGCTCACGTGCCCTGCTGCCGAAATATCCCAATAGCCTGGCCAGTTTTTGACCTGATCAGCCCGGCGCTGGAGCAGCACATCACACCCACCATCACTGTTACGCCGCCACAACCAAACATGTGCTGCTGCAACAATAGTATCCTTGGTCAAATCTTTGCGGGTAAGGCCTTCGCCCTGTTTTGGCACTCCATTTGGGTGATAACTCTGCCATAGATCATTATGCATCACTTACTCCTGTGTACTGTTCTTTATATCAGTTACTGCTTTTGATGCGTTGCACTCGTTATTATCATCAGTAAGTAAGTTGAGTTATGTCTATAAATTTAACAGTCGTTTCTATTCAACATTCATAAACATATATACTCGCTGAGCACGGCCCAACTCATCACGCCAAACAATGTTAACGCCGCGTTTGATACGCTGCTGGCCAGATTGATCAAAAATTGACCAACGTAGCAATAGCGCGTCACCACAGACAATGCGCTGATCATAAACAAATCTTAATTGACTCAAGGCCCCGTATAGCTGATCGACATGAGCAATAATTGCTGCTACACCTTCAATCGTCTGAGCAGGATCAGATACACATAATTGGCCATCGGGTGCCCAGATTTTGCGAATACATTCATGTCGGGTGACTTGGTCAGGCTCTACCCATGATTGTAGATATTTGTCTGTAAATTCCTGTGCTCGTCTCTCGTCATCCATCAACTATTCTTCCGCCGCCTTCACTGCCTCACGAACTTTACTATCAATTTCAGCCAAGGTGTCGGCATGCTCTTTGAGGTATTCTTTGGTTTTGTCGCGGCCTTGGCCAATTGTCTCGCCACCGTATTTGAAGAAAGCACCAGACTTATCAACAATGCCATTCTGCACTGCGAGGTCGAGAATATCCCCCGTCTTGGAGATGCCTTCGTTGTACATGATGTCGAACTCAGCAACGCGGAAAGGCGGCGCTATCTTGTTCTTTACCACCTTTACCTTCGTGCGGTTACCGCGAATGTCGTCACCCACTTTGATTTGCCCAATCCGGCGGATATCCACCCGCTGCGAGGCATAGAACTTTAGCGCATTACCACCGGTCGTTGTCTCGGGGTTGCCAAACATCACACCGATCTTCATGCGGATCTGGTTGATGAAAATGACGGTTGCTTTGCTTTTGTTGATAATCCCCGTTAGCTTACGCAGTGCTTGGCTCATCAAGCGAGCCTGAAGACCCATATGCGAATCACCCATATCGCCATCAATCTCTGCTTGCGGCGTCAGCGCTGCCACCGAGTCCACCACAATAAGGTCAACGGCATTCGACCGCACCAGCGTCTCCGTGATCTCCAACGCTTGCTCACCATTATCTGGCTGTGATACCAAGAGGTTGTCGGTATCGACACCAAGCTTCTTGGCATAGCTCGGGTCGAGCGCATGCTCGGCATCAACAAAGGCCGCTGTGCCACCCTGCTTCTGAATCTCGGCAATAGCATGCAGCGTGAGCGTCGTCTTACCGCTACTCTCTGGCCCATAGATCTCAATAATGCGCCCCTTAGGATAGCCACCGCCCAGCGCAAGATCAAGGCTCAGCGAGCCAGACGGAATCACCGCTACATCTGCCTGGTGGAATTCACCAAGCTTCATAATAGCGCCATCGCCAAATTGTTTTGTAATCTGATCCATCGCGAGGCCAAGCGCTTTGAGCTTGCCGTCGTCTGTGGTTTGTGTCGTATTCGATTGTTTGGTCATACGTCCCCTCTCCTTCAAGAATTTATTATACCAGAATCTCTTGCCGTTGTCCGCGCGGAGATTGATTTGTATTTACGAAGCCTCAACATCACCGATTTATTTATTGTATATAACCTCTAGCTTCCACGACTCTACCGATATAGAGCGCTAAACAGCAACGGGCCTTTTGAAGACATTTTTCGTGATAGACATGCTATAATAACACCATGAAGGCACGTAAAGGATTTACCGTCATCGAGCTCATCGTTGTGATCGCTCTGCTTGCAACGGGCAGCTGGCTCTTTTTCAGTGAGAAAATCGCGACCGAAGCGACGCAGCGTGACAATCAGCGCAAAACTGCCATTAACGCGATGTACTATAGCCTGGAAGAAGTGTATTTTGAGAAAAATAACCACTACCCCAACACGATCGATAGCAAGACACTGCGCTCGGTTGACCCATCGCTCTTTACCGATCCAAATGGCCACAAGCTTGGCAGCGCCCAGTCTAGCTACCATTACAGCGGCACCGACTGCACCACCGACAACCAGTGCAAAGGCTACAAGCTCACTGCCAACTTAGAGCGTGAGGCAGACTACACCAAGACCAACCGCAATAATACCTAAGTCTCTATTATATAGATATGCAAAAAACACCGAGCTTTGTCTGCTCGGTGTTTTTATCATCAACGTCTGCTAGTATTAGTCATTTGCCACTGGCCGGCCGTTCTTAAAGTCCTCTACTGCGTTATTAAGCGTCGCAATTTCTTGCTTGGGGTTGGCTACGAATGAGAAGCGATAGGTCGTCTCATCGCCCTCCGTACTGAGGCGAATAGAGCCATAATTAAACATCGCCTGGAGCACGCCGCGTTGGTTGTAGCTGGCATCTTCGATATTCATCAGGCTGACCGTTTGCTCGGTGTGTGAAAAAATACTGGTCTGGATCTCTTGGATAACACTCTCATTCGTTAGATAAAACATATTGCGCGTATAGACCCAGACCGACACATACCCACCAAGGATAAAGGCCAAGATAAGCGCCATACACAGCAGCATAAATGACCCAGAGGCAGAAGCTGGCAGATGGAGAAGGTCAAAAATATAATCGTAATTAAACATTAGTGCCAAGACGATGCTCGTCATCAAGGTAGACATAACAATCGCCGGCAACATGCCAATCGGGTGGCGACGCACCACGCTAATGATGTATTCTTGCTCACTCAGGTTGAGATTCGGGAAGGCCATCACTGACTCATCATGGCGGCGGCGTACTTCTGACGGCACTCGCGATACGCTTGCTTCTGGGCGCGGCGCATGGTAGTGAGGAGCACCTTCTTTGCCACTCACATCGTAGAGAGTGCTGCTCGCCCGTGGGGCTGTGGGAGGCTCGGCGTAGAGTGGGTTGCCATCAACATCATAGGCGACGGGCCGTGGTGGATCATTGCGTTGCAATCGTTGTGAATTCATGGGTATATTGTAGCATATCTTTGGCTTATCACCTTATACCTCTTACTCTATTGCGCGGCCAAGGTGCTGCTGCGCCCGAGGTGTCACCCGTCGGCCTCGCGGTGTCCGCTCAATAAAGCCAATCTGCAAGAGATATGGTTCATAGAAGTCCTCGATTGTCGTTGTCTCATCACCTGTCAGAGCGGCAATCGTCGTCAGGCCAACCGGGCTATCGCCATAGGTATCGAGCATCGAGCGCAGCAGGTTACGGTCGGCTGGGTCGAGGCCAAGCTCGTCAACTTCCAGCAGGGTTAGTGCTTGTGTTGTCGTTGCTACATCAATAATACCATCGCCGTTTACATCTGCATAGTCACGCACTCTCTTAAGCAAGCGATTAGCAATCCGTGGTGTGAGGCGCGCCCTCGTGGAGAGTAATCGCGACGCCTCTGGCTTGA
Source organism: uncultured Candidatus Saccharibacteria bacterium (assembly GCA_938030095.1). Classification (GTDB taxonomy): domain Bacteria; phylum Patescibacteriota; class Saccharimonadia; order Saccharimonadales; family Saccharimonadaceae; genus Saccharimonas. The sequence goes on from CALHGK010000010.1 coordinate 24,990, forward strand.
TGCGCGTCTCGAGGATCGTCGCTGCCCGCGTGATAATCTGCGCAATCTCCTCTGGAGTGTAAAACTCCAAACGATAGATATGCCCAAATCGGTCGCGCAGTGGCGCTGCAAGACTCCCCGTCCGTGTCGTCGCGCCAATCACTGTAAAGCGTGGTAGATCGAGCCGGACACTGCGGGCCGCTGGCCCTTTGCCAATGACGATATCGAGCTTAAAATCCTCCATCGCCGAGTATAAAATCTCTTCCACGGCCCGTCCCAAGCGATGGATCTCATCAATAAACAACACATCACCGTCATTGAGGTTAGTCAAGATCGATGCTAAGTCGCCCGCTTTCTCAATTGCCGGGCCACTGGTGACCCGCAAGCCAGCTCCCATCTCGTTAGCAATCACCGCCGCCATCGTCGTCTTGCCGAGGCCAGGTGGGCCATAGAGCAAGACGTGGTCGATCGGCTCACCGCGTTTCTTGGCTGCCGCAATCGCTAATTGCAAATTCTTCTTTAGCCGCTCCTGCCCCACATACTCCGCAAAGCGCTGTGGCCGCAGCGTCACCTCAATGCGCTGCTCTTCGCTATCATCCGCGTGGCTACTGGTATCAACAATTCGTTCTATCGCCATAGGTTTATTATAGCATTGGTAGTGGGGATAGATTGCATAGCAACCTCATCATATGGTTTACTATACTCATGCATACTGTCACACTTGTCATCACGACCCTATCATCCATTGCAACGATCATCGCTGCAATTATTGCACTCATCAAGCCTGGTATGATGAGCCGCTCGACTACCATCACTCATGGCGAGCGATTCTACGCAGCAATGTACGCTTCTCGAGCACTGCCACTGGGTTTACTTACGGTAGTTACTCCATTTGTGTTTAATGGTTCTGCGCTGCAGTTTGTCTTTGCTGCAGCAAGCTTGGCACAAATTGGCGATGTTGTTATTGGGCTCAAAAAGCAAGAGTGGGGTATGGTAATTGCACCGGCTATATTGGCTGCTATATACCTTGCAGCGGCGTGGCTCCTTGCTTAGGCTAAGTTCTCTTGCACCGCCAGGACAATCTTGCCAAACAGCTCCTCACTCACACGGTGTTCACTACTCTCTAGATGTCGTGGCCACTTTGGGTCAGGGAATTCCTCCCCCGCAAAATGCGTACCGTTAACATAGCGCGGGTAGAGGTGCCAGTGCACATGGGTCGACTGCCCAGCTTTAACGGCATTGTTCATCAAGCATTCCCAGTTGCACACGTCTGCGCCAAAGGCCTGGGTCATTGCGTGCTCCATGCTGCGGATCACCTCGTGGAGTTCGCGCCAATCGGTCTCATCGAGTTCGCTAAGTGATGACTTGTGCTCGCGTAGCGTCACAAACCCTTTGCCAAGATATAGTTGGTTGCGATCAAGCACTACATTCCATCGATCAGTCTGCAAGACCACCGCCGGGTCGTCAGTTGTTTGCTCCGCCACAAGTGGGCAAATATCACAGTTTTTCATTTTTATCACCTCCTTCTCTTGCTTTATTGTAGAGGAGGAGATGATGCTTGTCATTACTGATTATTCTGTCGCTTGGTCCACGGGTTGTCCATTGCCGTAACTTGATCGAGGTGGGATTTAAGTATTTCTAGCCGTTTCTCGATTTCGTCCTCAGCAATGCCAAGTGATTGAAAGTCATTACTCAATGACTCCTTATATTTTGGCAAGAAATCTGCCTCAAACTTCTGGAAGTCCTCCCACGACATGTCCGGGTGTTCCTCGTGATGGAACGCCTCAGCACCGCGCCAGAATGTCTCCCAATCAGCTGTCATATAGGCCATATCAGCGTGATGGAGCAGCTTCGCTTCAGGCGTATCACGCTGGGGTGAGCCAGTCATAATTGTACCCCCAATGGCCCGAATAAGAAAATTAATGTCACCACCAGTCAGATCAATCTTATTATTCTCGAGGTCTTCCAGTATAAGCAGTATCGCATATTCTTCCTTCGTCGGATATGCCTGAGCTGCCTCTTCATCAAAACCAGCATCATGCCAGGCCGCCGCTAAGACAAGGAGCTCTTCGTGCCATGGATTTATAGCACGCCGATAGCCATCACCAGGCAAAAGCTCCACAAGCTCACTAACTGCTTGCATCACATCTTCCATATGGCCAGGATGATGATAAGGTAGCTCAGGATAGCGCTTACAGGCACGTTCCACCGACCCTTCAAAGGCTCTTGTATAATGCTCCTTTGACTGGCTAATCGATTCAGGTGCAGAGTTAGGAAATTTATCAAACATAGATGTCCTATTATATGGATAAATCTATCAGTTGTCAACAGAGGTGCCTATGTGCCTCAGCTGTGCTTATTATAACCGACGAATTTGCTTGCCAGTCGGCTTGCCAACTCCACGCAGATGCGGTACTGTTGTAGCTGCAACAATGCCAGCCGCTATACCGCCTGCGAAGCGCGTCCACCCGGGGTTACCGCGTGCCGCTACAATAGCAAAAGCCGCCGTAGCGATATTAGCGGCTCGTTTGTAGCGCCCACCCTTGGTCACTTCACCAGTTTTTGCCAAGTGGTAAGCATTGGCTGCGCCAGTTGCTACCTGTCCAAGTGCAACGGCAGCAATCCCCGCTCGCGCCTCAGGATAGCGCTTGCCTAGTTCATACATCACGCGTACCACAGCGGCCGTGTCTACCACACCATCAGTTACACGGCGCAGTGGCGTATCATCAAGAATTTGCCCATCAGCAACATCAGCTGCCATAAAAGCTGCAAGAGCAAGGCTAATCGGCTTGCCGTCACGCGCCTGCCGGGCAATATACTCTGCGCCACCATAGCGCAGCGCTGTCAGCCCCACACTCGCCACTTCTCTTAGGCGAGATATGTGCTGCACATCAGGCTTCTCCGAATTTTTCTGCTCAGGATTTCTCACACTATGTGCTAGTATCTCATATTTTTTGCATTGTTGCTACTGCATGCAATATTATTTTGCAGTATGAGCTACTGGCTCTGGCATGCGCACAAATTGTTCCATATGCTGCTGCAGTGCCGCGCAATACTGGCCAATAATAGATGGAGCAATACCTAGCAGCAAACCATCTGTCTGCATCTCTGCTAAACATATTGCAAAGAAGCGCTGCTGCCTCTGCAAAAACTCTACCCATGGGGTATCTGGCTGCTCCTCTACCCGATAAGCCATCGTGCCCCGCCAAAATGTCTGCCAATCTGCAAAGAGAAACCCGATATCAGCTAAGTGAAGCAACTTAGCCTCAAGAGTATCACGTTGCAGCGGTGGCACAACGATCGTGCCAAAGATTGCCCGCTCCACAAAGGCACATGCTTCGCTGTCTAGCCCAAGTCCTTCTCTCTGATTGTCTTGATTAAATAATGCAACTGAATACGCTTCTTTGCACCAATATTCTTTAGCTGCAGCATGGTCGTAACCAGCATCATGCCAGGCCGCTGCCACGACGAGGAGTTTCTGCTGCTCGACCGAAAACATATGCTGAGGAACGGGGGCAATAAGCTCTTTTGTCATTCGCACTACATCATCCATATGTTGCACATTATGGTACGGTAGCGATGGATAAGTCTGGCGAGCGCGCTGCACTGTCGCCGATAGCAAAGAGGTACCATTCATAATAATGACTATATTATTCTTCTATTGCAATAGTGTCAAGTTGCTAGTATATATGCCAAAATTTCAGCAGTCATCACACTTTTCACTATTTTTCAGTAGAGTATGATATCTTCGAATAATAACAAGGTTTTGTTCTAGTACTTAGAGATTGATGTTTTAAAGGTAATACCCTATCATTCCTCAAAAGAAACCAGCAAGAGAAAATACTAGCTCAAGCAGGTGGTGTTTTGCTTATTTAGCACAAAGAGCACCTTCTCTCCATCAAGAACTTTAGCTACTTGCAGTGCTACCTGCTGTCAATACGGCTTATTGCTTCAAAGCCATCGTCACTCGCTGCGCCGTCGGTAAGCTCGTATCAATATGGGCGAGTGCTTTGGTGGCATCTGCCAACGTATAGCCTAGCGCGACCAACGCTTCGAGTGCTTCATCGTTTGTATCAAGCTCTGCCTGCACAGGCGCGTCATGCGCAGCGTAGTACGTCGGCACACCCACCTTATCTCGCAGGTCTACCACTATGCGCTCGGCAGTCTTTTTGCCCACCCCACTGGCTTTTTGGATAAAGGCCGCATCGGCATTGGCCAGGGCGTTGCGCACCTGCTCAGCCTCACCAAGACTGAGGATGGCCAGTGCCGCCTTGGGGCCCACACCTTGCACGGTGATGAGCAGCTCAAACAGCTTCTTAGCTGCCCGCGACGAAAAGCCAAACAGCTCCTGCGCTTGCTCTCGGATATGGTGGTACGTATAGAGTTTAACCACCTCACCAAGCTGGATTGCATCATAATCATACGCTGCGACCGCTATCTCGTAGCCAACCCCCTGAACGTCAATGATGACACTACCCGCAAACTTCTCATCAACTTGGCCAGCAATATGAGCAATCATCCATACCTCCTCGGAGTACTAGAAGTTAGACCTAAAGAAGTTATTGTTGTTACCACCAGTATTGTTCTGATTATTCTGGCCAGAGCTATCATCATCACTCGTACCGCCGGTACCAGAGTTATCACCACTCGTACCACCAGTGTTACCACTGTTGCCGGTATTGTTGCGGCGGCGAGTATTGCCGTTGATGGTTGAGCTATTATCGCTGTCGTCGCTTGTGTTACCAGAGCTTCCACTGCTGCTTGATCGACAACTCGCAACGTTCTTTGAGTATCGGCTGCTATCAAAGTCCTTCTCATCGATAGTAATGATGCGCTTCCGCTCAACGTCACAGACACGGATTTGCTGTTTCGTCGTGGAGCAATCTGAGCTGTTCTTCGAGTACTTCGTGCTGTCGAAGTCATCTTCGTAGATAGACTCCATTTTCTTATCACTGAGGTTACAGACTTCGATCTTGGTGCGCACAACATTACATTGCTTGGTTGGCAGGGCGCCAGTCAAGAAGTATTCTTTGTACGTCCCTTTGGCATTGTTGGTGGTAGCCAGACCACCATCGCTACAGACCGAGCGCTGCACAACGCCACTCGGCACAGGGAATTGGGTATTCGACTGGCCCGCCAAGAGCTTCGTCATTGTGTTGCGCCAGATCGGCCCTGCCATATCCGAGCCACCAAACTTCATTGGTGTATTGTTATTGTTACCAACCCAGACACCAACGGCATACTCTGGGTTGTAGCCAATTGTCCAAGCATCTTTGTTGTCATTCGTCGTTCCTGTCTTGACGGCCGCGGTATGGCCAGGCACTGTGAGAGTTGAGCCAAACACACTAGCTCGTGCCGCATTATCCGACAAAATATTTGAGATCAGATAGGAAGCCCCCTCACTAATCGCCCGCTTGCTGGTCGCGTTGGGCCAGCTAACTTTCTTGTTGTATTTGTCATTGACTTGCTCAATGAGCCCCAGCTCAAACTGCTGCCCTTGGTTGCCAAATGCCGCATAAGCATTAGTCATTTGCGTTAGTGACGCCTCACCCGAGCCAAGTGCGAGAGACAAGCCATTATTGTTCTTTTGTACGCTCTCTTTGGTGATTGAAGTAATACCAAGGTTATTGGCTGTTTGGATCGACTTGTCGATGCCGAATCTTTGCATAATATCAACACTCGGGATATTCAGCGACCAACTAATCGCTCGACGCGTCGTCACATTTCCGTGCCAACGTTGGTCGGCATTGAGTGGCCGGTAGCCACCCCCAAAGTCTCGCGGTTTATCCTCAAATATTGTCGCTGGCGTAATAACCCCCTCGGCCAGCGCCCCAGCATAGTAGATTGGTTTAAAGCTACTGCCTGGCTGGCGCGGTGTCGTTGCCATATTGACATTACCCCACTCCGGGTTATTGTAGTCGGCACTGCCCACGAGGGCGCGCACTCGGCCTGTCTTGACGTCTATCACAACACCGCTTGCATTCGTCCCACCACGGTTATTGAGGTATGGAATCTGCTTGGAGACGTTATCGATTAGCATCTGCTGCGTATCCATATTGAGCGTTGTCTTCACCTGATAGCCCGAACGCATTAACTTATCATACGCATTTTTATCTTCCGTACTGTATAGTTTCTGTTTGAGTTGGTTTATAACCATCTGTGCAAAGTGTGGCGCAATCGACTTGACGGTATTTGCTGTCGATGCATACGAGAGCTGCTGCGCATACGCTGCGTCTTTTTGCTCATTAGTGATGGCACCCACATCAACCATGCGTCCAAGCACTGTCTTTTGACGCTGCTTAGCCTTTTCTGGGCTGCCGCTGATCGGCGAGTAGGCGGTTGGTGCTGGCAGCACACCAACGAGCATAGCACTCTCAGCCAACGTGAGATCCTTTGGTGCTTTACCAAAGTAAATCTTGGCTGCCTCCTCGATGCCGAATGAGTCTTCGCCATAATACACAGAGTTGAGATACATCTCGAGGATCTGGTCCTTGGTATAATTCTGCTCGATCGCTAGTGCCACAAACAGCTCCTGGTACTTACGCATAAAAGTCTGCTCGCTTGTGAGAACAGTGTTCTTGGCGAGCTGCTGCGTAATGGTCGAGCCACCACCATGGCGCTGGAAGGCTGCCCGGAAGATACCGATTAGACTGAACCCAGGATGCTTATAGAAATCTTTGTCCTCACTAGCTAGCAGTGCATTTTTCATACTGTCAGAGATATCAGCTAGCTTCACCATATTGCGGTGCTGGGCCCGCCCCACACTATAGAGCGGCTTGTTATTAACATCATTGAGGACGATACCAGTGTTGTTGCGGTTCATCAGCCGCTCTTGGTCAGAAATATCACGTGCATAATATAGGTATGTCAAGATCGGCACAATCAGCAAGAAGAGCAAAAATGGCGTCAGGATTACCATCGCCTTCTTCTTTTTGCTCATATTCCAAAACCACAAGAAGTGCTTATGCTCGCGTCTCCGGCGCGGTGGCTTCGACTGGCGAACCTCTCCAAAGTTGGCATATCTGCCCATCCGGGCTGGTTGTTGTCTTCCTCGAGGTAGTTGCATAATTTAATTATACCATCGTTCTGGCGCAATGTACCGAAAACACTGATCTTAGCGATTTTATCTTTTTCATCTCTGATATAGCACACACTCTTGTTACAGTTAGAGAGCCACTCTTATAGTTTATTTCTCACCTGACACAGATACAGAAGTTTACTTCCCAACCAGTTAGCTCTGCCGCGTCATAAATGCTGCCATAATCGCTGCCGCGAGAGCATCTGCACAGTCGTCTGGCTTGGGCACCGTCTGAAGGCCTAGTTGGAGCCGTACCATCTCTTGCACTTGCTTTTTATCTGCTTTGCCATAGCCAGTGACTGTCTGCTTGATCTGGAGTGGTGTATATTCCTCAATCCGCAGTCCTGCCCGCTGGCCAGTCAGCAGCGCTACTCCACGCGCTTCGGCCACACTCATAGCAGTGGTAATATTGCGGGCAAAAAAGAGCTTCTCGATCGCCATCATTGTGGGTCGTGTCTCTGCAATAATACTCGTGAGACCATCGAATATCTCACCAAGACGCTCTGGTATTGGAGTATGTGCTGGCGTTGTAATGACACCGGCCGTGACGAGTCGCGTTGCACCGCCATGAGCGTCAATGACGCCAAAGCCAAGGATGCCAGTGCCCGGGTCTATACCAATGATTCGCATGATGCTAGTATAGCTGAATCTGAGAGCTTCTGCTATATACCGCCATGGTGTAGTCATGAAACTCTAGCCTTTGCTCACCATCCGGCGTAGCCACTGGCCAATCTCACTGCGCCACTCCCAGCCAGCATAACCCACCGCCACAACGGCTACCCCACCAATCATCCACCAGACAATCTCTGTCTGTCCATTATTACTGCTCGGCTCAACAGCGTAGCCTGCAGCTGGTGCTTTGCTATTCTTGCTCGTCGATTTGCGGCAGCGATTGGTCGATGGGTTGCGCTCCCAACCTGGCTTACAGGGCGTCAGCTGACGACTATTTGCTGCACCAAGCTTTTTGCAGCGGCCGGTCGCGGGGTTGCGATAGTACCCGGCTTTGCATACCGCAGTCGATGCCTTACTACCAGCGAGCGCCCGGCAGCGCCCTGTGGCAGGGTTACGGTACTGCCCCGCCTTGCACGCAGCTAATTGCTGACCAGTGGCAGATACTGCACGACAACGACCTGTCGCGGGGTTGCGCTCTTGGCCTGGCTTGCAGATGGTCAGCTTTTGAGCGCGAGAGGTGGTACGTGCCGACTTTACACTGTCAGCTGTGTGTTTTGACTGTTTCTCACCATTGTTGATTTTCCGACAACGATTCGTTGCCGAGTTGCGTTCTTGGCCAGCAGGACATGGCTTGCCCGATGGTTGCGATGGCTGATGAGGCGAAGCTGGTGTATCAGTGATGATATTATCCGTTTGATCAGGGCTTGGCGTTGTCCATTGCCATGCACCGGTTTGCGAATTGTATGCCCAAGACTTGCCCTGGTGCGCAACCTGCCCTGCACCATTATATGCATCGATACGCGGCGAAAAGCTCACTAAGCCATGCTGATCCTCAAACCACAGTGTGCCACTACGCAATATTGCAAGCTCCCCGCCATTTGCCTGGGCGCGAACCGTCAACACCTGACCTGGTGCAATCACCCCCGCAAGAGATGAGGTGTTTCGTACCGTGCTATTGCTACCAGGCGTACCACTACGCAAACGATAGGCAGCAAGGTCGATTGGCTGGTCGCCAGTATTCTTGATCTTGACGTATTTTTGACAATTGTCTGGTGCTGTGTCACAGGTGTGTGGATGAGGCAAGACCTCGAGAATTTGCAATGATGGCTCACCCGGCGTCTCGTACGGCGCAGTTACCTCAGCTTCACCAGATCGTGCTCGAAAGTCCTTAGCAAATACCCCGGTTCGTGCCGCTGCCGTCCAGCGTACACGCTCCCAGACGAGTGCACCTGCAAGCTCGTCCACAGCTGCATTTGCTTTATCAATAGTCGCACCCAATCGCTCCAGCGCCACATCATACCGTGTGACTTGCTCACCATCTGGCACGCTTGGGCAGCCTTGGAGCTGCGCACCATCTGCTGGGGCTGCCGCTGGATGATAGTAGCGCACCGACGACTGGGGCGGTGCATATCCCTGTAGATTGACGCGGCACGTGTAGTCGGTGTGGTTTGTGCTAACACTAACAGTAAACGTAACATCACTAAGCGGTGCAAACTGACGCGCAGTATTATGCAGTTCAACTGCACTCACGGTGCGCCGGTCTGTTGTGTGGAGCGCCCCGATCATCAGTGCATCATGCTCGGTATGGGCAACAAGACGTACTACAGGCTGTACCGTTGCAGGCCTGTCGTTAACCGCATTATTGTGCGCCACTACATGCCCAAATAAAAAATCGCCGATGGCGGCGACTGGGGCGGCAAAATAAGCAGTGGAAGAATCAGCACCAAGCGCAGAAGCTCCGGCTATTCCTGGTATCATCATAGTTACGGCAAGCCCACACGCAACAATTCGCCGGGCATAATTCCGCATAGTTTGCATTTTGTTTTTCCTCCTCGCCACGATTATGCGCAAAGTAACTCTCTTGGTCAAGCACAAGCATATTTTTTTGTTAATTGCGCAAATTCGTACGGTGGTCGGATTTTGTTCTCTACCACACAATAATAGCGAGAAATAGGAATTAAGATTTTATAATGCGGATCTTTAGGCTTTCAAACAGATACAACAAAAAACAGGCCATCTCGCCTGCTAATTGATCAATGGAGGGCCCAGTGAGGCTCGAACTCACGACACCCTGCTTAAAAGGCAGGTGCTCTAACCTGCTGAGCTATGGGCCCGTAGACTCTGCGAGTATAGCACTGGTCGTGGTGGACTGTCAAGCGGGGCAAGCGCAGTCTTTATTCATCACTCCTCTAATTCCATACTATCTACACATGAAAATCCGTTTCTCTTGATAGATCCTATAGAAAGAAGCATTGGAGATTAATTGATAAACCCTGTAATTCAGATGCAATAAATTGACGCACCAGCAACGCAATGGTTTAATGATAACCAATGATGTGGTGGCAACGGCGAATTCACCCAACGTGGCAGCTCACACTGTGCTGCGGCGGCATTGTTGGTGGAGTGGCACTAGCCCAGTGGTGGCCGTACGCTGCGTGGTGGTGGCTTGTTGTAGCTGGCGGCGGCATTGCCTGTGCACTGCGTCAAAGCCGGCGGTGGTGCCTTATTATCATATTGATTGCTGGGCTTATGGTTGGCCTGGTACGCGGTGGGAGTGACCAGCAGCAACAGCGTTCCTACGCTGCATTATTTGGGCATGTAGCGATAATCACTGGGCAGGTGCAGGATGACCCTGATACAAATCAACGCAATCAACTCGTCGTGAGGCTGAGTGCTATCCGCCTCAATGGCCGCTCACTGCCCGGCACAGTATGGGTAAGTCTGCACGGCAACCCTGCAGTCCGCCGCAGCGACTGGCTGGTTGTGCGAGGCAAGCTTAAGCCTGGCTTTGGCAACTTTGCTGCTGTTGTGCAGCGTGCTCATGTGGAACGCATTGTTCAGCCGCAACCTGGCGATGTTGCCCTGCAGGTACGCGATTGGTTTGCCGAGCATATTCGCCACGCAATTCACGAGCCAGCGGCTAGCCTTGGCAGTGGCTATATCCTTGGCCAAAAGCGCGCCCTGCCGCACGATATCCAAGAAGCAATGCGCGCTACTGGCCTCACCCACATCGTTGTGGCAAGTGGGTATAACCTCACGATCCTCGTCCGCCTCGCTCGGCGCTTGTTTGCCAAGGTGTCGCGCTATCTTGCGGTACTTACCAGTGCAAGTCTCGTCCTTGGCTTTGTCGCCATCACTGGCCTAAGCCCAAGTATGACACGCGCTGGCTTGGTAGCTGGGCTCAGCATTTGGGCTTGGGCGTATGGTCGTGCGTTTCACCCCATTACACTGCTAGCAGTAGCAAGTGCTGCTACCGTACTATGGAACCCAAGCTATGTTTGGGGAGATATTGGCTGGCAACTAAGCTTTGCATCCTTCGCTGGAGTGATGATTCTCGCACCGCTGTTGCAGCGCTATTTCTTTGGCCCAGCAGAGCCATCGATTGGCCGCCAAGTCTTGGGTGAGACAATCTCTGCACAGCTTGCTACATTACCGATTAGCCTCGCAGCATTTGGGCAATTATCGCTCGTGGCACTGCCAGCCAATCTGCTCATTGTGCCATGGGTACCACTGGCGATGCTTCTCACGTGCATTGCTGGGGTTGGGGCGCTTGTGTGGCCATCGGCGGCGACAGTGTTTGGCGCACCAGCACAATGGCTGCTCGATGCAATGCTGTGGGTCGTCCAGCAATGTGCCGCCTTCCCTTGGGCGCAGCTCGATTTTACACTGCCGTGGTGGGGTGTGGCGCTGTGGTATGGTGGGCTCGTTAGCCTCTGTTGGTGGCTCTGGCGGGCAACTGGTTACTCACTGCGCAATGCCTCACTCGTAGAATAACAACTGCTCAATATGCTACAATGAGTTGAAAGATAGAACAATCAAGGAGAACCTATGTCTGGACACAGTAAATGGGCCACGACCCATCGCCAAAAGGCCGTGGTTGATGCAAAGCGCGGCGCAGCCTTTACCAAGCTTGGCAATATGATTGCCATTGCAGCCCGTGGTGGCACCGATCCAACAACCAACTCAAGCCTCGCATTGGCCATTGAGAAAGCCCGGGCAGCCAACATGCCCAACGCCAACATCCAGCGGGCAATTGATCGCATCAATGATAAAAATGCTGCCGCACTCGAAGAGGCAGTCTATGAGGGCTACGGCCCAGGTGGCGTTGGCATCATTATCGAGACAGCAACCGACAACAAGAATCGCACCTACCCAGAGGTCCGCACTGCTCTAACCAAGAATGGCGGCACTATGGCAGATAGCGGCAGTGTGATGTTTCAGTTTGCGCGCAAAGGCGTGATCCGCGTAGCAGCCAGCGGTGAAGAAGCGCTCCTGACTGTGCTTGATGCTGGAGCTGAGGACGCAACAGAAGAAGATGGTGGTCTCACCGTCTATACCGACAAAAAGGAGCTCGCCAAAGTTCGCGAAGCTTTGCTTGCAGCTGGCATGACTGTTGAAGATGCAGAGCTCCAGTACGTACCCAACAACACCGTTGCTATTGAGGACGACGAAACCGCCCGCAAGCTTACCAAAATTATCGATGCACTTGAAGCACTCGATGATGTGACAAACGTTGCAACAAACGCCGCGTAATTATACTGCTTGAACAAATACATAGTAAGTGTTTGCGTATGTACATAGCTCTGTCACGGCCCTCAGCTCGAGGGTCGTTTTATATAGCAGACAGGACGCACTGCAGACCTAAGACCTACACTGAGATAATAAAACTTTCTACTTTTTCTTGTGTAGTTTTGCGCCCTTTGCGCGAGCCACGAGCGTATCAACAAGGGCAAGTACAAACCCTATCGTTACAACTGCTGCATGAGACCCATCCAGCGCTGCCACAACCGTCTTGCTTGTCTCATCAACCGGCACGAGACTACTCAGCGCACCAAGCAGCACATACACTGCCATAAGACCAAAAACAAGCGAGCCACCAATACGCCACCAGCGCTGGCTCACCACCGAGCCGCAGCACACCAACACCATGGCCGGCAGCATTGTCAGTGCAATCGTCACCACTGCAAGCAAGGTAGACCGATCAATACCTATACCAACCCCAGCAGCATATGGCACGACATCCGCCGCCCACAGCTGCGTCAACACCACACCAACTGCTAGGCCCATGACTGGTAGCCCAAAATGCCGCTTCGCTATATATACCAAACCAGCCGAAACCACAGCCGTACCAACAAGTAATCCAAGCAATATCATACCATCATTATATCATGACGCTGCTTCGACATAAGCGTTATGAGAGACGCCACAATGCGCTTGGGTATTTATGCCCCAACGCGATCCTTCTTGTGCTGCCGCTTCGCATTACGTTCAATATATTCAATGATTGGCTTGGCCACATTGCGCCGCGTAATTTTCTCTATCCCAAAGCCTGGGCTCGCATTGACCTCAAGCACCAGCGGCCCACGGCTCGAGCGCATAAAGTCAACACCCGCCACCGTCAAGCCCATTGCCTTAGCTGCTCGCAAACACATGCGACGCTCGGTATCTGTCAAGCGAATCGGCGTTCCTTCACCCCCTTTATGGAGATTAGAGCGAAAGTCGTCATCTAGGCTCTGGCGCTTCATACTCGCCACTACACGACTCCCCACCACAAAGGCGCGGATATCCACTCCGGCCGATTCACGAATAAATTCTTGCAACAGGATGTTTGTCCCATCCTCGTTGGTGAGGTACAGCGCCTGGAGCACCGACTTTGCCGCCTTTTTCGTCTCCGCCAGTACCACACCATTGCCATGTGTCCCACGAGCAAGCTTGATGATGACCGGTGTGCCACCAAGTTCGTTAAGGAGGTCGTCTATATCGGCTGAGTTGCGGCTAAATACTGTCTTGGGGATGGCCACCCCACCTCGGGCTAGCAGCTGCGTCGAGCGCAGTTTATCGCGCGCACGGGTAATCGCAATCGAGCGATTAACAAAAAGCGTGCGCGGATACGCCATCTCTAGCTGGCGTGCCACTGCTGTGCCATAGCGAGTCATATAGCTTGCAATGCGCGGAATTATTGCATCATACTGATCGATTGCTTCACCATCATACATCACCGTTGGGTTCTTCTCATCAATCGTCACATAGCATTTGCGGTATTTAATCACTCTCACACTATGTCCACGCCTCTCTGCCTCTTCCTTGAGGCGAAGCGTTGAGTAGTTCACATTGCCATTACTGAGTATTGCGATTTTCACTCCATACCTCGTACTATTACTTTATCGATTTTGCTTGTTATACGCTCTCTGTCCCTATTGTAGTCCATTTTGGCGTAGTTCTTGACGATTACTGCTTTCGGCCTTTTTATCAATATCGCCCTCTGCAACATGAACGATGAATTTATTACGCAAAATATTTCTTCCAATCAGCATCGAGTAGATCTGCCCCGATCTGTCTGCTAATGTAACCTTTGCTTTCACTCGTCTTCCTGCCAAACTCACATTAATGACAACTTGATACCGTAATTCCTCATAACCATTTGAGCTTCGAACAGAACGCATGGAATACTCAGAAAAATGCAATTCCTCACCAGTATACATTGGAGATCCTTCACCAAACAGTTTGCAGTAGAGACCTGTCTTATCAACTCGAATATCGCTTGCCCATATAGACGAGACTGTTGCCCCTGTATCTATCCTGGCTTTAAATTTTTCATTAACAAAATCAGGTAAAGCAACCTTTTCAACTCGGCCAATCATAACTATCTTTTTGCCGATAGGATGTGCCGTTTTTTCAATAGCATGAAATAGTTTTCGTGCAACATTCCGAGATTTCCCTTCAGTTGGAAATTGGTGTATTCGTATTCCTGGAGATGCCTTCACTCCTACAACGTAGCTATCCCTTCCATCACCACTAATGTTATTGGTTATAATATCAACACCAGCAACACCAAGAAAACATGCTGATGCCGCTTGAATTGCTATGGTTTTTAGTTCATCAGACACGTAGCTGGTGACATCAACTGCTTCACCTCCCCTACTTAGATCCAATGTATCTAAAACTTCAACAACACAACCTTTTTTGGGAACTTGTTGCAAAAAGTAAACACCTTTGTGTCTCAATACGTCTTCAATATCTATTTTTGCTACTAAACTAGGGTGTCCTTTACCGTGCTTTGGATAATTATTATTTTTTTTACTTATCAAGGTTCGTATTGTCGATACTCCATCTCCAACAACACATGGTGATCGGCGATATGCCACTGCAATGACTTTTTTATTTAACACCAAGAAGCGATATTCTCGCCCAAAAACCATTTGTTGAACAATTATGTCGGGTTGTCTACCGTTGTTCTGATATACGTGATGTATCGCGCGAAGCAAACTTTCTTCATCTCCAGCGCTAACAGAAATACTATTGCTACGGTTTGCTGCAGCAGATTTAACTACAAGACATTCATGATGCTCTAGAGCTTCTCGAAGTGTATCGTCAATTGCTATATTCTCGGATTTATTTATTTTTAACGGATATGTATCTGGTATTTGTATATGCGCTTGGTGTAATATGTTATTCGTCCAGATCCTGTCCTCATTCACCTGGACTGCATATGAAGGGTTTAGTGCAGTATTCAGGTTATAAAAATAAAACTCTTTGCCATCTTTTTCGCAGCGCACTACATGTGCTGCCATTGATAGATGGCCTGGAACTGCTGTTATTTGATATCCTTTTCGGAGCGCCTCCTTCATTAGCAATCGAGAGGTGGTGCGATACCGTGACAGATCTGCTTTTTTAATGTTATTATTGCTTTCTTGCCCCATATTCATAGTAATGCATTTCATTTAATTCAAACTATTTTCAATTATATTAATAATGTTTCTTGATTCTCTCGTTAGCGCGCCCCTCTGATCCATAACACGAAAATTAGTAAATATAGATGAGAGCCGAGATCCTGGCTCAATAGGCCGTTCATTTCTTGTATAATCCTGCACAAAAATCTGTTTCATAGAAGACCTATCAAATGACATTATATCGTCTATGATTTGCATCTTTTCATCATATAACCCCGACCGAGGGCTATTAGCGACACATGTTTTACCATCTCGTTGATGGAGAACCATCAGTGCACAATCATTATAGTCATTACTGTATGAACTATCCTCAATAGTATAATCAGCATTCGTTAGTTCTAAAATATGGAGAAGATAGAAGGGGATATGCTTTTCTGAATTATAGCTCATTGTAAGCAGTGGTGTTGCACCAGTAATGCGTGCATTAACCTCGATAATATACACTGTTTTATCTGTTACTAAAGAATCGACACCAAAGATGCCACGATACCCTCTATCGTACAATTCCTGGCCTATGATGTGCGCATCCTTCGTTAGTTGGTTGCTCTGCCATGTATATTGATCATCTGCCAATATTTCAACACCGCAAAATTTCTCAGCGCCAGGAATGCTTGTGTTTGATAAATTCTGGTCTGCGATAATTTGTCGCTGCACCGGCCCTATAAAGATGCCATAGCGCGTTACAACACCCTGTACCGACCAATCACAGCCATCGGTAATATAGTCTGATACAACTGCCTCGCCCGCCAAACCATTACTATTCTGCATGGTGTTTATTGCAGAACAAAATGACTCAAAACTATCAACAATAAACGACCCCTTCCCCCCACCAAGTATAGCATCCTGCAAAACAATCTTACTACGTCCATTACAGAGATTAGAAAAATATTCCTCATCCGATAACATTTCTCGCCAAGGGTATATTTTATGTGATGGAATGTTGCAAAAACGCTCTGTAAAAATACGCCGAAACCATGATTTGTTCTCAACCTTCTGAGCCAACGCGTACATATCGTTGCTAGGTAAAAATTGCAAGCTACTTTGTTTCAGTCGCTCAGGAATCACAAAAGGTTTATACGTAAAAATATGATAATCAGGTAAATGAGCTATTAGCATGTCTTGGAATATTGGGTCTTGCAAAAGGGCCTGAGTAGTCAATTCACCTACATAGGGTTTCTTGCACTGATCACGCACAAAAATACTATTATTCATGCGCTCTATACTCTGACTGTGCATATTCCAGCCAGATAATGAAGCAATTTTGTAATTATCAAACCACTGTTCAGGGCCAACTCTTGCCCATGGCTGTATACTAACACCCGCTATCTTTAAGTTTTTATCATATTGAATTTTCATTGCTTATTATTTAACCTAAGTGCTATGTGATTCAAGTATGACTCCCTGGTGTTTCTTGGAGGTATCAATTTTGCCGGCCAGCAATAAGCTCAACTGCAAGTCATCACCACAAATTCTCTCTAGATACTCCCATACTTCTTTTGACCCATTGTAATAGCAGAGATCCTTGAATAGTGGCAGGTCGTCAGTGCCTCGGTAGATACGCATTGTTGTATTTGCTGCCCATTGCTTGGCTTTGTTAATCTCTTCTTGTGTTGGTTCTTGATCAGGTTTAAGGCTCTCAAGAAGTTTGAGACGCCACTTTATGTCATAAGCACCTTTGAAATCCTTGTCGTCAAAATAGGCAAGTCCGGCAGTAATATAGTGATCTATACCAGCTTCTTGGTATTCTCCTTTAAGGGCGTGCTCCATTGCTTTCCCAAGCCCTTCTTGCGTATCGTTAAAACCAGCTAAGCCCTGTGCTAGCGGCTCAAGGTTTGTCGAACCACCAGTCATTCGTGTTAAGACATGCACACCTATTTCGTGTACAACCAGGCGTTTTACTTCATTAACAGACATGGCTTCTCGGTCTTGAGGTATTCTGATACATCTTGTGTCTGGGTCAACATTAATTGATTTCGCCTCTGTTACCTCAACATTCCAACCTGTGTCCTTCTCGACGCTTCTTGTCACAATATCACCCAAGTCTATTACAGTTTGCACACCTTGAGTGTCACCTGTCTGGCCAGCTTCTCCAACTCCCTTGGATAACGCAAGAAATTCCTCAGCCAAGATATTCCGAAAAATATCTCGAAGATGCGTCGGCTGAATTTTTACAGCCGCCTCATTTTGCGACTCTATTTGAAGTTCTGATTTGTGTGCTTCTATATAGCTGTCAACATGTCGAAGCATATTATCATACAGCCCATGAACAACGTTGTTCATCCATTGCATTGTCTCAGCAGATGGACGAAATCGATCTTGCGCACGCGTACCATCTCGCACATCTTCTGGAAGAAGGTTCCGAAGATCCTGGAAAATTGCTTCAGCATTTTGGCTGCGTTGTTTATGAAAGATATTGGCAATTTTTTCGCCAAGCAATGACTCATATGTTGTCTCATCTGGTTCACCATAGAGCGCAATATTTGTCTCCATAAAACGCTGTACTGCTACTTCTTGTGCTATTGGATCTGTTGCTGCTTTATAGTCCCTCATTGCCACTATCAAGGTTGCCTCTTGCTTACGAGCCTCAATTGCCTGAAGATAGACTGTTCTCTCTGGCTCTGGCATAGACTCGGCCATAGATGTCAAAGTTTCTGTGGTATCTTGCATGGCTGTATAATCTTCGTCAGAATAACCTGCAATGATTGGATACTCCTGCTGAAAAGAGGCGGTATTACCCGCAATAAGCCCATCTATTGCCTTTTTCTTGCTTTCTTGATCTGGAACAAGTGACTCAATAACTTTTGGCGATTGTTCAACAAACTCCTGATACTTTCCTCGGAATACTTCAGGATCTATATTCTGGCTAGGCCGAGATTCTTTCATCTGGCTATTATGTAATGAAAGTGATCTATTATTCGGGGTATAGCTTGTTGCCATAGTGAGACTATTTTAGCAATAAACAATCGCATAAATCAAGAGACTTTCTCCTACATTTATAAAGCACCTGAGATAAAACCAAGTTATACCACCAAAGCTAGGGTTATTTAGCAGGGTTAATCTTGTACTTTATTAGCATATAGAACAGAGAGCAATCAAAAACACTTATACAGCACGCGCAATACACTATTAATAGAGGTAAGGTTTGCTACCTCGTGCAATATTATATAGCTATTGCTTATTAATCGCGGCTATACCTCCCGGTAAGTAGGTTAGAATTAATTCCTCACTATGAGTGAGCTAATTCTACACCAGTACCGACCATAGCTTACAGCCCAAATATCCCCTTCCGCCCAAGCGTATCATTAAACTCGCGGAGAATTTCCTTTTGGCGGCGGTTTAGTTTGGTTGGGGTGTCGACCACTACTGTCACGATATGAGGCCCACGCTTATCGCTTCGCATGTGTGGCACGCCGTGGCCAGATAGCTTGAAGTCTGTACCCGATTGCGTGCCGGCTGGCACCTTCATTGTAATCGTCCCGTCGACCGTCTTGACGTCGAGCTCAGCACCAAGCGCTGCATCCGCCATGCCAATATGCTCCTCACTCAGGATCACATCACCTTCACGGCTAAACGTCTTGTGTGGATTGACCCGTACCTGCACATAGAGGTCGCCCTTGCTACCACCACCGACAGCTTCGCCACGACCACGGAGACGAATTGTCGAGCCATTATCGATGCCAGCGGGAATCTTGACTGTAATCGTCTGCTCGCGGCGCTGCACACCACTACCCTGGCATACCGTACAGGCCTTCTCAGGAATCTGCCCACGGCCTTGGCACGTCTCACACGTTACAGCCTGCTGAATAGGGCCAAACATTGTGTTCATCGTCCGCACACGCTGGCCAGTGCCTTTGCAATCTGGACAACTCTTGAGGCTTGAGCCTGGCTCGACGGTGCTACCGTGGCAATGCTCACATTCGTCGTCAAGCGTTAGTGCAAGAGCGACTTCTTTGCCAAAGATCGCTTCTTCAAATTCGAGCGTCACGCTCGTCTCAACATCACGACCGCGTGATGGACCTTGGCTTGCACTGCCGCCAGCAGCGCCACCAAAGAACTGGCCAAAGATATCTCCCAGGCCACCATCACCAAAATCAAAGTGGATATTCTGCCCTTGGCCAAAGTCGCCAAAGCCAGCAAATGGGTTGCCGGCACCACTACCACTAGCAGCACCACCAACGCCCGCATGGCCAAATTGGTCATACCGCTGACGCTTTTGCTTGTCCTTGAGGACCTCATACGCTTCATTAATTTCTTTGAATTTCTCTTCACTCCCACCCGCTTTATCTGGGTGGTACTTCACTGCCAATTTGCGGAATGCCCGCTTGATGTCATCATCGCTGGCGCTTTTGGCAACACCAAGCACCTCATAATAATCTCGCTTCGCCATATCTGTCTTAGTATAGCCAATTAGCACTCTAATTGCAAGAGTGCTAACAGGTCATTCCTTATGTTTCGTTGATGATCGATATATAGTCGTGTTTGGTAACGATAAGGTGGTCGAGTAGCTGGATACCAAGCAGCTTACCCGCCTCGGCCAAGCGCTGTGTTGTCTCTCGATCAGCCTGGCTTGCGATAAGCTGCCCACTAGGGTGATTATGCGCCACAATGATCCCTGCCGCTCGGTCGGCAATCGCATCTGTAAAGACTTCTCGTGGGTGCACCAAGCTAGCAGTTA
This sequence comes from uncultured Candidatus Saccharibacteria bacterium, assembly GCA_938030095.1. GTDB lineage: Bacteria > Patescibacteriota > Saccharimonadia > Saccharimonadales > Saccharimonadaceae > Saccharimonas. The sequence goes on from CALHGK010000010.1 coordinate 45,124, forward strand.
GCGTACCAATGGTAATTGTGCGTTTGGCAATCAAGCGATGTGCTCCATCAAGCGTTAGGCAGACAAAATACTCCTGCCGTTTGTCGCGAATATCGGCGAGCTGCTCTGCTGCCTTGCTCGGCTCATCGATGATAGGCTGGTCACTTTTGAGCAGATAGCGCCGTGCAAGCTCAAAATTCGCGAGAATCACTGTCACCTTAGCCGCACCAAGGCCAGTAATCTTGGAGAGTTCCTCATGCGTCAAGTCACCTCCATGGGTGCGCAAGGCTTTCAGCACACAGCGCGCAATTTTGCCAACGTCAGCTTGCGCATTACCGCTGCCGATAATCGCCATAAGGAGTTCGAGGTCGCTCAGGCGAGCCGCTCCATCTCGCGCAAGTTTCTCTCGCGGGCGGTCACTTGGTCGTCTGTCGCGCATTCGCATTGGCATCATCTCCCTTCATGCTATATCTTTTATAGTATACCAGAACATTGTGCAAACACCAATTAGGTATTTTCGTTGTGTAGTGTAGATGCGATTCCTGCTCTCAAGATACAGGCTGGAGTCGCTTCAGGCTCTATCGCTTGTTTTATAACCAAACCACTGCCCTACCATCAAGTGTATATATCGTACGACCAGTTTTATTATCGATAATGTGCGTTTTGGTGGAGCTATCAGCAGTACTTTTTTGCTCGATGGTGGTGTATTGATCATTTGGCGAGACGGTGACACTTGTTGTATACGCAGGCGATGCTGTCTGATGAATCACTCGCCTAGTGGGGTGGGTGAGTATTGTTTGGCGCTGCAATATATGCTGCTGATTAATACTCATTATCTCCATAGCATAGCCACTGTGGGTATGCAAGAAAGAGGCTAGTGATATGGCGTCATTTCCTTGTTGGTGAGTAATGGGTGATTTTTTGCTACTTTCTAAGTTGAGTGCAAAATACCCCTCCCCCGTTTTCATCATGATGATGCTTTTGCCATCATACGATACATCGCCAAGCGCCGCTGCCTGGCCGAGCGGCTGCATAGCGTGCTTTCCAGTCGGGTCAACAAGCAGTACATCATCACCCCGAGTCCGCACCACAACTGCCGCACCCCGTGACACAGGGCGCCAATCATACACTGGTAGTGGTTGCCCATTAAGGCCAAGTATCGTGTGATGGCGCTGCGCTGCAATATCATGCACAATGAGATTGTTATTCTTGTCTTTGCTATCCGCCTTTGCAAAGAGATACCCTACCGTCCCATTATCCATCGCTCGCAAGCGAGACACTAGACCCTTACCAGGCAACGGTAATGGCGATACAGTACCAGTCTCTATATCAACCTGATGCAGTTCACTAATCTTCGCATCATTCATTGTGTGGACAACGATGCGAGAACCCACCACTGCATATTCAACAATTTGTGCTGCTTGGTAAAGTGTTTTCTCGTGCTTTGTTGCTAGATTCATCTGCATAATGGCATCCGTAGATTGTGCGGCATAGAACTCCGTTTTTGTCTCGGCAAGGCTATGATGCTTGAGATAGTAGAGCTGTGCTGGCGGTGTATCAAAGCGGTGGCTGGCTGCTGTAGTCTGCTGTATAGAAGCACCCGTTATCTGAGCAATTGCCACGTGATACTGGGCATTGCTAAGCAAACGCTGCCGAAACTGAATCGTCACAGTTGCATTGTTTGTCGTAGCTGTAAAGTCCGCCTGAGGTGTGATTTGTATTGCATGGGGTTCTATCGGCTTGACCGGCTGATTGAGTTCCAGCTGGAGCGTCTGGTAGCCCGTATTTGGATCATCTACGAGCACTGCGTGGCGTACGCGTGGGCCTTGTAAATAGCTAAGTGCTATGAGTGTGCTCAGTATAATCAATAATCCAATCATGGCGAATAAAAATCGCTTCCGCTGGCATATCCAGCGCCAGCCCTTAGTATTCATACGGCTCCTTTGGCTGAGTGGTTGACGTAACCGAACGCGGCATAACAACAATTGGCTGCTGACGATGTTGTTGTGGATGCGCAGCAAAGTCACCCGTCACCGTTACCCAACTATTGGGTTGGTAGCGCTCACGCCACCCAGGCGCATAGACTGGTACACCAACCGCTTGTGCATCAACCGCACAACACGTCACGACAAATCGCGATACATAAAAAATCTGCGCATCCGCCGCATCTGGCGTAACGAACCCCGTCAAATTGACCGTCTTGCCACGATAAAACGCGCTGTCATGCGTTTGCGCGAGTAACCCTGCCCATTCTTTGATCGTGAGGCGCGAATAATCTCGCTGAGCAAAGAGAGATGCTTGCGATAGCTTGTCTGTAGATAGCTGAGCTGCTGCCCCTTTGTTGATACCGCGCTGCGTGGCTGTTGTCGTCGTTAGCGCCGTCGGAGGGGCAAGCAGCGCTATACTTGCGACCACGCATATCATCACACAGGCAGCAACACTACGCCACCAAACGAAGTGTGTATGCTGGTGGGTACGTGATTGCGTAATAATACTCGCACTCGCCATCACCAGAGCCACCACTGCCATACCAGTCGTAAAGACGACATACCTCTGATGAATATAGAGCGTCAAACGACCAGTCGCAGCTAGCCACAGCGTCGCCACGGCAATGATAGAAAGGAGTATTATACCTTGTTGCTGTGCAACTCGGGACAAGACCAGCCTAAAACGCATAATTCACCACCAATCCCAATGTTATCGATGCCAGTCCAACGATTGCACTCACTTGAAACAGCACACTCGGCCGATACGTCGTCCGCAGCAAACTTAGCATCTTGATATCGATCATTGGGCCAAAGGTTAAGAAACTTACAAGCGCCCCGGTCATAAAGGTCTGGCGAAATGCCAAGGCGAAGAACGCATCAACATTAGAGCAAATTGAGACGATAAATGCCAATGCCACCATTGCAATCACCGACCACACTGGCTGGCTCCCCAGCGATACCAATACCTCGCGCGACACTAGCACTTGCACAAGACCTGCTAACCCTGCGCCAACCACCAAGGCTGGCAGCATCGCCTGCACCTCACGTCGAAATATCGCAAGGCTTGCTACTTGCTTACTCTGCTGCACATGATCTGCCTGGCACGAAGCAACAAACGTATTGGTCAATAGCTCCTCTGCTGGGCGGCGTGCATAGACCCAGCCAACAAGATTAGCAATAATAAAGCCACCAAGCACTCGCGCCCATAGTATGGTTGCATCCCCAGCGAATGCTTGCTGCGTTGTGATGATTGTCACTGGGTTGAGGATTGGTGCAGCAAGCAAAAACACAAGAGATTCACTAGGCGTGAGCCCTTTTGCTAACAGGCCGCGAGCTAAGGGGACATTGCCACACTCACAGACCGGCAGCGCAATACCAAGGAGCGACAAACAAGCTCGGCGCAATAATGGCTGCTGCGGCAGATAGGCAAGCAAGCGCTCGGCCGGCAGCCATACCTGCACTATAATTGCAATGCAGATCCCCAGCATGACGAATGGCAGCGCCTCGATCATCACACTCATACTCAGCGTTATCCAGTCTTGCAATCGATCAGGCAGCGACCACTGCCCTGTTTGTGCCGACACAAGGCGAAGTGCAGCCATCCCAACGAGCGCCCCAGCCACTACCGCTCCGCGGTGCCACCGCTTCGCCAACCAATGAATCATTTTCATACTTCTATTATACCGTGAAGGGCAAGGTTGGTAATGCGGCTATACGGCTTTTTCTTGCTCACGTTGCCAGCGGTGACGAACATCGATAATAGACATCTGAGCCAACACGTCAGTAGGGATGCCCTGCATATAGGCAATGACACGCGCTGCGTACTCAGGATATGGGTAGGCAGCGGCACGCTTTGGCCTGCGCCCCGCCTTAAGTCCATCAAGCACACCACGCATCCGCTTCCAAAATGAGTAATAATCGAGTTTGGCTTTGACCTGCCAATGCTGAGCATCCTCTATTACAAAGCCCTCGATTGGTACACCGTCATACAAATAGTCAAGCCCCTGCACCTGCTCATACCAGGTCGCAAACTCCTCCCACGTTTGGAGCGTCGCCGCAAGCCGCTTGGTTTCCATACCAAGCATAGCCGCAAATCGCTCACGCTCAACTTGGTCAACAGCAGCAAATTTTGCCTGGCGATACACTATGTCGAGCAAAACAATCCGGTCTTGTACATACTCAATGATGTGTGGATCCTCTGTCGGGAGTATTACTTCACAGACCAAACATACATTATGCTCGGCAAGATACTGATGAATCACATCAACATGCTTGCCATAGCTCTGCAAAAACAGATGGCGAAACCACTCGGCAAATTCACTCTCCGTCGTTGTTTTCGACGCAAAGACGAGGTCACCCAGTGTTGCATCATAGCCTACCAAGCCAAGATAACCATTCTCCTTCACCCAGGCGCGCACTGGAAAGACAAGCCGATCTTTGAGCGCAGCAAATTCAGTTTCTCGTCGCTCACCAATATTGAAGAATTTGTCATAGGCGCGAATTACTATCTCGTTCGTCAGTGTATTCATGAATAGTCCACGAGCTCGCACTGTTTGCGCTGTCCATTTTTTGTCATAAAACACCTTTGGTTTAAAGTGAAATGAGCTAATATTGCCCGGCAGTGACCGTTCACCAATCAGTTTATTGGCACGCAAACCATGGATGAGCGCTGCGTTTTCCGGGTGGAGAATACCTTCAGCCGACTGGTTGCTTACCTCAACGACCGACCAGCCCTCCTCGGCAAGCTGAGCAACCCGTAGCGTGCCACCAAACTCCACTTTGCCCTCGAGATTAAAGCACCGCTGATTATACTGCACTGGATAATTCTGAGCGTTGCGATGGCCATGCACTTGATAGACATTATCAGGGGTATGGGCAACAAAAGCATCGTCAATAGCACCAACCTGCTCATAGCGCCCCACACCACGAATATACTGCTGGCTGGCAAGCAGCAAAGGACTCTCCGGTAGATTACTCATTCCCGCATGACTCACAAATACTTGTTTATCATTCCATGTGTAGTAGAGAAAATCTTGCATGGAGTTCATCAATCGACTGACAACACGCTTGTCTATATTGGCACGCTCTAACTGCGCTCGAGTTCGGCCATTAAACTCTCGCGCTCTTATAGGTTGGTGATTAAGCCACTGCCAAATATAGCCATCATGGTTACCCTCAATAAACTTCACATTCGGCCTGTCGACAAAATTATCGCACACATACTGCAATACTTCTGCATTCTCTGTGCCACGATCGAGCAGATCACCTGTAAAGATATAATAATCGTGCTCGACATAGGGGTGCTGCTCAAAATATTCACGCAGTGGCGTATAGCATCCTTGGATATCACCAATGTGATGAATGTGCTCATACTGACTCAAATTAATCGGTTGCTGATATGACGCGATAAGCTCTTTTACTTCCGCTGGCTGTATGACAGTGTATCGTTTTGGTATGGCACACGTGGAGAGGCGAGCGTGCATCTTCTCGAGAACTGCATCATCGACTACCTTATGTAGTGCACGCCGACGATTACGCTCCAGACAGACTCTGAGAGGCACATCCGCAAAATCTATAACGTACAGCTTGTAGCGATGCTTCCGCGCAAGCCGAGCATACTGCTGAAAGTACGAGCTCGTTGTATGTGTTGCATCAACCACAATGAGCTCACCACGAGTCATCCGCATATCAAGCAATTCGTGCAGCTGCTGCCACACCCGTCGATCATCCTGATATGGCATAACGATGCGCCCTGCATCATTCATCACTGGGCTACTATACGCTAAACGTAGAGTATCGGGAGATAGTGTATATGGGCCAAGTCCAGCAGATTGCAAAAAGGTGCTTTTACCAGATCCAGGAATTCCACGTGTAATAAAAAGCTGTCGCATAGTTTCTCCTTTCTGTAGCGTTGTTTTCAAGATTTCGCTTAACTATATCTAACTCAAGTAATTTAGTCTTGTTTTTTATATTATATCATCATCTGTTAGAAAAGGCTTCTACCTCATTAGGGTATGTAACAATCTATCTTATTTTATGAATAATATTTATTAATAGTTCATTGCAAAATACCCCAATGGGGTATTTTGCAATGAACATAGAGTAATATATATTCTATGAAATTATACCTTTTGGCTTAGGCTCTCATTATTCAATTTTGTTCTTACCTCGGTTCGCGCTACAATATAGCTATGTTCTATAAGGTGGAAGAGACAGATGCTCAAGTTTATTCAGGTGTTGAAAGTAGTACAACACCTATAAAACTTTGCGACTTTCTTTATACATGGCTCTGCCTTATTATTACTAGTCTACTAATCTGCTCACTTTGGTATGGCCAACAATCACAAAAATCATCACACATCACACATATACCACCATCAACAACACACACCTATACGCTATCCTCCCATGATGCTATTCGCTCGCGCATCATCAGGAACCAATCAGCATCACACCAAACGATCCTCACCTATCCACAAACAGGTATTGCCAATATAGACAAAACGGTCGCCACAATCATCGACAATGCTATTCCATCTCAACAAACACTTCCAACTACTATAGCAGCTCGCAGCAACACTATTACCTATCGTATTATTCACCAAGATGACACGACGATTTCTCTCGCTGTGTTTATCCGTACTACTATACCTCACGCTCTACCAACCAACACGGTTCACTACTGGACATTCGATAAAATGAGCGGCCAGCCAACTACATCGTCTGCCCTCGTTGATACATCAATCGCAGGGATAAATGAGATTGTTATTGCTCTACGTAAACAGGTGCAGCAACACTACCCGCATGTAGAGCCAGTAAAAGTAGCGGGAGTCATTACTCCAGAATCTATCACGAACTTTTTAGTATATGACCGAAAAACAATTGGCTTTCTCTTTGATAAATACTCACTTGGCGTTGGTGTTGATGGGGTTGTCAGCTTGAAGTTGCCAATCAAGCAGCTCAGCCATTTTACCCAAAACCCAACCACCAAGAAGCTTTTTGATATTCCACCGTCAGCATTATCATCATCGACCGACTGTGTGCGCCATCGCTGTATTGCACTCACCTTTGACGACGGGCCTGGGCCATATACTCAGACACTGCTCGAACATCTTGATCATTACCACGCCAAGGCAACCTTCTTCGTGGTGGGGCGAAATGTTGCACCGTATAGTGCCGCGCTTCAGCAAGCAGTTCAACGCAAACACCAAGTAGGCAACCACACGTGGAATCATCCACTCCTCCCCAAGCGCGACGAAGCTGTCATCCGCCAAGAGATTGAGAGTACAAACAGCGCCGTTGCCGCAGCCACTGGCGTGACGCCAACAATGGTCCGCCCGCCATATGGCGGTATTAATGACAAGGTGCGTGCGCAGCTCCAGCAACTTACTATGCCAGCCATTATGTGGTCAATCGATACACGCGATTGGGCCGACCACGATGCAGCAATTGTCTGCAGCCGTGCCGTTGCCAATGCCGCACCTGGTGCGATTATTCTCATGCATGACATCCACAAAACCAGCGTCGATGCCGTGCCGTGCATCCTCGATGCATTGCAAAAGCAAGGGTACAGATTTGTCACGGTCAAGAACCTATTTGGCCATCCGCTCAGCGCTGGCGAGTCATATTCTCAATATAGGCAGTAAAGTCCTATTACAAACCGCTCATGCTACCATTTCACCGTGTAATCCTCTACACTAATGCTATGGAACATTCACCTTTATCTCATCAAATACCCGTCTCTGAAATTCGTGATGTCGAGCAACAGCTTGACGTCCTACAACTACCTGAGGCGAAGCTGCTGATCGGCGACAATATCAAAGCCTCGCCAGAGTCACAAGGGGCAGATGAAGCAGCCAATCAGCGCGCAGAATATCAACGAACTGTCTGCTCGCTCAACGTTATGGACTATCTATATTATGGCGGCGATGAAAATTATCACAAACTGACCGCCGCCCAGAGCGACGCCAATCGCCTCACGCGTGAAGAATTTGAAGAATTTCATCAGTGGGTTGCAAGCAACTTGCCTGGTGAGCATAGTGCTAATGTGATGCGCTATATTATGCTTATTCATGATTTAGGCAAGAACCAAACGCTTGCGAGTGCTGTGATGGGAGAGGATGCCGCTGATTCGGTTGATCACGACGAAGTGTTGCGCCGTTTGCTCGAGCCAGATTACACTGCAAAGCGCGCAGAGCTATTGCCAACATTCGGCCAGCTCAGCGAAGCAGATCAAGCAATCATTCGCGATGTCATCAACACAGAACTCAACCTTGGGCAGTTCATTCAGGCCGAAGCACCGCCGGCAGCGCTGGCAAGCTTCGCCGAGAACACCGAGCCAGTGCGATCGCTCTATATCATGCATACGCTATTTGATATTGCTGGTGCGCTGGGCCACGTTAATGCCGAGAGCTCTCTACTCCTCACTTCTCCTCTGTACAACCAAATGGCAGCAGCCTGCGATGTCTTAACCGACAGCACCCTCTCAACCGACGACGCACGCTACGCTCACTACCTCGCTCGGCGAGCACAGCGCTTTGGCCTAAGTGATGACGCTATTGAGCAGCTCATCAACAGCCAAGCACACACCCACACCGTGCGCCTTGCCTGTATGCTGCGCTATGACACACCAGAGGAATATCAGCAACTGACCGAGGCGCTAGATACGCTACCTGGCCCTGTACAAGCTATCCTCGCTCAAGAGCTCAGCAATGATGGCATTCATCAGCGCGCAACACTGCCTTACTACGGCCCAGCCTTACTGAAGGGGCTTGAAAAACATCATAGCCTCGGCACGGCACTCACTTACTTTGCACATGTCTTGCAAGAGGCACACATTGCCGACAAAGCAGCGCGCAAAGCAGGCGAGATAGGTGTCGTCACGGCAGACCTCAGCACCATCGCCCAAGCTGCCAACCAAGGCACGCTCGATCCACGCCACGCTGAGCTGCGCTTTCGCCACAGCGGCGAAATGCTTGTGCCAACATATCAGGACACACCTGAGCTTGCTATTGATTCACTCCCAACATTTGACTCTGAGCAGCTACATGGAAAGCGGATCATCTACCTTGGGATGGGTGGTGGCTCGGATGGTATTCAGGCCGCTATGCTGAGCAAGCTTCATCAGCAGCACCATGCTGTGCAGCCTACAGCCATTGTGTCGGTGCGCAACTTTGCTGCCGATAACAACAAGCAGCTTGCGCATACTGGCCGACAGATTGGTGACGCAACTGTAGAAATCACAGAGGAAACAACCAAAGTTGGTGACTGGCGCTTCCTTGAGGATATTATTGCCAAGGATAAGACGATTGCACCAGTTTATCTACTTAACTCAATCGAGCCAGAGCAAATTGCCCGCGACCTACAGCTCCTTATCCGCGAGACGGGAGCTGATGCGATTTGCGGTATCGACACTGGTGGTGATGTACTCTACCGCGCTAATACCGCCATCGACCCCACAACCTCATCACCAGACCAAGACTATGCTGTACTCACTGCTCTCCATATGATCAAGGCCGCAACAGAGGCGGATGACGCACCACTCGATGTCTTTACTGCTATCGTTGCGCCTGGTGTGGATACACCGCCATATGCCAATGATATGCTTGCTCGTAGCAACGCCCAGCGCTATCTTCTCCAGCCATACGATACCACCACTATTACTCAAACCTACGCTGCATGGCGCATGGACGGCTCTGCGAGCGAAGAAGGCCTCTATGGCAAGACACCCCTGGCGTGGATCGCCGCGCTAACGGGCAAGCATGGCCTACAACCACTCGCCCTCCCACGCGCTAATGCAACATCGGTGCATAACCCATGGCGTATCTTTATGAATATCCGCCCTTCGACCGCCAGTGTGGTAATGATGCACGCCGAGCAGTTATACCAAGCTGTAAATCATTGATTAAATTAAATCATTTCAGCCTGCACTAACCTCATACAATGCTGTCAAAACACCACTATCAGACCGGGCGTCGGATCACTATCCAGTTGTCGTTGAGCTTACATTATAGTGTAAGCTCGCTGTCTGCTGCTAGCATTTCGTCTCTCAGTATTTGAACTTTGCGACTTGAGTGCAATATAGGCTTTAATAAAAATAAGACCGATTTTCATCGGTCTTTATCATGCATCGTGGCTCCGGAGACTGGGCTCGAACCAGCGACCTAATCGTTAACAGCGACCCGCTCTACCACTGAGCTACTCCGGATTACTCTGTAAGTATACCGGTTGGAGGGGTGGTTCGTCAAGAGTCACGCCGCAAAATAGGTATTTTATGCTATGGCTGGCTACGGAATTGTTCGATCCGCTTAGTTAGCTCAGCAATATTGTTCCAACTACTGCCATCTGTCATGATGGCGAGCACATATTTGCCGTTCGAGCCATAGACGATCGCTGCGTCGTGCAGGAGACCATTCAAGAACCCAACCTTATTTGCCACCGTACCATTCGTACCAGCAGGGATACCCTTGCGGTACACATTAGCCTTGAGCGCAGAGAGGAATCGGTCGCGATTGGCACTACTAAAGTTTTGCCCCGCATCAAGCATTACCATAAAGCGTGCAAGGTCATTTGCTGTGGTGTATGGCCCACCAGACTTGGCGAAGGTCGTGTCTTTGAAGCCAATGTCGTTGGCATCCTTCGTCACAACATCATAGCCAATAACTTTGAGGTAGTTCTCTGCACATGGGTTGTCGCTCTGGCTAATCATTTTGTTGAAGCAGACTTGGTTGTCCTCCCAACGCCAGCCTGCCAGCTGCTCACGCCGAAGCACGCTATAGCCAACAAATAGTTTGTATGTACTGGCAGTGACAAATTGCTTGTTGCCATTGTAGCTTGCATTACGTTTCTTGCCATCAATCTCTAAGAATGAGATACCATACGTCCCGGGGTGATCCTCAGCATAGTGTTTGAGAAGAGCGTTAAGCCCGTCTTCGGTCGAGCTATAATTGCGGTCGTATTCTACCTTGGCTGGCACCGTCTTCGTCACTGCGGCTGGTTGTGGGCGTGTTTGATTAATAAACTCCGAGAGCTGCTGCGCAGTTGCGTCAATATCAAGAGTGCGCCCTGGCTTACCATCTGTGCGTGATGTTTCGGTGAGGTCGTACGTGGCAACTTTCGTGGTGCCTGGGTCAATATTTACCTTTGGCGTGACATGCTTTGTGAGGTAGCCGGAGGCCTGTGATGCACTAATACTCGCCACTAATGTCTTATCCTTTGGCTGAGCAACAACCCACTGAATAACTTCATTCGCTGGCAATGTCACTGTCTCGTCGTTTACCTTAAGGGCGACGCCTTTGCCGATAACCTTCGTAATTTTTTGCTCAAGCGCCTTCGCTGCATCGGTTGTAATAGCCGGGGCAATGCCGCGCATTGGGATCTCAACGGTCGTGCCCTGTACAAGACGGGGGCTAATCGCACCAATGCTATGCGATACCGCATCACGCTGGCACTCACCACCACGCCGCGCTTGATTCACCACCAACTTGCCATGCTCTACCTTGAGACTAGCATCGACCGGCGCACGCTTACAGACTGGCATGATCGTCTGAGTAATATATTGTTCGGTACGCGTCGTAGTTGTCAATTTTGGCGAGCTTGGCACATCTGGCTGCCACCAGAACGACGACAACGGTATAATCCGCCACAGCAAGGGATACTGCGCCTGTGCAAGCCGGTCGGCGTTGTCTACTGTAATAGCAAGCTGCTCAATCGTCGGCGAAGCGATGGTTGTGCCATCACCCACTAGCTTCACGGAGTGTTCTTGGTACGCTTGGTTAAGCGTGTCTGTGGCTTCTGGCAGTATTTGCCAGCCAAGCGATACACCATCGATTCGCGCATTTGGTAGCAATCGGTCACTCGGATACACCAGCTGGAACAGCACATTGAGCCCAAGAATAATACCAATGGTGATATAGGTTTTGCGCCGTGTCCAGCGAATACGCAGCACTGGCACACGCCAATCGGCGAAACGGAGTTTTTCGGCAATAGTTGCCTTGCGGCGTCGGGGGTACGGACGCTGCGCGCGCGGAGGAGTATACATCATGTAGATATTATATCATCTATGATGATTAGTCGCTCTGCAAAATTTCTAGTGCGCGCTGCAAAACCGCAATATCATCAGCGGCGTTATCCTGCTGCTCTAATGCGCTTATTTTTGCACGAATCACCTGCTCGACTGGTGCCACCACGACATCCGCAGCATTCTGAGTGGGTGGTACCACTTGCAGGCTACGTGCTGAGTTGTCCTTCTTGACCAAAAAGCCACGGACAATCAAGCCGTTCACGTGCGCTGCCACCGTACTGACCGACTTATAGTCGAAGGCACGCATAATCTCGCGGTAGCTTGGGCCATAGCCATTACTCTTGATAAATGTGTCTATAAATGTCAATAATTCACGTTGTTTTCGTGTTGGGCTTGTCATAATCCATCCTCCGTTATCGCTAGTGCTGCCAGCCCCCACCAGAGCATCGACACAGTGTCGTCAACAAAAACTGGTAAGAACAATCCTATCACAGTTAAGCCGATTCCGCCAGCAAAACTACCGAAAGCCAGCCAATATGACCGGCGATGCCATAATTTTACCAGCACACCAGTGGTTAATGCAACTAATAATAGTAATCCAATCCAGCCAATTTCGTGAGCAACGAACAAATAGTGGTTTTCAATGATTAAGCTCTGCTCATTGCCAAGAAGCGATGCCGAGCCAGTACTTCCTACGCCAGTGCCAAGCGGTTGCTGCAGAGCGCGCGTTAGGCCAGCTTGCAATGAAGTGATTCGGTCGCTGTCGGATGTTTGAGCGGGACCATGCGTTGGGTCATTATGCAAGATAACATTATCAATAAAGTGTGGATCCCTAGCGTAGCCAATACTACCAACAATCACCCCACAGCCAAGTATTGCGCCAGCACCCCACAGTACGATACGCCGAGATACCTGCGACCGCCATGCCCTGACAATCGCAACAATGCCAACGCCAACCGCCACCGCTAGCAGCGCACTTCGCGAATAACTCTGCCACACTGCAAGCGCCGCTAGCAGCGCCATACCACCAAGTGCCCAACGCCGCACATGCGAGATACGCCGCCATTGCAATGCGCTATACGCCACGATAAGTGTCAGGACAGTACTTGCATACGCCCCAAGTGGGTTTGGCCCACGCAGCGTGCTATTAATGCGGACATAGGCACTGTTGGAGTCGACTGTTTGGTAGGGTTCGATCGTCGTCGGCCCGTAGCCAAGCGGCACAAGCACATCACGCGGCAAAACAAGCTGCGCTGCCGCAAAACCAATCACAATGACCGCACCCGCACCGAGCATACGCAGCAGCCAGCACCGATACTGCGGATAATTACTCACAAACACATAGACTGCCACACCAAGTGCCACAAAACGCAGGTCGATTAACAAACCTGATAGCAATGCCAACCCAGACGTTGGTACAAGCAGCGCCACCACACCGTGCCACAGCGCAAAGGCGAGCGCCAGCTGAATAATGCGATCACTCAGCCAACGCTGCCACTGCCGACGCAGCGTCACGTCGACAATAATGAGAAGTAAAACAACGAGAAGCAAAACTTCCTTCCATGCCTTGACAAAGAGTGCATAATCTGGCCAATGCGCGCCCACCCATACGGTCAGCGGCGCATGGATAGCCAGTCCGAAAAATATCGTACACAAAAACCAAGCCGGTATCTTTTCTCGCAATAACCGCTTCATCTCTTTCTAGTGTAGCAAACTTTGGGTAAAAAGTGTTATAGTAACAGTTGTTATGCCGTCAAAAAATACGAAATTTTATAGTCTCATTCTCATCGGCCTCGATTTTGTTGTGCTGATGGCGGTGTTTTTCATCGCATACTACGTCCGCACGCAAATCGATCACCGTGATCTACTCCACACTGTCTATGCCAGCGACTACTTGCTCGGCTTCGTCGTCATTGCACCAGTGTGGATTATCCTCTATGCCTCGCTTGGGCTCTATAGCGCAAGCGTCTACGGCCGGCGGCTCGTCGAGTGGGGGCGACTGCTGCTCGGGACATTCATGGGTATTCTGCTCGTAATTGGCTGGGAGTACGGCACACGAATGTATATCTTTCCGGCCCGCTTGGTGGCGATGTATGTCTTTCTTGGTTCGTTTTTGGCGATCGGCACAGTGCGCGAGTTGTTTCGCCTCACACGGAGCTGGCTCTTCCAGTACAACCATGGCGTGAACCGTGTGATGGTGATTGGGACATCGCTAGCAACGCGAGACATCGCTGAGTCGATCTCGACCACCTACAAATCAGGTTTTCGCGTCGTAGCAATGGCTGGCCCCAAGCGCTTTGTGCCACCTGGGCTCGATGTTGTTCATTTTGCATCACTTGACCCCGCCCTGGCGCAAATCAAGGAGCTCAAGATTGACACCATCATCCAAACCAACCTCTACGAAAACGAAGAGAAGAATCAAAAAGTGCTTGGCGCCGCACAGGTTAACCATATCCAATACAACTTCATCCCTGGTGAGCCAGAATTTTATACTGGCAAAAACACCATCGATGTCTTTCTTGGTTACCCAATGATTACCGTTAGCCAAACACCACTCATTGGCTGGGGAGAGATTGCGAAGCGGATTTTCGACACGATTATTTCTGGCATATTGCTCATTGTCCTTGCCCCGCTTTTTGTACTCCTTATCATTATGCAAAAGATCTTTAACCCTGGGCCAGCATTTTATATCTCAAAGCGCCTCAGTCGCTACTCCGAGCCAATCCAGCTCATCAAGTTCCGTAGTATGGGCGCACAGTATGGCAAGCAAGACGCAGCTGATGAGTTCCGTGCAATGGGCCGCAACGACCTGGCCGAAGAGTATGAAAAAAACCGCAAGGTCGAACACGACCCACGCATCACTCGCTTTGGCAATTTTTTGCGGGCAACATCACTTGACGAATTACCCCAGATTTTCAACGTCTTTCGTGGTGATTTGAGCTTAGTTGGGCCGCGGCCAATTCTACCCCAAGAAGTGAAGTTTAGTTCAGCCCGCACGGCACTCTTGCACAGCGTGAAGTCAGGGGTGACGGGCTTATGGCAGGTATCTGGGCGCTCAAACCTGAGCTTCGATGAGCGAATTGAGCTTGAGCTATTTTATGCCCAAAACTGGAGCTTCTGGCTAGATATCAAGATTCTATTCAAGACGATTGGTGTAGTGCTACGCAAGACAGGTGCAAAATAGCACGTGGCACCATATCATTGTGAATCCTATGTAAGAGAGTAACCTCGATAGGCACCCTCTTTTAAGTCGCAAACTTGTATTATTGTATCATCTGATCGCGCACTACTTTGCGTAGCTTGGTTAGAAATAGCGTCTTGTCAAAACGCTGTGCAGTGCGACGCAAGACCGTTGGATCAAAGGTTCGTTTCTCGGCCTGCTCAATTGCTTTAGCAACACTAATGCTCGTCTGCCGGTCGAATAGCACACCCACTTCGGGCGACGTGACAATATCCGTTGTGCCTCCACGCGCTAGGCCAATCACTGGTGCACCAGCCGCTAGCGCTTCAACACTGACAATTCCAAAATCTTCCTCTGCTGGATAGATAAAGCCACGCGCTGTTGTAATAGCCTTCTCATACTCGGCATCGCTCGCATCGCCAAAGCGATCGGTGCGGAACTCAACCGTTGGGCCAGCCAGGTCAACAAGCCTATTGTGTGCGGGGCCATTACCAAAGACGGTCAGCTTCTTGCCAAGCTTCGTCGCTGCCGTAACAGCCAAGTCGTAGCGCTTATATGGCAGCTGCCGGCCAATCGTCACATAATGATCACCCCGCTTGGTAGCAGGCGTAAACCGACTTATATCTACCGGTGGATGAATAACTATACTATTTCGATTGTAATATTTCTTAATGCGCTGTTGTGTCTCGGTCGAGTTTGCCAAGAAAACATCGACTTGCCGAGCGGCTTGGAGGTCTAGCTTGCGCTGGTGTGGCACCATGAGCGGCATGAGTGTGCGAATGAGCGGATTGAGATTACCATAGCCTGGGTCGCGCCGATATTCATCATAGTGGCTCCAGTAGTATCGTGGTGGTGTGTGGCAGTAGTTGATGATGACTTGGCCAGGCCGTGTCTTCCTCACTTGATGGCCGTGCATGTATGAACTGGTGAGGATGATATCAAACTCACGCAAATCAAGTCGCCGCATCGCTTTGACAGCCAACGTCGGAAACAGCTTGTAGTATGTGCGCACCTTGCGCGGGATTTTTTGCAAAAACGATGGCCGGACATCAAGCTCAGCAAAGGCTGGCATTTTGTCCTCATTGTACATTGCGGTATAGATCGGCGCATCCGGAAAGGCTTCGTGCATAGCCAATACGACATTCTCGGCACCACCCATTGTTGTCAAGAAGTCACAGACAATGGCAATTTTGGGTTGTTTACTCATAGTATCAGTGTAGCGCAAAGGGGAGATTTTACCTATACCTTACTCCACCGTCACACTCTTGGCAAGATTGCGTGGCTGGTCAACATCGTGCCCCCGCTCCACTGCCATATAGTAGGCAAAGAGCTGCGATATCACATTGAACAAAATTGGCGTGAGATGTTGCAGCTTGGTCGCGACGCGCACCACCGTCTCGGCAGGGACGCGTTTATCTGTGTCGGTAATGACAATCGCATGGGCACCACGCGCATTCATCTCAATCAAATTACTCTGCGATTTTTCGTACAGCCAGTTGTCTTGCAAATAACACACTTCGAAGAAATGATCGTCGATCAGGGCAATTGGCCCATGCTTGAGCTCACCTGCTGCATAGGCTTCAGCATGAATATAGCTTACTTCCTTGAGCTTGAGTGCACCTTCAAGTGCAGCTGGGTAGAGTGTATCGCGGCCAATATAGAGCGCATGATTATAGTGAGCATAATTATGTGCGATATCTTTGACGCTATCAGCTTGCTTAGCCAGCGTCTTTTCGATCTCGGCTGGCAGCATCTCAAGCTCGTTGATAAACTCACCCATGAGCTGTGGGTTTGTCCCCTTGGCCGCTGCGAGCATCAGGCCAAAGATTGTCATTGCTGCCACTTGTGAGGTAAATGCCTTGGTGCTGGCCACACTAATCTCTGCCCCCACGTGTACATATACCCCACTGTCAACTTCGCGGGCGATCGTGCTCCCCACTGCATTGACGACACCAAGGCACGTCACACCCCGTCGCTTGAGTTCTGTCAGGCAGGCCAATGTATCGGCCGTCTCACCACTCTGGCTCACAATGAGCGCAACGGTGTGCTCGGGGATGTTATATGCTCGGTAGCGTAGCTCACTAGCAATCTCCACGCTCACCGTCACATCATCAGTCAGTTGCTCAATAAAATAACTAGCCTGCATCCCCGCAAAATACGCCGTGCCACAACCCACAATCATCACATGCTTGATCTGTCGCAATGCAGCATCACTCAGGCTTATGCCGCCTAGTCTGGCATAGCGCTGCGCAGCAATCACCCGCCCAGCCAGCGTTGCCGCGAGGCTGGTCGGCTGCTCAAATATTTCTTTGAGGAGAAAGTGGTCGTACCCCTGTTTTTGAATGGCTTGCAAATCCATCTCCAGCGTCTCTACTTGCACATCGACCACTTGCGAATCCGTCGTTTGGAGCTCAAGGCCAGTGCGAGTGCAGCGCCCTACTTCACCATCATGCAGATAGACCACTTGGTTGGTATATCCCACCAAGGCCGAGGCATCACTGGCAATGTACGTTTCGCCATCGCCCAGCCCAACAATGAGTGGGCTACCCTTGCGGGCCACAATAATCTCATTAGGGTCATTCGCTTGGACGACCGCCAAGCCGTACGTACCCACCACCATTTTTAGCGCGCCTCGCACTGCCACCAAGAGGTCTGGTGCTTGCTTGTGCAAGTAATCGATCAGCGCTGTCAACACCTCAGTATCGGTATCGCTCTTAAATTCATACTCATGCGCTGCAAGCATCGTCTTGAGCGCCTGATAGTTCTCGATAATGCCGTTATGTACAACGTAGATCTGCCCCACTTGATGCGGATGAGCGTTGCGTTTGCTGGGTGCCCCATGGGTTGCCCAGCGAGTGTGACCAATGCCAACCGTATCAGTCGTCTTGTGGCGAGCTGTGAGCTCATTCAGCGCAGCCACCTTGCCTTTTGTTCTGAGTAACGTTGGCGCAGCATCCTCATCGAGTGTAACAATACCAGCACTATCATATCCGCGATATTCAAGCCGCTTGAGCTCCGTCAGCAGTACACCCTGCGCTGGCCGCGTTCCGATATATCCAACTATTCCACACATAGGTTTTTCCTTTCCTCTTGTATTATGACGCTATAGTCTTTGCCTTCTAGTGTACTCTCATTTTTAAATAATTTTGCAAGAATGTAAAAATTACAATGATTTTTCTCTGTTAGATTATGTTGGCGTTTTTACATCAATAGTACTTTATCCATAAAAGATAGAGAAAAACGACAGAAAAAGCAAGAACGAATGCAGTGCTCATTCTCAGCAATGGTTAAGCCGATATGCTCATACTTATAGACAAAGAATAAATACGATATGTTCGACATTTTTTCGACGAAGGGGTATACTAAGTGGTATGAGTAGAGAAACAATTTTAGTCACTGGTGGCGCTGGATATATTGGCAGCCACACCATTATTGAGCTTATTGCGGCAGGATTTGGCGTCGTCGTTATTGACAACCTTGCCAATGCAAGCCACGAAAGCCTGCGACGTGTCGAAACAATTACCGGTACAACCATCCCCTTTGTCGAGGCAGATATGCGCGACCGATCAGCACTCGATGCGATTTTTGCCAAGCATGATATCAGTGCTGTCATTCACTTTGCTGGGCTCAAGGCAGTTGGTGAGTCGGTCGAGAAGCCGCTGGAATACTATGACTGCAATCTTAGCTCAACCCTCACCCTCTTAGCCGCAATGCGCCAACATGGGGTGCATCGGATTGTATTCTCGAGCTCTGCGACGGTCTATGGCACACCAGAGTCATTGCCACTCACTGAATCATCACGCACTGGCACCGGCATTACTAATCCATACGGCTGGACGAAATATATGATCGAACAGATCATTCGTGACTATTGCACGGCTCACCCCGACTTCCAAGCGACCATCTTGCGCTACTTTAATCCGATTGGTGCGCATATATCAGGTATGATTGGCGAAGATCCAAATGGCATTCCTAATAATCTCTTGCCTTACGTTGCACAAGTTGCCGTTGGAAAATTGCAAAGCGTTGGTGTATTTGGTGATAACTACGACACGCCTGACGGTACTGGTGTGCGCGACTACATTCACGTTGTCGACCTCGCTAAAGGGCATGTGGCTGCCCTATCACACATGCAGCCAGGTGAGCACACCTATAACCTTGGCACTGGCCATGGTACCTCTGTTTTGGAGATCATTAGCGCCTTTGGCAAAGCATGCAAACATGACATCCCATACGAGATAAAACCACGCCGGGCTGGTGATATTGCAGCCTGCTATGCCGACTGCAGCAAGGCACAGCAAGAGCTTGATTGGCAGGCAAAACTGTCCATCGAGCAAGCCTGTGAAGACTCCTGGCGCTGGCAATCTCATAACCCAAATGGGTATAAGAGTTAAGTTTAGATAATACCCCTAGTGGGTATTTTGCAATGAATAGTATAGATGTACATTCATTTTGAACATATTATTTGTTCACACCATAATTTTGCTGTTCAGGTATAGACTTATTAAACAATATATGTTTCTCATGTGAACAATAAATGTATTCAGACTATTCTCGTCTGCCAAATGTAAACCTGCGGGAACAAAAACAGCCCACTATCTATGGGCTGTTTGTAACGCAAATAGCAAAGTTAACTTACTTGAGCAATCCTACTCTTGGCCAGTCGCTTGGTTGATCCGGGTTGAGGAATCTGGTTTGCCTTCGCCGGCGTCGAAGCGCATTTCTATGTTGTATTTTTTACACACTTCTGCTTCAGGAATAGCCTTTTCGGTATCGCGATCACCACCGTTGGCAAAGATGAGCTGGTCGCCAGGATATTGGCCAGCAACCATCTCGAGTGATTTGATTTGCGTGGGGTCTTCGTCGATTGATAAAATCACTTGGTCGACATCTTTGAGGGCGCGCATGAGACGCAGGCGATTGCTTTCGTTGAGGATAATTTTGCCTTTTTTCAGCAACTGCTGTTTGTCATTATTGACAATAACAATAAGTTTGTCGCCCATCGCGGCAGCTGCTTCGATCATATCGATATGCCCACCATGGAGCGGGTTAAAATAACCACTGACAATTACTACTCGCATTTATTACTATCTCCTTGTTGTTTATCGTTAGAAAGCTTCTGTTGCTATATTATACCATTTACTCTTGTATATCTCGACACCATCCCCTATTTCACGCTATAATACAGCTATGACAAAACTGCTTATCACCGGTGGTGCGGGGTTCATTGGCTCGAACTTCGTGCATTATACCGTTCATCACAAGCCGGAATATGAAATCACTGTCATCGATAAGATGACATATGCTGCGAACCCGCACAACCTTGATGGAGTGCGCGAGCAGATAAACTTTGTACAGGGCGATATTTGCGATGCCGAACTGATGGATCGCTTGATTGCCGAGACGGATATTGTTGTCCACTTTGCGGCGGAGAGTCATAACGATAACTCACTGCGTGATCCAAAGCCTTTCCTCGACACCAACGTGTATGGCACGTACACTATCTTGCA
The DNA here is from genome assembly GCA_938030095.1 of uncultured Candidatus Saccharibacteria bacterium. GTDB lineage: Bacteria > Patescibacteriota > Saccharimonadia > Saccharimonadales > Saccharimonadaceae > Saccharimonas. Next base: position 65,803 of record CALHGK010000010.1, read on the forward strand.
AGCAGTGCGTAACCACAACAAGCGCCTCCATCACATTAGCACCGATGAAGTGTTTGGCGATCTAGCGCTTGACGATCCAAACCGCTTTACCGAGGAGACACCATACAACCCATCGAGCCCCTACTCGAGCACCAAGGCATCGAGCGATATGCTAGTCCGCGCCTGGATTCGCAGCTTTGGCGTGAAGGCGACGATTAGCAACTGCTCCAACAACTACGGCCCCCGCCAGCACATAGAGAAGTTTATCCCGCGGCAAATCACTAACATCCTGAGCGACATCAAACCAAAGCTCTACGGCACGGGCGAGCAGGTACGCGACTGGATCCATGTCGATGACCATAACTCAGCGGTACATTTGATTCTCGAAAAAGGCACGTTGGGCGATACCTACATCATTGGTGCAGACAACGACCACGTCAATAACAAAGCAGTGATCGAGATGATCTGCGACCTGATGGGCAAAGGTAAGGACTGGTATGAGCATGTCAACGATCGCCCCGGCCACGACATGCGCTACGCGATGGACTCGAGCAAGCTGCGCCGCGAGCTAGGCTGGCAGCCACAATATACCGACCAAGACGGCATGGCCAACGGCCTACGCCAAACCATTGAGTGGTACACTACCAACCGCGACTGGTGGCAAGCCCAAAAAGCCGCTGTAGAAGCAACCTACGCTAAGCAAGGACAATAAGCCAATGCCTGACGCCCCCAGTAAAACTCGCGTGAGTAGCAAGATCGCCTACCAAAACCCCTGGATTACCATCCACGAAGACCAAACACGCGACCGTGCGGGCAACCTGGGAGTATACGGCTATATGGAGTCGCGAAACTCGTGTATGGTCGTCGCTGTCGACGAGCATGAGCGAATCTACCTGGTACGCAGCTTCCGCTATCCATCGCAGAGCTTTGGCTGGGAATTGCCTGGTGGCGGTGGTGACGGCGAAGATCTGCTCACCGCCTCCAAGCGTGAGCTAGAAGAAGAGACTGGCATCGTTGCCCAGTCGTGGGAGAAGCTTGGTGAGGCGTACGTGTGTAACGGCCTAATGACAGAGAAAATGGCAGTGTGCTTGGCACGAGACCTGTCTTTTGGCGGCAACAAAAAACAGTCGGATGAAGTATTTAGCGATATGCGATTCTTCACTAACAAGGAGATTGACCAGCTTATTACCCAAGGCGATATCAACGACTGCCAGACACTCGCTGGCCTCCATTATTATCATATATGGCGAAAGGAGAACGCATGAATTTCGACCCATCAAGCTACAACGACCTTACCGTGACTGAATCGCCAATTCCAGGGCTATTCGTCATTAAACTGCCCGTCCATGGTGACAACCGTGGGTGGTTTAAAGAAAATTACCAGAAGGAGAAGATGGAAGCGCTGGGGCTACCCTCCTTTACCATTGTACAAAACAATATCAGCTTTAATGATAAAGCCGGTGCAACACGTGGGCTACACGCCGAGCCCTGGAACAAATTCATTAGTACCGCCAATGGCCGCGTGTTCGGTGCATGGTGCGATGTGCGCCAAGGCCCAACCTTTGGCCACACATTCTCTGTAGAAATTAATCCTGGCACAGCGGTATTCGTACCCAAGGGTGTAGCAAATGGCTACCAAACGCTAGATGATAATGTGGCATATACCTACCTGGTTGATGCCCATTGGTCACCAGATGCGCAGTATACCTTTGTCAATCTCTTTGACCCAGCGCTAGATATTGCGTGGCCACTTGGCAAAGATCAGGCGATCATCTCTGACAAAGATGCTGCGCACCCCCTCCTGCGCGACGTACAGCCAATGGAATTATAAAAAGAAAGGAAGCGTGCATGACAGATCACACCTCTACCCTCATCATTGGTGCCAACGGGCAATTGGCCAAAGCAATGCAGCAGCAATACCCTAGTGCTCGAGCGGTTGGGCATAATGAGCTCGACCTCTGCAACGCAGCAGCTATTGCAACCTTCGACTGGTCTGACATTACAACAATCATCAACACTGCTGCTTATACCAATGTTGACGGCGCAGAAACAGCCGAAGGCCGCACGGCAGCCTGGCGCATCAATGCCCAAGCGGTGGGACAGCTTGCTCGTGTCTGCTCCGAGCGAGACATTACCTTGGTTCATGTGTCGAGCGATTATGTTTTTGATGGTGAGACAGCACCACATACCGAAGATGAGCTATTTAGCCCCCTAAGTGTCTATGGTGCGTCCAAAGCAGCGGGCGACATTGCCGCGAGCACCACGCCACGGCACTATATTATCCGCACCAGCTGGGTGATCGGCGATGGTAAAAATTTCGTGACAACGATGCTCGGACTAGCCGCAAAAAATATCGCACCAACAGTGGTAGCAGACCAAATCGGCCGCCTGAGCTTCACGCCAGAAATTGCACGGGCAATTGACCACCTGGTAGAGAACAAGGCACCATACGGTACCTATAATGTAACAAATAGTGGTCCACTGGTAAGCTGGGCAGACATCACGCGGCAGATCTTTGCCTTGGCAGGGCGTGATGACTTACCAGTAACAGATACAACCACCGCCGAGTATTTTGCTAATAAGCCCGGCGTCGCACCACGACCGCTCAATAGTGACCTCAGTCTTGATAAACTTCATGCGACTGGCTTTGCGAGCCAAGACTGGCGCAAGGCACTACGTGAATATGTTACGCTAAATATTCATTAAAGTAGTCCTTGGCTATTTGTCATAGCTTTTAGATTATCATCTCACAACGTCAATAATTTTGTTTGACTTCGCGCACTATTTAGAGTGACTGACTATTTCGTACACTGTTATATATTCCCATTATCTTCGGTATTATGGTACTATAACTATATCTGGTATGATAAGTATATAGTTAGAACATAAGGAGTTTTACGTATGAAAGGTATTATTTTGGCAGGTGGTTCGGGCTCGCGCCTGTGGCCGATTACTAAAGCAATTAGCAAACAGCTGATGCCTATTTATGACAAGCCGATGATCTATTACCCCCTCACTACGCTGATGCAGGCAGGGATTCGCGACATCCTCATCATCACTACCCCAGCTGATCAAGCAGGCTTCCAGCGCCTGCTTGGTGATGGTGCGCAGTGGGGTATCAATCTGCAATATGCCATTCAGCCCAGCCCCGATGGCTTGGCGCAGGCATTTATCATTGGTGAGGAATTTATTGGTAACGACAAGGTGGCGCTCGTCTTGGGTGATAATATATTCTACGGCGCAGCGCTCGATGATTCGCTGCGCGCCTGTACCGACCCAGATGGCGGTGTGGTTTTTGCTTACAAAGTATCTGACCCAGAGCGGTATGGCGTTGTAGCCTTTGACAATAACAATCATGCAGTGTCGATTGAAGAAAAGCCCGCTCAGCCTAAGTCGAACTTTGCAGTAGTGGGACTCTATTTCTACGACAATGATGTGGTAGAAATTGCGAAGAACGTCCAGCCAAGCGACCGTGGCGAGTTAGAAATTACCTCTGTGAACGCTGAGTATCTGCGTCGCGGCAAACTGAAGGTCCAGACACTAGACAACGGCGATGTATGGCTTGATACTGGGACAATTAGCAGCCTGACCGATGCCGAGGACTTTGTACGTGTTGTACAAAATCGCACCGGCCAAGTCGTTGGTAGCCCCGAAAAGACTGCGCACATCAACGGTTGGATCACCGACGAGCAGCTTGCCGAACTTGCTGCACCGTTAAAAAAATCAGGCTACGGAAATTACCTCTCGGCGTAGTATAATAATACCAATATGAAAACGAATACTAAGACAGTGTGTGTGATCGTCCCAGCCTACAACGAAGCGACGGTCATCAAGGACGTGATCAAACAATCTAAGCGAGTCTTTGCCAAAGCTAAGGCAGCTGGCTATACGATCGACGTCGTGCTAGTGAATGACGGGTCGAAGGACGACACACTCACCCAAGCCAAAAAAGGCGGCGCCATTACGATCGATCATATCCTTAACTCTGGTGCGGGCGGCGCAACTTTAACGGGCCTATCCTACGCTCGGCAGCATGACTATGACATTGCCGCCACGATGGATGCCGATGGCCAGCACGCGCCAGAGGATGTGTTGGCGGGCATCACGCAGATCGATGAGCGCCAGGCAGATTTACTCATTGGTAGTCGCCTTATTGATAGCACTGGTATGTCTAAGACGAAGGTGCTCGGTAACAAAGGCTTGAGCTTGATCACCAAGCTCTTATTTGGCATTAATGTGACAGATTCACAGTCTGGCCTACGTATTTATTCGCGCTGCGCCATTGATGACCTCGACTGGAAGTCAACTGGTTACGAATTTTGCTCGGAGATGATCTGGCGTGCCAAGCAAGCGGGGATGACAATTGGTGAATACCCCATCAAGGCAATCTACACCGACTACTCCCGTGCCAAAGGCCAAAACAATTGGAATGCCATCAATATCGTCAAACGCTTATTCAAACAACGCTTAACGGAGCTCTTCGAATGAGATACTTTGCCCTTGTCTTGCTCAATGTGCCAATTATTCTTTTGGCACTGGTTAATATCATTACCCAATATAAATTACGCAAGATTACTATCACTCGTCTGCGCCACCAGGTGGTGATGTGGCTGGTGGTGATGGCAGTGCTACTGAGTTGCTTCCCACTGTATAATATTTCGATTGGCCATCCGCCATTTGATTCGTCGGAGTTGAGTTTGTTTGATATCGTCCAGACGACAGCGATTGTGTTGCTCTTCTACATTGTCAACACACAGCGCCAACGGATTGACCAAAATGAACGCCGCGTGCGCGACCTCCATCAAGAATTGTCTATTAAACTCTCGGCTCATGACAAAAAATAAATCACTTGATATCGTCATCCCCTACTGGGGTGAATTCACTCTTCTCAAAGAAGCGGTTGACTCTGTCTTGGCTCAGACGAGCGATGACTGGCACCTAACCATCCTCGACGACCACTACCCATCGACCGAAGCGCGCGATTATTACACAAAGCTCGCCGACCCACGCATCACCTATATCCGACACAAGAAAAACCTCGGCATTACCAATAACTTCAACTTTGCCGTCCAGTACGTAACAGCATCGCACTGCATGATTGTGGGGTGTGATGATCGGCTTTTGCCAGAGTACGTAGCGGTGGCGCTGCAAACAATTGGCGAGGCAGATTTTTATCAGCCAGGGGTGCAAGTGATTAATGATAAGGGGCAGCTATATCTCCCGTTGGTTGACCGTGTTAAGCGATTTTTGCAGCCTCGTAAATCAGGGCTTTACTCAGGCGAAAAGCTCGCAACGTCTCTGAGTCATGGCGATTGGCTTTATTTCCCATCGATCGTCTGGAAGACAGCGACGCTCAAGCGATATTCCTTTGATACAACATATACCATCTTAGAGGATCTTGTTTTGGTGTTTGACTTCATTCTTGATGGCGCAGTGCTTGCTTTTGACACAAAGGAGACATTCCAATATCGGCGCTTTGCCCGGTCGCTCTCAAGCAAAGAAAAGTCAAAGGATGGCGTGCGCTTTGCAGAAGAAAACGAGGTATATACTAGCTATGCTCAGCGCTTCGCATCGGTTGGCTGGCATAAAGCTGCTCGGGCGGCGCGACTCCATATTACATCGCGTATTCATCAGTTGTTGTCGTAGTTGGTGTAATTTGCATATCTTCTAACCTCTATAGAAAAATATTGGGGGTTATTTTTGTGAATAAATTAGTATCTCTTTGTTCTTACATTACTGCATGGTAAAGCTTGAGGGTGACATTCATGAGCGGCAATTCGTTTACTATTCTTTTCTGTTAGCCAACCCTAGCCTTATCATAGACAAGATGATGGATGTGAAAATTGGTTTTTATTTTTTATAAAACACTCTGGTTACGTGTCGTTGCGGGACTTAAAATAGCATGCGTCTTGAACAAGATAAAGATACGACAAGAGCATGAAAAATTTGAGTTCTTCTATATCAAGAAATATTACTTCTTTGCGCCGCACGAAAAACCGGCTCAGTTTCCTCGAGCCGGTTTGTTTCATTATATACCCTACCTTACGTTTGCTTCGGTAGCTTCGGTTTTTTCTTTATCGACTTCGGCAAATTTGCGCTCGACCGCCATGATGTACAGCTGCATAAAGATCGGGCGAGGTAAGATATCATACAGGTACCATACCAGTGTTTTCTTGGCATGTGGGAGCTCGGTGTTTTTCCACGGAGTGAGTGCAAAGTACTTTTGCCACAGCAGCCGGTTCGGGTGCTTGTTGCCAACTTCCCACGGTTTGCCCTGAATGCCATAGAGCGAGTGAATAATCTTGGGACTGTAATAGTTAGTCATAATCTCGTCGTAACTATAGAAATACGGCTGCTTAAGATTATTAATGCGCAGCAGATCTTGCGGCCGGTAAGCATAAAAAGCACTAGAGAAATTATAGGCGATATCGAGCGTCTTAATCTGCCCTCGGAACATAACATTACAGAGGTCTTGATCGGCAATGACATAGTCGCTTTTCTTCGACAGGTGCTCAACGACTTGACTCGATACATCATCTTTGAGCCATTTTTTGTGATTGATAAGCATGATACCACAATTGTAGTAACCATCGGTGGGCTGGAGGCCAATCGTTGCTTTGTGCTGATTAGTGAGCGTATCGTAAGCCAGTGCCATGATATTTTTCTCAAAATCAAGCTCCAGCAATCCATCAAGCGAGCTGGTAATGATCGTATGCGGATTAAGGTAGAGTAAGCGATCGGTCTTGATATCAAGATCGGCTAGCGCCAGCATCTTGAGCCACGTCACATACACGCCATGCCACGGCTTGACACCTAGCTTCTGTAATTTCTTGTGATATGTGTTGGGATTGATGAATGTTAAATAGGCGTTGGGGTATTTTTCAACCAACTTCTTGAGACGGTCCTTACTTTGTTTGCTCAGCTTATACCCACAATAAAAAATATGAATCTCGTCGAGTGTCTTGTTGTTCTCAAGCAGTGATGCGATCGAAATTGCACTCACCACTGCATAGTTATCGTCACTTTGATACAAGACGTTTAAGATTTTCTTTTTGACTCTGGGCATGGCCTGCCTCTCTCCTTTATTCCACCGCTGCTATGTTTTTTACGTAGTTTTCCAGTAATGGCTGATAGCTCTCACTGATGAATCCTGTGTTGTGCAACTTCGACAAATTCATATCACTATACATTGGTCGAGGTGCAAACGGAATCTTATCCTTACTATACTCTTGTGTTGACACTTTTACAACCCTATCGCGATCGTGCCCTGCATATTCGAAGACATCCTCAGCAAGCTCTGCCCATGACTTGATCGGTCCGGAGTTAGACACGTGGTACAAACCATACTCGGCCTTGGTGTCTATCAAATGCTTGGTGGCACGCGCAATCTCCGACGCAAAGGTTGGCCGGCCATATTGATCATCCACAACCTTGGGATTAATGCGCATATCGGCCAGGCGCTTCATCGTCCGTGGAAAGTTGTGCCCATCGCCAATCACCCAGGAGACACGCAGTACATAATGACGCGGCGCAAGGCTGACCAGTAGATCCCCAGCTGCCTTGACGTCGCCATAGACCGACAGCGGGGAGAGCGACTCATCCTCGCCATGGTTTTTGTTCGTCCCATCAAAGACATAGTCAGATGAATAGTGCACTAATGTAATATCGTGCTCCAGCGCTACTTTGACGAGATTGCGCGGGCCAACGGCATTAACCTGCCACGCTTTGGTGCGGCCTTCAATCGTTTCAGATCCATCGGCATTGACGAACGCCGCCGCGTTGATAATGACATCAACACCCGACCAATCATACCCAAGCACCTGCTCTTCATCCGCAATGTCGAGCTGCTGGTGGCCCAGTGCCGTGGCCTTTGGATATATCTCTTGGAGCGCTCGCCCCACTTGGCCATTACAACCCAATATTACAATCCCCTTGCTCATATACCCTCCTTTGTTTCCGCTATTATAGCACAGTTAGCGTAAGCTTTTTGAGATATATGAAATCGTATGGTCGATGTGAGACAAAAAATACACTGAAGAGCTACCCTACCCCTTTTAAAAACTCATATGGCACCGTTAGATCTCTCACCTCCTCAGGATATATTGTTACAATCAATTTCGCTAAGTAGTGAGTCAGAAAAACTTGAATCTCATAACCTCTCTTTCTTAGCACTAGATAGAACCCCACTTTCTCATCGCTCCATCAGATAGAGGTGTACAATCAATTGTAATGATTGATTTTATCTCAGCACAAGAGGTCGGTGTCTTGTAGACTCAACCCTTTTGTTACTTCGTCGGAGGGAGTGTGGGAAAATCTTTGATACTTAGGTAAGCAGATTAATAATAAAATCTGATATTTCTCACAAAAAACACAAAAAAACCAATAGCTTTGTCTCAGAGCGATATGGCAATCATCCACCTACACTACAACACAGCCATACAGCGCAGCTGCCGGCGATAAACTGCCGCGAGCAGCACCGCTTGGATGATGCCTGCCACCATAAAACACAGCACACTACCCAGCATCGCATAGTGCTGCACCACGCTATATGACACGACTGTGAGTACGATATTACTCAGCAAAAGTATATAGAACTGCCCTTTAAACTCGCGCAGCACGGTGAGGATATTGATATAAATCGACACCAGCGCATTAGCCACCGCTCCCACCACCATGATGAGCAGCTCAGTGCGATAATCAGTAATACGCGCATTAAAAATGAGAGTAAGAAGCGGTGCCCCAACCAGCCACGTCGCAATCAGTGTCAGCGCACTAATCCCCAAGACGATGAGGATAATTTTGCTCACCAGCGCGTGGAACTCAAGGCGCTTCTGCTGATGATAGAGCTCCGACAGCTGCACGATATTGGGCTGAATAATGAAGGTAATAAACAGCGAGAGTAATGTAATGGGCATAGCCATAATACCAAAATACGCGATCTCGTGCGTGTGGAATGTATCGAGAAAATAGCGCGGAATATTAAGCGAAAACATCGTCAAAAATGTGGTAAGAAACACTGGTGCGCAGCGCCGCATGATCATACCAACATGACGCAGCTTGGGCACGAGATGATCGATATGGGGCTGGATAGATTCGTACCGCTGTACCTGTTGCCAATCATACAACACAAGCATGAGAGCATTAACCACCACAATTGCCACCACCCCCCACAGTACACTATGCATAAGCATATCGACGAGCAAAAATGCCACAAAGCCCCCTACCGCCTTAATCGTAAGCGAATAGCCAACGATGTAGAGCCTGTGGTGAATCTGCAGCACGCCATAGAGTGCGTCGGCCACTGCCTCCAGCGCCTTGAAGAGTACGAGCGCGATGATGATACTCGACTTCACGACATCATAGTGATTTGCCACGCAAAACAGCACCGCACCCACCATCATCACGATCGACGTCACGAGTTTGACGGCAAGGTAACTGCTGCTACTAAACTCTTTGCGCACATCCGACACCTGATAAGTACGCCCACCCCATAAACCAATCGCCCAAAACACCACCGAGAGCGACAGCGCAAAGGAAAAAACCCCCGAGTCGGCAATGCCATTCAGCCGCGTAATAAGCAGCAGGAGCGCCGGCGAGATGGCACTTTGCAAAAAGGAGCCGATGGAATTCCAGATATAATTTTTAGATTGCATAATCTTATTTAGTATACCACTGGTTGGTTATTTCTCGCGATTTAGACCATAATTTGCTCTGTTGTGATTTGTGCTCTATAATCAGGCGTGTTATGAAGAAATATTGGGCATTATTCGAATCATTTATTGCACGGCCAGAGCGGGTCTTTCTTTCGCTGTGTTTGTTGTTTGGCTTATTGTCGGCGTTTTTTGTGCCGCAGCTGTCGGTGAGTGATGAAAATATGCACTACTTGCGGGCGTATGCGCTGGCAGATGGGCGCTTAGAATCCAAGCGCTGCACCTATCCAGCGGACGTTAATGGCCGAGCATCATCGGTGTATCATGGCAATATCAGCGCTGATTATTCGCGCCCCATCAACCGCTCAGATCTCAAGACAACAAGCAAATGCAACAGTGCTGTGGGCTATGCCCCTATTATGCATGCACCGCAAACGCTTGGTATTTTCATCGCTAATATCTTCAATGGGTCGACAGGCCTAACGATTCTCTTTGGGCGGATTGCAAACTTGCTGTTCTACGCGCTCAGTGTATTTTTCATTATCAAGTGGGTGCGCATTGGTAAGTGGGTCTTTGCAGTAGTGGGGCTGCTACCACTAATGGTTCATCTCGCTGCCTCGCTCTCGAGCGATGTCATGACGAACGTGGCGATATTCCTCATTACTGCCATGACGCTCAATCTCTACACCCAAGAAACGCTGATCCGCCGCAAGCAAGTTGCTGGCCTCTTAGCTATAGCGGCGCTGCTGGCACTGACCAAGGCGGTTAATGGTTTGCTGCTCTTCCCGCTTCTGTTTTTGCCAAAGCGACTCTTCATCCCAAACACCGAGCTGCCGAAGCTGCCATCACTTTTCAAGAAGCTCCCCCTCAACCTGCATAAGTGGGCACTGATCGCGGGCGCTGGCATTGTGTCGCTGGCGGCACTGCTCATCTGGCAAAAGATCTATGATGGTGCACTCCTCTCATCTGGCGCAGCCGATAATCCGCTGCATCACAACCCGCTTATGTTTATCCGTATCCTCTTTAACACCTACATCAATCCAAACATTGGCTACACCGATATCGTAGTACGTGGTAGTGTGGGCGACTTCTCAAGCTTCAAATATCACCTGCCGCTCTTTGTTTTGATTCCACTCTTTCTGCTGGTCTTTCTTGCACTCATCAAGCGCGATAAGGCCGAGGAGCAAGCACTAGCACCAGCTGCTGGTCGATTAGCCGCGGCCAACCTCACTACTGTTGCCGTCTTTATTGCGGCGGTTTCATACGCGATGTACACCGCCTGGGCGCTGCTACCAATTCGCTTTGGTGCTGGTGCATACTACGCCGATGGGGTGCAGGGGCGTTACTTTACGGCGCTACTCGTGCTCCTCATCCCCTGTGGGGTGTGGCTACGCAAGTATATTTGGTTCCATACTGCCTCGGCTAAGGTATTTCACGCCCTTATATTCTTTGGCTGCGGGGCAATTTTGTTGTACTACACCTTTGGCACCTATTGGGCCTATCACGCGCCGATACCGGTACCACCGGTGGCATAAATCTCGGTGCTAGCACGAGGGGTTGATGTTTATAGAGAAGCAGTACTCTTTGTGGTGTCTTGAATGAGAGAGTAATACAAACAGAGCGATACGAGAATTGGTAAGGTTCTGATATACCATTGAGAAGATGGGATTATATAAGGATTCTTTGATATTCCATATTCCACCTTCCCCTTTCATGACGCTTATGCTATAGTGACATGGAACACTAATAGCACAAGCATTATGAAATTATTACGTACTCTATCCAAAAAACGTCTCACGCTCATCATTGGTATTGGCATTGCGCTCGTCGCCGCTGGTGGTTATGGTGCCTATATCGCAACGCGTCCCGTCTCGCTACCACCCCTGTCAGATGAGCCAACGCCAGCCCAAAAACAAACGCAGCACAAGACCGATGCCGCCACGAAGGAATCATTTCTAGATAGCAACACAAACCACGATACGAATACTACCAAAGACACCTCACAGCAGCGCACCACCCAGGCTCAGCCCGCGCCAATTCCAACGTCAGCGAAACATATTGAGCTCTCTGCTGAGCAGTCAGGCGAAACGGTCGTTGTGACTACTAAGCTGAGAGAACAAGGCTTTTCCTCTGGTCAGTGCGTGCTGACGATCACTAGTAGCGAGCAGCGCTCTGAGCAGCACGCTGCCATCATCTACCAACCAGAATATTCCACCTGTGCTGGCTTCTCTGTGCCCGTCCGATCATTGCCCAAAGGTACGTGGCATATCTCTCTCACTGTCACGCCGCTTGGTGGCAAGGCACTCACGAAGACACTTGATAAGGAGATTCGCTAGATGATGGCTCAATCACACTCCACTACTCGTCTCTTCTCGACATATTGGCGATATATCCTTGCTGGTGTTTTGTGTGTGAGTTTATTTGCTGCGACTGTCCTCTCCCGCCCAGCCCAAGCAGTAACGGCAGCCGATTGGCGAGCAGGCAATATCGTTGATGATTTGCTCTTTACTAATAGCGACGATATGTCAGTGGCAGATATTCAGGCGTTTCTCAATAGCCTCAACCCACAATGCGACACCTATGGCCGGCAGCCTGCTGCCGAACACGGCCGGCGCGATATCAGCCGAGCACAGTATGCCGCCGCTCGAGGTTGGCATGGGCCACCATATGTCTGCCTTAAGGACTATTATGAAGTGCCTAAATACACACCGGGCAATTACATCCCTGCCAATAACTTCGGTGGAGTGATTCCCGCTGGAGCAGTCAGCGCCGCGCAGATTATCTATGATGCTGCCAAGCAAAACAATCTCAACCCTAAAGTCCTGCTGGTGAAAATCGCCACCGAGTCGGCTGGCCCGCTCACCTCCGACACGTGGCCCCTCCAAAACCAATACACCTATGCGATGGGCTCGCACTGCCCCGATAGCGGCCCGGGTGGTAGCGCCAATTGCGATCGCAACTACGCTGGCTTCTCGATGCAAGTTGCCTCAGGAGCGCAGCTCATCCGCTGGTATCTCGATAGTATGCAGCAGCCTTGGTGGTCGTACAAAAAGCCGTTTGCGACCAATCGTATCCTGTGGAATGTGGTGCAGCGAGGCTGCGGCGCTGGCGATGTGTATATCGAGAGCAAGGCCACGGCGGCACTCTACACCTACACACCCTACCAGCCCAATCAAGCAGCCCTGGCTAATATGTATGGCTTAGGCGATCATTGCAGCGCCTATGGCAACCGCAACTTCTGGCGTGTGTGGAACGACTGGTTTGGCTCGACCCAGCATAGCCGGCCACTGATTAGCTTCCGCTCGCACAGCAGCTACATCGGCTGGACAGGGGTAATTCATAACCGTGGCATTACAGGTATCACCGGCCAAAGCAAGGCAATGCAAGCTCTCACGATCGATGGGGAGGTAAATTATACATCATACAGCAACGAGCGCGGTTGGCAGCCCTCTGTGCAGGGCAGTATGCAATCGGGTACAACAGGGCTTGGCCGGCCAATTACCGCCGTCAAGATCCAGCCAACTGGTACTCTCGCCCAAGCGTACGACATCTACTATCGCACCCACGTGAGCTACATTGGCTGGATGGGCTGGGCCAAGAATGGTGAAGTGGCTGGTGTAACTGGCGGAGCTAACAATGTTATCGAAGCGGTTGAAATAAAGCTTGTGCGTAAAGGAACGCCTGCACCTGAGCCATCTGGAGTAGCGTATAAAAATATCGCGACGCATGGCGACCCATCACCCCTCAAGCTCTCACTCAGCTCACATGTCGGTATGGTTGGCTGGCAGCCAGAAGTGCGCGATGAGATGACGAGCGGTACCACTGGCCAAAGCCGCCGCATCGAAGCCATCAAAGCATCGCTCCACAACACAACGGGCCTGCCAGGCAACATCCAATATTCATCACACGTTAGCTACGTCGGCTGGCAAGATTGGAAACAAGCAGGCGACGTATCTGGCACCACAGGGCAGTTCCGCTCCATTGAGGCAGTCCGCTTCTTACTTACTGGCAAACTTGCCACTACATACGACATCTGGTACCGAGGTTACTCGCAATACGTCGGCTGGATGGGTTGGGCCAAGAATGGCCAACCAGCTGGTTCGACTGGCGCCTACCGGCAGCTCGAAGCACTAGAGGTGCGCCTTGTGCCGAAGCATACACTCAATTTGCCTGGTGGTGCCTTTTATAACCCAACCAATACTGCTGTGCCCGATCTCTATCAACTGAGCTATGCTGCCCACGTAAGCTACATCGGCTGGATGCCCGATGTGTCGCACCCCATTATGGCTGGCACCACTGGCAAATCACGCTACCTCGAGGCAATCCGCCTTGGCAAAGCCGTATCGCTGCGCGATGGCTCACTCATCACCATCCAGTGCGACGCAAAAGCGGCTGGTCAGTGGCTTCCATCGGCCACCCTCTCATCATCGCAGTCTTGTGGCACGACTGGCCAGCGCAAAGCGCTCGAAGCCCTCAAGCTTAACCTCAGTCCCGCCGACGCCACTCGCTACGATATTTATTACAACACTCACCTCTCCTGGGTAGGTTGGCAGGGCTGGAAAAAGAACGGCGAGGTTGCCGGCGACCGACCCGGTTCGCATATCGAAGCAGTGATGATTAAGCTCGTCGAGAAGAGTGAGTGATCAACATATAAAACACTCCTCCCATATCTGTGGGAGGAGTGTCATACATTATAACAAGACAACAACTTTATTTGTAAATTGCTGCCACTTTCTCTTCAATATTCTTCCATTGATAATCGTTGGCGGTTTGGCGGCCACCAGCGATGAGTTTGTCACGCAGTGCTTTGTCTGCCACCAGGCGCTCCACCGCCGCGACACCAGCCGCGATATCACCCTGTTGGTAGAGGAGGCAGTTCTCACCATCCTTGAGATATTCGACATTGCCGCCATTGGGCACCACCACTGCAAGACCACCGGTTGCCATCATCTCGAGCGGTGGATAGGAGAAGCTCTCGAGGATGCTCGTTTTGATGAGAATGTCACAGCTGGCGTATACTTCGCCAACCTTCTCAGGCGCAATGCGGTTATAGAATGTATCGACACGGTACCAGTCCTTCGGCTCTTTGCGGTACGATAGGTACGAAACTTCATACTTCGCAGGGTCGAGTTGGTTGATGATGTGGAAGGCTTCGTCGGTATTCTTGTACTCACTCTTGCTATCGCCCTCAACGAGGATTTTTATCTTGCGACCACTGTCAAAGTCGCGCTCGCGGTATGGATAATACTCGATATCGATGCCGTTCGAGACATACTTCGCATCCTTGCCAAACATATCTTTAAGCCACTTCTGGCACCAGAGCGACATTGTTACGTAGCGCACACCCGACTGGTCACAGTATGATGCGTTCGCCGCGAAGCGTGGCCCACCCGTGCCGGGGATATAAAAATCAGTCTCGAAGTTTTGGACGAAGTAAAGCCGGTTGCGTACATTGGGGTGCTTTTTGATAATCTCTACCGTTGACCACAGCGTCGCCACTTGTGTGTCAAAGAAGGCCTCTATCTTCGTCTTGTGCGCTGTAATAACATTAAAACCTGGCAATTCAGAGCGGTATTGGTAGGTCTTTTTGGCCTGCTTAAGGGCATGCTTGCTCACCGCGTCGATCAGCGTCACATCCCAGCCCGCTTTGCGCAGGATATCAGCGTGTTTGACGGCAACGATCACCCCACCCGAGATATCTGTCGAAGGCAAAACAAAGCCAATATTGCGCGCCAAGCGCTCCCGCACAAATGATGCAAGCGTGTAGCCAGTGTAGACCGTCGAATAATCATTGGTGGCAATCTTGTGTGCATTTTCACCCAGCTGGGTGCGCAGTGTTTTGTCGGTAATAAGGCGATCGAGCGCTGTGTACCAATCGTTATCTGCACCAACCAAGAGACCCGTCTCGCCGTCCTTCACTTGCTCGGCAAAGGCCCCCACCTGACTCGCCACCGTCGGCACCTTGACGAGGCCAGCCTCAAGCCATTTGTTTTCAGACTTCGCACGGTTAAAGATTGTATCGACCAGTGGTGCAAGGATGATATCGCAATCCACCATCACCTTAGGCAGCTCCCGCCAATCGACAAAACCCGAGGTCATCACCCGCTCTTTATACGGCTCAAGTGCGGCCGGTACATCGAGAATCCCGGCTATCTTGAGGTGGAGCTGTGGATATGCATCAAACAGCCGAATCAAATCTGGAATCACCAGCTCGAAGTCCTCATTGTGCGTAATACTCCCACTAAAGTACCCGATGATAATTCTGTCTACATCCTTGGCAATCTTCCCTTCAGCCAAATCTTCCAGCGCCATATTAGACGTCTTGATCATCTCATCAGAGGCGGCATTACGGTTGATGAGGACATCACCGGTAGTGTACTTTTGCAGTTCATCACGCAGTTGCGTTGTAGTCGTCACAACGTGGTCGCAGAGCTTAAGCGTTTCACGCATACGGTTCACCCCATCGTCGTAGAGCTGCTTATCGGCTTGGTTCATCTGCTGGACGTATTTGATACCGTCGGTGTACGTTTGATCGATGACAAGATCATCGATATCGAAGAAGCAGGTCTTATTGAAGAACTTCGCTTGCTTGATAAACTCCCGCACCGTCTCTGTCACTGGGCAACGAAAGAATACGAAGCCACGATAATACTTGAGGTCATCCAGCGAGAGCCGATCATAAAACACACTCTCCACCGTCAGCCCCTGCGACATCAGCTGTTCCATCTGGTGTGCCACGCGATAGCGCTCGGGGTGCGGCAAGGTGCAGCCGTTGATAAAGAGGATATCTTTATAATACTTCTGTTTTCGCTCGGGAAACTTACGATAATAGGCATACTTGGTGGCACGCTTGCCAAAGCCAACTACTCCATCGTCTTTGATAATCTTCATGCTTTTCTTGGCGGCTTTGTGTACTTTACCGATCATACGTCCTCCTCTGGCGTTACGTGCGGGTTATATAGTGTGTTGTATCCTTTACCACAGAGTGCAGCAGTTATCTGGGCACTGGTAAGCGGTGTATCTGGCGCAAGAGCGGCAAGTTTGGTGCGCGCCACCACCACTGTTGGTGCGTCGATAGTACCAAGATTATAGCGGGCTGTCAAGTAGATATGTTTGGTAAATGAGCGCCGACTGAGCTGCTGAAGCAGATCCACCACCGATGGTTGTAAAATCGACGACAAATTTGCAATTACCTGCTGCTCATCGGCAATCCGTGGCGCCACCGCACCAATCATCGGGCGAGCAGCATCGGCAGCGAGGTGCTGCAGCGTGCTAGCAGGCAGCGCATTATGCTGCGTCAGGCATATCATGTCGGCGGTGGTTGTCTCGAGCAGCTGACCAACAGTGGTCGACTCATCAAACGACGCAGTGTCAGTGCTATATGCTTGGCCTAAGATATAGCTCATCTGCCACTGAGCGCCATACTGCGGGTCGCGCTCCACCTGGGTCTGCACCTGGCGAGCGGCGCTGTCTGCCTCGAGGGCGCGACGCTGCGCATCGATGACGTAAGGTTTGGCATCAAGGTCTTTCGCTGTAGAGGCTTGGTGGACACGCCAATAGTAGAGGATCTGCGGCACATGAGCAATCTGCTCGGGCTGCAAAGCCCGCGTCAGGCGCAAGAACAACTCCCAATCCTGCGTGCCATTATACGCTCCATCTTCACCACCAACCTCTGTGAGTAACTGGCGTGACATAACGGCAAAGTGTGTGATGTAATTCACCGCGCGCAAAAAATCTTCGTTCCAATCGGGCTTGAAAAATGGCTGATATGGCCGACCATGTTCATCCATCTTCGTCTCATCGGTGTAGACAAACTGCGCGCCAGTGCGGTCGATCGTGGCCGCAACCCACAGAAGCGCGTCGGGGTGGAGGGTGTCATCATGGTCAAGCAGCGCAATATATTCACCGGTGGCCTGCGCGATGCCATAGTTGGTTGCACCGGCAATGTGACGGTTCTTGTCCAAAAAGAATGGCTTGAGCTGCGGTGTATCCTCGGCTAGGTCACGAATCGCCTGGCGAGTAGTCTCATTGGTTGAGGCGTCGTCAACGAGGATGAGCTCCCAGTGCGGGTACGACTGCGCCACCACCGACTGTACCATCTCTCGCAGGAATGGAATAGGCGTATTATACGTTGGTACGATGATGGAGATACGCGGCTGCTGAGCAAGCGAACTAAGCGCTGGTGGCTGCTCGGTGTGCTGACGCTGCCATGCATCGTAGATGCGGCGCTGGCGAGCATCGAGATGAGCCCGATACGGCGCCAGGAGACAACGTACCGCGCGGTGGAGATGGCGATTGGCTTTGATAAGGTGCGTCAAACGATGTAATATATACGACATTTCTCCCTATTTCCAGGTATGCTTGAGCTTGGTAACACCACCCCACCGGCCATGATCATAATCACGTTGCACCGAGAAGTGCGGCCCCTCCTCAGTAAAGGCGATCGTCTTCGTGTCGTCCGCCCCCATCAAGCCAGCCTTGATGAAGTAACTCCCCTCGTTGAGGTTGAGCTGCACGGTGTAGGTCGCGCGGTTCTTGCCAGCAATCTTCACCTTTTCTTGATAGGTGTTGGGGCCATAGACATACTCACCATTCTCGCGGAAGATTGCCACGCCAACATGTTTGACCCCTGTTTGCTGCCATTCTAACTCCACCGTCATAGTTTCGTTATACTCATACACCGTCTGCTCGTTGCCATCGCTGCCGCGCAGGGTGATGTCGAAGTCGTCTGAGATTTGCTCGTCTAACCCTTCTGACTCGTTGTAACTCTTGATGTTGCTCCGGCTATAGGCGGCGGCGATGCGGTATGGCTTGCCGATCATCTTCACCTTCCCATCCTCGATAAACACTGCCTTATTGCAAAAGCGCTCTACCGCAGACATATCGTGCGTGACGAGGATAACGGTGCGTTTTTCGCGCTTGAGCTTATCGAAGTAGGCGTAGCATTTCTTTTGGAAGGCTTCGTCCCCCACTGCCAAAACTTCATCTAGCAGCAAGATATCGGCATGGGCACGGATGGCAATGGAGAAAGCCAGGCGTACCTGCATCCCACTAGAATAATTCTTGAGCCGCTCCTCCATAAAGTCGCCCAGCTCGGCAAAATCAACAATTTTATCATACATTGCCTCCATCTCGTCGTGGCTAAAGCCGAGCAGTGCACCATTGAGAAAGACATTCTCGCGGCCAGTGAGCTCTGGGTTAAAGCCAACACCCAGCTCGATAAACGGCACTAGCGAGCCACCCACCTCGACGCTCCCGCTATTGGGGGTGTAGATGCCGGCAATTGTCTTGAGTAGCGTGCTCTTACCCGAACCATTGCGCCCAACAATACCAAAGAAATCACCCTCGTTGATAGTAAAATCAATATCCTTAAGTGGGGTAAAGATCCGATATCCTTTGCGCCCCTTGAGGAGGTTAATGAGCTTTTGCTTGATGCCCGAGCTTGCCTCCAGCGGGATCTTGAAGGATTTGGTAAGGTTATTGATAACAACGATTGGTTGCGCCATCTAGATACTCTCCGCAAAATACTGTTGGTTGCGCCGGAAATAAAACACCGCCAACAGAATGATAATGATAATCGAAATAAATGGAATGAGTACCCACGGGAAGGAAACAAGATCGTAGAGCTGGATGGTCTGGGGTGTTACCAGCACCTGGCGGACGTCTTGGATGATCTGGGCTGCTGGGTTGAGCATAAGATATGGCGCAGCAGCTGGCATGCGCTCCATTACCATCTGCAAAGGATAAATAACCGGCGTGGCATAGAAGGCCGCCTGCATGAAGATCTCCCACAGATAGCCAATATCACGGTATTTCACATTGATCGTCGCAAGGAAAAATGCCACCGCCAAGGAAAGCACATAAAGCTCGAGGATCAGCGGCACCACAAGCAGTGCCTCCCACGACCAATGCACACCATTAAACAAACAAAAGCCAAGAATCACCACCATATTAATGGCGAGGTTGATAAAGGCCGAGATGGTACCCGAGATAACGATGATATATTTGGGGAAGTTGATCTTGCGGATCAGGTCGCCCCGCGAGACGATCGACTGCAGCCCCTGCACCGTTGCCTCACTAAAGAAATTCCACAGCACGATCCCCACTAAAAGATACACTGGATAGTGCTCGATGTTGCGACCAAGGCCGAGGAATTTGTCGAACACGACAAACAAAATAATAAACAAAAATATCGGTTTGAGGATTGACCACAAATAGCCCAGCACCGAGCCTTGGTAGCGTAGCTTGAAGTCCGTTACAACCAGCTCGCGCAGCAAGATGCGGTTTTTTCGTTGCAAAAGATTTGTTACTTTCATAGTTTCTCTGGCCATTATATAATATGACCGTGGTAAAAAACAATCTTGCAATCATAGTTCTTAACTGGAACGGCGCCGATGATGCCTTAGAATGCATCGATTCGTTGGCGCAGCAGACGCTAGTGCCGACCATTATTGTGGTCGATAACGACTCGCATGATGACTCGGTGGCACGCTTCCGCTCATATCAAGCTAAACACCCTGCGCTCAGTCTCGTCATCATTGAGAATCAGCGCAACCTCGGCTTCGCCGGTGGTATCAACACAGGCCTGCGCTATGCCAAAGAACAGCAATTTCGCTTTGTTGGCGTGCTTAACCCCGACGCAGTTGCTAACACACACTGGTGCCAAGCCCTAGTGGACGAGCTGCGGGCTCATCCAGACTGTGGCATTGCCACTGGGCTACTGGCGCGCCGCGATGGAACGACCATCGATAGCTCGGGCGACTTCTACACCACTTGGGGGTTGCCTGGCCCGCGCCACCGTGATGAGCCAATTAGCCACGCGCCAACAGAGGCTGGAGCGGTGTTTGGCGCAACGGGTGGCGGAGCAGTCTATCGCACAGCATTGTTCGACACCGTTGACCTTTTTGACGAAGCATTCTTCATGTACTACGAAGACGTTGATCTCAGCTTTCGCACGCAGCTAGCAGGCTGGACGGTGCGCTTCACACCGCACGCCGTCGCATACCACAAGGTTGGTGCCAGCAGTAGCAAAGTTCCAGGGCTCGCGGTATACAATACCTTCAAAAACTTGCCGCTTATTTTTATCAAGAATGTCCCAGGGCGGCTGTTTTGGTCGATTGGCGTGCGCTTCTGCCTCACCTACTGGCTGATATTCTTGAGTGCACTGCGCCACGGCAATGGTTGGCCAGCCCTGCGTGGTATGCTCGCCTCTGTTATTCGCCAGCCAGCGGCCTATCGCCAACGCTTTACTATCCAGCGGCAGCGCAACGTATCGGTCGATTATATCCGTAGTATTATCCACAACGGGCCATTACCCAACCAGACAGGCCTACTCAAATTCCGGAAGTTTTTTACCGGCAAATAACTCAGCTTAGTTGTTCTGTCACAGGATGAACCATGCAAATC
This sequence comes from uncultured Candidatus Saccharibacteria bacterium, assembly GCA_938030095.1. Lineage (GTDB taxonomy): Bacteria > Patescibacteriota > Saccharimonadia > Saccharimonadales > Saccharimonadaceae > Saccharimonas. The sequence continues at coordinate 86,838 of CALHGK010000010.1, forward strand.
TCAAAATACTCGCTGATTACTCCTCTCTTCTTCAGTAATACTCTATTTTCTAGTTAACAAGAGGATAAGACTAGCGCCAAAGAGGTGAATTGTAAAAACTGGCTTTTGCATGGTAATTATACCGAAAATGTTCCGACCAGATCCTATATTAGTGTTTCCCTGTCTGCTGAGTGGCCAGCCTCCAGATATTTTCTTGCATAATTATACTACGAAGGTAGCGTTTCGCACTCTATCAATATGCAATTAGCCTGCGTCATCTCACCCCTGTTACGTACGCAATCATTTTGCATATTCGCCATCTATGCGTACAATAATACCTATGCGTCTTCTTGAATATCAAGCCAAGCAGTGCTTGGCTGAGGCTGGTGTGGCAGTACCGCAGAGTAATGTTGTAGAATCTGCAACGGTGGTGCCCACTGCCCCTATTGTCCTCAAATCACAAGTGCCGATCGGTGGCCGCGGCAAGGCAGGTGGTGTGGTGATTGTCCGCGAGCAATCCGCTGTTACGCCAACCATTCAGCGTCTCTTTGCTCTCGATATTGGTGGCTACACCCCCACGAAGCTCCTCGCTGAGGAAGTCCTCTCTATCGCCCGCGAGTGCTACATTTCGCTTACCATCAATCGCGAGCAATCATCCATCGAGCTGCTCGCCCACACCAGCGGTGGCATCGATGTGGAGGAGCATGAGAGCGCAGCGTTCTTTCGCCAGGCCATTACGCCGCAAACGGTTCCTATTGTGGCCGAAGCACTGGCCGAGTATCTGTCGCTGCCAGAGCAAGCCTTTGCGCTTGAGGATATGGTGGCGCATTGTTTGCGTTGCTTTATTGACAACGATTGTACACTACTCGAGATTAACCCACTCGTTGTGACGACAGATGGCCAGCTCATCGCTGGTGATGCAAAGATGACGATTGACGATGCAGCGCTGTTTCGCCACCCGCAGTGGCACGAAGCAGCCTTGGAGGATCATAATTTCGTCACGCTCGACTATAATGGGACGGTTGCGACGATTGCCAATGGTGCAGGCCTGGCAATGGCGACTGTCGATGCAGTGACTGCCCGCGGCGTGCAGCCAGCTAATTTTCTGGACATTGGTGGCGCGGCCACTCCAGAGAAGATCATGGCTAGCTTTGAGCAGATTGCCCGCTTCCCTGCGGTGGCGCTTATTATTATCAATATCTTTGGTGGTATTGTGCGCTGCGATGACGTAGCGGCAGCCATCATTAGCGCCAAGCAACAGTTGCCAGACCTCCCACCACTGGCTGTCCGCCTAACAGGCAACCGCGAAGCTGAGGCCAAGGCACTGCTTGCCCGCGAGAATATTCCACTCTATGATAATCTCTCTCAGATTCTGGAGGAGGCCGTATGATGACCCCTGATATCTTTCGCGGCAAGCATGTCATTGTCCAGGGTATAACGGGCAAAAACGGCTCATTTCATACCGAACGTATGCTAGCGAGTGGCACACATATCATTGGTGGCACATCGCCCAATCGGTCGGTTACAGAGGTACACGGCGTGCCGGTCTTCCGGGCGATTCGCGAAATTCAGGCGCAGCAGCCTGTTGATATTTCCGTCATTTTTGTACCAGCAGCTCATGCCAAGGCAGCGATTATGGAGGCAATCGACGCGGAGGTGCCACTCATTATTTGTATCACCGAGGGTGTGCCTGTCCACGATATGTTGCATATAAAACAACGCCTGGCAACCAGTTCTTCGCTTTTGATCGGCCCCAACTGCCCCGGCGTTCTCATCCCCGGCGTACATAACCTTGGCATCATCCCTGCCACGCTCGCCACACCAGGTCACACTGCTATCGTCAGCCGCAGTGGCACCCTCACCTACGAAGCAATGAGCCTTCTCACCCAAGCAGGTATTGGCCAGCGCTATGTGATTGGGATTGGCGGCGATATGATTGGCGGCAGCAGCTTTATTGATTGCTTGCAGTTGTTTGAACAGGATGTGGCGGTAGAGCAGATTGTGCTGATCGGTGAAATTGGTGGCACGAGCGAGATTGCCGCGGCGGATTATATTAAGCGTCATATAAGCAAACCAGTCTATGCTTACATTGCGGGCCACAGTGCACCATCTGGAGTACAGATGGGCCATGCTGGGGCGATCCTTGGCACAAATGAGCTGGAGTCAGCCCAGGCCAAGACGGCCCGGCTCGAGGCCAGTGGCGCAGTGGTGGCATCGTCCATCCAGTCGCTCATCGCGCTCATACCAACCAATAAGTGATACAATAAGGCTACGATGAAAACAATCACCATTCTTATTCCTGCCTACAACGAAGCAGCTGTTTTGCCACAGCTGTTTGCCCGGCTCGAGACGCTGCAGCGCAGTGTCGATCGCCGGCGCTACCAGTTCGAATTCTTATTTATTAATGATGGTAGCCAGGATCACACGCTCGAGCTCATCCAGATCGAGCAGCAACACAACCCCGCTATTGCCTACCTCAATCTCTCGCGCAACTTTGGCAAAGAAGCTGCTATGCTGGCTGGCTTCGACCACGCCGCGGGTGATGCTGTGGTGGTAATTGATGCCGACCTGCAAGACCCACCAGAGCTGATCCCGCAGATGATCGAGCTGTGGGAACAGGGGTACGATGACGTATATGCGCGGCGCCGAAGCCGCTCAGGCGAGACCTGGCTCAAGAAAAAAACTGCCGCGTGGTATTACCGCCTCCTCCAGAGTACGACGCATATTCCTGTTCAGATCGACACGGGCGACTTCCGCTTACTGAGCAAACGCTGCGTCACTGCCATCACCCAGCTGCGCGAATCTCAGCGCAATACTAAAGCGATCTTTAGCTGGGTGGGGTATAAAAAGAAGGAGATCCTCTACGACCGCGACCCACGGGCTGCCGGTACTATCAAGCAAAATCCGCGCACGCTCATCAATCTCGCTATTGATGGCATCACGAGCTTTACCACCGCGCCACTGCGTATCTCGGCGGTGCTGGGCTTCCTTATCGCCTTCTTGGCCTCTATCTATATTCTCTATCTGCTCATCCGACCACTGTTCGGTGTGCCAACCGGTGCAGGCTATTCGTCGCTCATGGCGGTGATTCTCTTCCTTGGTGGAGTGCAACTGCTGAGTTTGGGGGTTATTGGCGAATACATCGCCCGGATTTTTAGCGAAACGAAGCAGCGCCCGCCCTATCTCGTTGAGGAGCATCGTGAGGCTCACCATCGCAAATAACAGCGGTAAGTTGTTGCGGTTTGCGCTCGTTGGCGGAATTAATACAGCGATTGATATTGGCTTGCTATTTGGGCTCACCGCGCTTGGCGTGCCAAAGCTTGCGGCTAATACGGTATCAACGGGCCTTGCCTTTATTTTTAGTTTTTTCGCCAATAAGTCATATACCTTCCGCGCCCAAGGCAATATGCGTCGGCAGCTGATCTTGTTTGTTATCATCACTCTGGCAGGCTTGTGGGGGCTGCAAAATGCGGTTATTTTCTGCATTTCGCCTATCCTTGCCTCTGTTATTCATGCTGAGTCACTTGTGCTGCTGCTCGCAAAAATTATTGCTACTGGTGCATCGCTGGTGTGGAATTATTGTTTGTATGATCATGTTGTTTTTTGAACAACAGAGAGATAATGTTTCGCTAAATATACGGTTTTTAAACAGTACATTTACAAACTCACTATACACTCATACCTATTATTGACGCTGATAATCATCCGCCACTCGCACAATATCATCCTCTGTTGATGGGTACGCTGGGTTGGTGTGCTGCCAGAGCTCAGCAATAATCGTTGGGTGCTGAGCATCACCGCAAGCACGGTGGCGCTCCCCTGCCGCCAACCTTACGATATCGCCTGCCTGAGCTGGTGTTGGCTGGGCTGGTAGCTCGTCGCTCATGTTGCGATAGTACGCACCAGCGGTCAGAAAACGCCACAACTCCGCCCGCCGATGATGATATTGCCAGCTCAGACGCGCCCCCGGCCGGACAAAAAGAATCTTAGGACTGAGCGGCACATGAGCACTGTCCTTAGTTATTACTTCCGATACTGCAAAGAAATCCGCCGCAAACTGCTCTACCTGCGCCGGGTCAATACAGATAAACCCACCCCAGGGCCGCTGGCTATCTGTCCCAGTGATGTGGTAGCCCGCCTGGTGAATAATATATTCTATCTGCGCCAGATTCGTCTGGGCTGTTATGTGTTGCGGTAGTTCCGTCATATTATCTGTAATATGGGTATTATAGCACTTTTATATACAGTTTGTGTTTTTATTATTTATTGGAATTTGGTAATTCCTAATCCCCGCTCACTACCCCTCCGATGGAGTGTGAAAACAGATTGCAATAATCTGTTTTCAGCCCAGCGCAAGAGGTCGACACCTGGGAAATATCGACCCTTATAGTGTTCCTGAGGAGGGGTAGTGAGCGGGGGTAATATTACAGAGATGTTACTTTAAATTTAATGCCACCCGTCTTGACACACGCGTGCCCATCTGGCGCTTTCGGTGCGAGGACTGTATACTAGGAAGTATGAGTTTTCATATTGCAATCGACGCCCGCGTTATCAATTCTGGCACAGGCACATACGTCGTGAAGCTGCTCGAGCAGCTGGAGCGGCTTGATACAACCAACCGTTATAGCATCCTCGTCCCCACCAAGGATCGCGACTATTGGCAGCCACACAACCCCAACTTCACCATCCGCACGGTCGACTTTGCTAATTATTCGCTGGCAGAGCAGCTAGGCTTCCGCCGCTATCTGGATGAGCTAAAGCCCGACTTAGTACACTTTTGTATGCCGCAGCAGCCGGTTTTTTACAGAGGTAAACACGTCACAACGGTGCATGATATGACCCTCCTCAAGACGTATAATTCCGATAAAAATTGGCTCGTGTTTCATCTTAAGCAATTGGTGGGACGCTGGGTGTTTCGGCGGATTGCCCGCACCAGCGAACATATCATCACTATTTCTCAGACGACTAAGCAAGAATATCAGGACTTTACTAAGATCCCCGATAGCAAAATCTCGGTCATCTACGAAGCGGGCGAGGTACACCCTGGTCAGCTCACGCCATATATAGACCTCCCCTTCAAGCGGTTCATCATCTACGTTGGGCAGCAGCCAGACTACAAGAATTTGCGTCGCCTCGCAGCCGCACACCAGCAGCTACTGAGCCGCTGGCCCGACCTTGGCCTGGTGTTTGTGGGGCGGATGAACGAAGACACCAAGCGCAACCAAGCCTACTACCAACAGCAGGGCTATCGCAATATCCACTTCACTGGGTTCATCCCCGATGGGCAGCGCGATTGGCTACTTAACAAAGCCGAGGCATACGTCTTTCCATCACTGATGGAGGGGTTTGGCCTGCCACCGCTCGAAACGATGGCGTATGGCACGACCCCTGTTATATCGAGCAATACCTCGTGCATGCCCGAGATTTTGGGCGATGCTGCTGAGTACTTCGACCCACTCGACGTCGATGCCATCGCGAGCGCAATCGACCGTGTCCTCAGCCAGCCAGCTCGCCGCCGCGAACTCATCGTCAAAGGCAAAGCTCAAGCTGCCCGCTACTCGTGGGAACGTTGTGGCAAGGAAACGTTGGCGGTGTATGAGCGAGCGCTTGGTAAGCAGTAAGTGTGATATATAAAATAACAGAGTAACCTATATATAGTAGCAGCTCCTATGGTTCAATACAGGACCTAAAGGAACTACTACTACGGCTACGCACGAGACATACTCGTCGCTCGTTCTACCAAGGCTTGCACAGCAGCACCTCGAGCTTGTGCTATCTGTGATTCCTTCCACGAAGGATCGAGTAATATACCAAGGGCTGCTATATCATCCAATGATGGGTTATTCTTTTTTCTCACATCTCCTACTGTTTGGTGTATATCTAGCTGACCACCCTCCACTGTTGAGAGTTTCATATGACCGATTGTCGGCTCCTCTGTCGTCAACCCTAATTCATACAGGTTATCAGAGGGTATATTCGTGTTCATGTCACACCCAGTTGTTTTTTTATTCATTGCAATATCTATACTTACTTCGCGGTAGAGTAATGACTCATGTTCATTACTCTCTTTGTCGCATTCTTTTGCCACCCCTATTGTAATGTGTATACCTTCACCTGTTCCTTCATTCTGCGTTATATGGGCAGCTTTTTGCCTTACATCTTGCAGAAAAGCCATAATAGTCTCGGACGCATTTTGCTCGGCAATGTTTGTAAGATCTTCCAAGGTGTAGGTTGTTATGTAGTTCTCTTGCCTACTAATGTCATTGTATGGGTCACCATGGCGTATAAATGGCTTCTTATTAAGCCGTTTATCGACGAGGTTATTGAAGTCTTCTGTTGCTAGTTCCTTTGTTTTTTCCTGTTTATAATATAGGTCTTCATAACTTGGCATAGGGGGTTCCTTGTGGCTCTTAGTCTGTAACAATTGTTATGATACTTTTTTCTCTCTGCAGTGCCAAACGGTTAATCTACTAAGAATGCCGTCTTTTCTTAAAAGATATGTAGAGTAAGGGATGAATGTTCTTTAGTGTTCTACTCCCCTGTTGTGTGTAGACTTTTACTTTTACTCAGCTTCTTCCAGCTGGATGATCACATGGCGCTCGCGGCCTTCGCCTTCGGAGACGGTCGTGATACCCGCTGCGTCGGCAGCGACTTGGTGAACGATACGTCGGTCGGCTGGGTTGAGATGGGCAGTGTAGGATTCGCCAGTTGCACGCACGCGCTCGATCCAGCCGCGGGCTTTATCGGCAACCTTCTCCTCGTGCTGCTTTTTGTAGTCGGCAATATCAACACTCACGCGCACTATAGCTGCATGCTGCGCCCGCAGTGCCGACGAGACGATATATTGCAGCGCCCGCAGCGTCTCTGCTCCGCGGCCAATTAAGATGCTATTTATATCCGACGACTCCACCCGAAGTGTCATTACCTCGCCATCATCATCACCCGATACCGCAATATTTTCGCCAAAAAACGAGATGATGTTCTGGAGATATTCTCGGGCAAATGTTACTGATTGGTATCGATCCATCGGGTTCTCCTCCTCTGTTATTCTTTGGCTTTGATGCGTGTGACGTTGGCTTCTGTAGCCGCTTTGGCGCGCTTCTTTGTCGACTTTTTCTTGGCGGGTGTTGTAATATCTACTTCATCGGCAATTGCTTCAAGCTCTTGCTTATCTTTGCGGAGGAGATACGACTGCTGCGCCACCGCTACTAAGTTAGACGCTGTGTAGTAGAGCGCCAACGCCCCTGGCAGACCCATCATGATCATAAACATCATCACTGGCATAAACTTCGCCATATTACGCATCATTGCGGCGTTCATCTCGGCGGGGTCGGCCTCTTTGCCAGCGGCCGTCTCCTTCATGATATCGCGGAAACGTTTAGTGCTCTTGCCAGTTGGCATAGTTTGCTTGGTCATTACATACTGGGTGAGGGCTGAGATGATCGCAAGAGCGAGGAGTGGCCAGACAATACCATCCTTACCAAGCGCTACCTTGGTGAGGTCGATAAAGCCCAGCATGGTGTGGTTGAATTGCTCAGGGTGGTTGATGATCGTCTTAATGGCATCGATATTCTTAAGCGGCTCGTAGATGTAGCGCGCCACTTGGTCGCGGTGAAGCGAAATGATCATAATCACCTGGTAGAGGCCGATAAAGATCGGAATCTGAATAAAGAGCAGGAGAATTGAGCGAAATGGCTTGATGCCGTACTTCTTATACAGCTCCATCTGCTGCATTGCTTCGACTTGGCGGTTGCCATTAGCCGCCTTCTTGATCTTGGCGAGCTCGGGCTGCATTTTGCGCATCTGTTTGCTCTGGTGGAGCTGCCGCTTGAGCAGTGGATAGAGCAAGAAGCGAATGATAACCGTAAAGATAATCACTGCCACGCCAAAGTCACCACCAGGGATGATACTATAGATGAGCAAAAGTGCGTTAAAAATGGGCTGTAAAATTATTGTCTCAAACATATTGACTCCGATTACTGCATTTATTGTATCATAGGTGGCCACGGAAGATGAATTGTGGCGAAGTATTTTTGGAAATCAATCGTTGATATATGCGATACACTACTGCCAATACTACATATAAGAGTATTTATAACCTTAGAAAAGAACACTCACCCAGCTTGCCTTTCATTGATATAAAATGACAAGAAAATAATTTTTTATAAATGTTTTGAGTTCTATTTACCACTGTTTATAAAGAACTATATGGTATTAATTTGACTCAAGGTACTATGAAATAGATCGCGCAAAGAAGGCCGAGAGGCTATAAAGTACTAGTCTATCTTTTCTCTCTCATCGCTAGGCGCTGCGTCGCCAGGGCAAATACCAGCTCGCACAAGCAGATTTTTCACCACCAGCACAAGCTCATCGTGCGGCGTGGTAAGCACCTCGCTTGAGGTGATGATTAGTGCAACATCGTACACCCCTGTAAAGTGCGGTACGTGCTGGCGCAGAATCTCGTAGACGCGGCGGCGAATGCGGTTGCGCCCCACCGCAGATTTGTGCACCTTTTTGCTCACCACCACGGCAATGCGTGGCATGCGCCGACGGCGATTAGCCACGTACTTGACGGTTAGCAAACGCGACCGCTCGGCACTGGCATGGCGATACAAATAGCGCAGCCCGCCATAGCCATGAAACCGATATCGTTGCTGTAACATAGCTGTATTATAGCAAATCTGCCCGCAAACAGAGATAAAATAACCCACCAAGCAGTGGGTTATTTTCGTCATTTTGCTATCGTCACACTACGAGAGTGCGAGGCGAGCACGGCCCTTGGCGCGGCGGCGCTTGAGCACATTGCGGCCTGCCTTGGTAGCAATCCGTGCCCGAAACCCGTGCGTCCGAGCACGATGACGAGTGTGTGGTTGGTGAGTTCGTTTTGGCATATCATTGCTATTATACGCGATTGCCTCAGATCTTTCAACTTTTCACTCGCTTGGTGGATTTTGTGCTCCGAGCAACCTCCGTCATAAGCATAGCCAAATTGTTTATCCACATTTGTTCGCGAGTTATCCACACTTTAACAGAGGTAATACATTTTTGTGGAAAAACTCCACCCCTGTTGCTCTTTTTTCGCACATTTCGCTGTTGTATTTCTCACGGTTGTGGAAAAGTCGGTTTTTTCTTATACTAAAAAGAGTCATTGTATAACAAACAAGGAGCAGCAAAAACCAGTGTACCACAGCCTGTGGAAGAGTGTTTTGGGTGAAATTGAAGTGTCGATACCAAGCGGTGTTTTTTCGACGTGGTTTGCCAATACCGAGATGCTCAGCAACAAAGACGGGGTGATCACCATTGGTGTGGCGAATATCTTTGCGATTCGCCAGTTTGAGGTGCGCTATGATAGCATTGTCAAAGAAGCGCTCCAGCACAGTGGTGTGGAGGTGTCGCGCATCGCCTATGTGGTAAACAAACAAGGCAAAAAACGCACTGTGATTAGCCGCGAAACCACTGGCCAGCTAGCCGATCGCGTCGAGGAGCGAGCGGCAGCGCTCATCAGTAAGCCAACTACCTCATCACACTCTAGCTCTACCACACCAGCAACCAGCCTCAATGCGCGCTATACCTTCCAGAATTTCATTGTCGGCTCGAGCAACGACCTCGCCTACACCGCCTGCCAAGCAGTCGCACATAGCCCTGGCACCAAATATAATCCCCTCTTTATTTATGGTGGCGTTGGCCTTGGTAAGACGCACCTCATCCAAGCGGTAGGCAACGAGATCCTCGCGCGCGACCCAAGCAAAAAGGTCGCTTACCTGAGCTCGGAGACGTTTGTCAAAGAATTTATCGAGTCAATCCGCTTCAAAAAGGCTGGCTTTTCTGATCGGTATCGCAATGTCGATGTACTGATCGTCGACGATATGCAGTTTATTGCTGGGCGTGAGAAAACTCAAGAGGAGTTCTTTCACACCTTCAATACCCTCCACCAAGCTAATAAGCAAATTATCATCGGTAGCGACAAGCCACCGCACAGCATCCCTACCCTGACGGAGCGCTTGCGCAGCCGTTTTGAATGGGGAATGGCGATCGATATTCAGATGCCAGACTTTGAGACGCGCTGCGCGATCGTCGAGACCAAGGCGAGCTTCGCTGGCGTAACGCTCGAGCGCGACACTGTGGAATACCTGGCCAAGAACGTCAAGACAAACATCCGCGAGCTTGAGGGTGCGCTCAATCAGCTCCTTGCCTATGCCGAAATGCGCGGCGTCACCCCTGATGTGATGACGGCAGAGGGTTTGCTTGGCAACGTCCGGCGCAGTCGCCCTCAGCATCTCACCGCCAAGCAGATTATCGACAAGACTGCTCGCCATTTCCAGATCGATAGCAAAGAAATCTGTGGTGCCAAGCGGGCTAAGCACATCGTTGTGCCACGGCAAATTGCCATGTACTTGCTGCGCAGCGAGCTCCACATGAGCTTTCCACAAATTGCTAATGAGCTAGGCCGCAAAGACCACACGACCGCCATCCACTCAGTCGAAAAGATCGAAAAATCCATCAAGCTCGACTACCTCATCCGTGAGCAAGTCGCTGACATCCGGGACAAGCTCTATGCCTAGGCCGTGTGTTTTTTTCGCTACACCTGTGGAAAAGTCGTGTATAGTGAGCCGTATAACCAGCGGACAGCTCGTGGGCAGCCATCCACAGCACCAAGAGCGCACCACCCTCCAGTCTCATTGGCTGGTGGATAACCACCGCTTCTCCCCGATTTATCCACGCCAGCGATCGCAGCGTTTTGCACAGATAGTTAGCAAGGATTACCTCTGTTATCTATCATGGTTTCCACAGTATCCACAGCACCTATTACTATATCAACCAGATAAAAAGAAAGGATTGTTGATATGAAACTGTCTGTCACACAAGAAAACCTTGCCAGAGCGCTCGGGGTTGTTGGGCGCGTGGCGAGTAACCGAGCCGGTCTGCCGATCTTGAATAATATATTATTCCGGACTGAGGGGAATCGCCTTCTCTTGGCTGCGACGAACCTAGAGATCGCCGCGACCTACTATGTGGGCGCAAAGGTGGAAACGCCGGGGGTGATTACCCTGCCGGCCAAGCTGGTGAGCGAATTTGTGGCGAACCTGCCGAAGGGGCCGATCGAGCTGGAGACCGATGGCACGCGTATGACACTGACGTCTGGTGGGTACACTTCGACGATTAATGGTGTAGTAGCAGATGACTTTCCGGAGCTACCGACGATCGATGAAGAACAATCGGTACGCTATAGCATTGCTGCTGCAGATTTTAAGCAGGCGGCAGCGCAAACCTTAGTGACGTGTAGTAATGATACGACTCGGCCTGTCCTGACTGGTGTGTATTGGCATACAGTGGATGGTGCGCTGTATATGGCGGCGACGGATGGCTATCGCCTGGCTGAGCGGCGTTTGATGGCAAGCCAGAGCCAGATTGCAGCTATTGTGCCAGCGAGCAGTTTGCAAGAAGCGCTACGCTCGCTCAGTGACGGCACGGAAGAAGTGGAGGTGCTCTTTGATGAGACGCAGGTGCGTTTTCGGTTGGAGGAAGTGGAGATTACGAGCCGCTTAATCGATGGCACCTACCCAAATTATCGGCAGCTCATCCCTGCTCAGTCCGAGACAAATGTAACGCTGGCAGCAGGCGATTTCTCGCGCGTAGTAAAGGTGGCAGGGCTCTTTGCGCGTGAGTCTGGTGGCAGTGTCACGCTTACCGCCGACCATGAGGTGCAGAAATTGCGGATTCACTCCGTTGCGTCCGAGCTGGGCGAAAATACTTCCGAGGCGGAAGCTGAGGTGTCGAGTGATGGGCAGATTACGCTCAATTCGCGGTACATTAGTGATGCACTAGGTGTTCTCGATGGCGAGACGATCACCTTCCGCTTTAGTGGTAAGCTCTCGCCCTGCGTCTTAACGGCCGCTCAGCCCGAGCCAAACTACATTCATATTATTATGCCACTGAAGAGCTAGCGATGAAGATAACGCGGCTAGCAGTGCAGCATGTGCGAATCCATACGCTCAAGACGCTTGACCTTGAGCCAGGCACAACGCTGATTTCTGGCCCAAATGGCTCTGGCAAGACATCACTTATCGAGGCGATCCATATCGCGCTGCGTGGGACGTCCTTTCGTGGTAGTGACGAGGCGGTCTGCCAGCATGAACAAAAAAGTTATACGATTGACCTTGCGACGGATGAGCAACATTACCGCGTCCAGTACGATCGCCGACATGAGACGAAGCGCAAGCGTTTTATCGTTGATGGCACAACCTATGGTCGCCTCCCCTATGGCAAAAAATATCCGATCGTCCTCTTCGAGCCAGATACGCTGCGGATCATTACTGGCTCGCCGCAGCGTCGGCGTGATTTTCTCGATACGCTCATCCAGCAATATGATGCGCAGTATAGCCACGAGCTGAGCCGCTACCACCGAGCACTGCAGCAGCGAAATAAATTGCTCAAAGACCCTGCTCTTAGTGATGCGGCACTTTTCTCGTGGAATCTTATCTTGAGTCAGTATGGTGCGTCGATCATTACCAAGCGCCAGCGGGTGCTGCGTTATCTTAGTGTAAAAAGCAGTGCTATGTACCAAAGTATTGCGGGCGTGGCGGATAGTGTTGCGCTACACTACTCGGAGGAGCGTAGCATGACCGCGCAGCAGCTCCTCGCCGAATATGAGCAAAAAACAGCGTATGATACAGTGGTTGGCGCAACGAGTATTGGTCCGCACCGACACGATATCACAGTATTATTCCGTGGTAATCTAGCAGCCAAGACTGCATCGCGGGGCGAAATCCGCACCATTGTGCTTGCTCTCAAATTTCTCGAAGCAGCCTACATCCAGCAGCAAACAGGCCAAGCGCCACTCATTCTGCTCGATGATGTCTTTGGCGAGCTCGACCAACAACGCCAGCAGCGTCTCCTCAGCGAATTCGTCGATAACCAGATTGTGATGACGAGTGCGGTGGGATAGACTTCGCCCTATATATCAGTGTACATATAGCACCATGGTGGATTATTGCCGCCACACGGAACAACACGCTTCTTTTCTAGTTCTTCGGTAGTGGGATATATTTTGCCATTGATCTTTATGTCGTATTTATCAATATCTTTGTCGTGTTTCTTAATATAGTTGAGGGCTTGGTCGACTTGCGATTGGCTCGTTTTGTCTGTTGTGACGATGCACACACCAAGCCGATTTGACCGGTCGGTCGTGCGGTATGGGTTGCAGGTAACAATATAGAACCAGCGCGAGTAGTGAGGAAGTTTATTAATAAGAGGGCTCTCTTGAGATATCTTTGCTCCTCCTTGTGTTGCTTCGTGGCCGCCGATTGCTTCGCGGATATCGTTGTATTTTTCCTTCTTCGCTTCTCTCTTCGCTTCCTCAGTTAGTGGCTTCATGGCAAAGAACAGCTTCTTTTCTTCGCCTGGCTTGAGGTCTAGCTTGACCTGGTGGTCGGCAAAGCCTTTAGCCCGAAATGTGTATATATGCGACCCGCTCTTTACAGCGTGCTTTGCCCGCGTTGTTACCTTTTGGTCTTTGATTGTATCATACGAGACAGTAAGGCTATCGGGGATAGCATAGACGAGGATAGTGCTATCGTATTTGAGATTATCAACAAAGCGATATATCGTAAAGGTAATCATGCCAATGGCAAGCAGGGCAAATAGTGCGATAATTTGGTTACGTTTTTGATTGAGTATTTCCATTGACTGTCCTCGCTAATACAACACCCGAGTTTCCAAGCATCCACTCGAGTGTTCCTTGTTTGATATAAGATGGGACGTGATCGTATTGAGAAGCCTGCGCACCAACAAATCCATTACCAAGATCGCCTAGATAAAACAATGTATGGCCATTAAAGACTAAGATGTCGCCAGGCTGGAGATCACCCATACTTGGAGATTCTTTGGTATAGTATTTCTCGGGATGGCTGAGGACATAAGGCCGCTGATTAACCGTTCCAGCCGGTGGGTAATTTGGGTCTGCTCCACTCATACGCATCACTGTTGAAACATATTTACCACAATCGGTGTAGTCGGGACCTGCCTCCGGATTATACTGCTGGCGAGCATTTCGGTATTCTTCTTTTTCACCGCCATTACCAACTCGTCGTCCATCCTCCCAGGCAAGACTCTTAGCTGTTTCGACGATTGTTCCGCCAGCGGCACTTTTGCTGCCGTTTGCGGTACAGCCTGTGGCTGATGCATTTTGGGCGTTGGCACCATTGTTATTACCACCTTCGACTTGGATTTGGGATGAAGGCGGAGACAAGTTCTCTTCCTTGACAATTTGCTCAATCTTATCAATATATTCGGTAACAGTCGAGACATATTGGCTGTCGGTCGCATAGCCAGCATTTTTAATCTCCTGGAGGTATTTGCGCGGGTCGCCAGGATATTTAAGGGCTTCGCTGTAACGTGAATTGCTGGTGATAAAATCGCCATAGCCGAGCCAGCCAGCCTCGACGGTAGGATATTTGCGAAAGCCATCGACGATTGTTGTTCGGCCAGAGGCGTATTCCTCCTCGGTCTCCATATCGATCACCTCACCCGACCAGTTCCCGCCAGCCTTGATACCATGGAAATTATTTGCCTTGACGGTAAGCCCAGACTTGCCATAACCAGATTCAATAACCCCCTGGGCAAGGACTGTTTCGTATGGTGTGCCATACTTTTTGTTCGTTTCGACAGCCATCTTGACGTATTTGCGGACAAAGTCTTTGAGATCTTCTGCTGCAGTCCCGCTACTGCCATCACTGCTGCTGGTGGAGCTGGTAGAGCAGGTGGCTGCGTCGGGGTCGAAATGCTCGATATAGTTACCAGAAAAGAACCTTGCGTCTAAAGCTGAAGCGGGAGTTGACACGAGAGAGAATACTATCGCAAAAACAAGAGAGCTTATTCGATAGATAGTTGTGCAGTGAGAAAAGAGTTGTGTTGATGGAGAAAAAAGAGACGAAAAGCGAAGCAGTTGTTGGTGGGTGTGTATTTGGCAGCGAGTGACAAACACACAAAAAGAGTAGAAGCACTGAGTAAAAATAGCATGAGCCCACCGTATGATCATGATGACCCTCCAACACGTCGAGCATACTCCCAGTGCCAAGCCTCTGGTTTGCTGCCGTTTGGTTCGGCCCATTCGGGATGGACATAGCCATATTTATGCGCATTGGCTTTGAGCCAATTGTATGTAGAAGAACCAAAGTCTCCCACGCTGATATCTGCTGCAAGCCCCCAGCCATGGTTGGAGCTGCACGGTGGCGCTGGCTTGGCGAGGCCACCTTGGTATAGTGGGTCACCTGGTGTTGCGTATGCAATTTGCCGTTGGCAGTCTCGGTATGCCTCGTTAATGCCGAAATCTGCACCAGTTTCTGCTTTGTATGCTTTGTTCATTTCTTCCATAGCGGCTGCAGCTTGCTTGTGCATCCTCTCGCCGGACGAAAATGACAGAGCTACTAAATCTCCTTCTGCTAGCTCGCCATTTTTGAGGCCGTTCCATGTTGATATAGAATCGCCACCTTCTGTAGCAGGCTGAGCTTGGTTAAATTCTGGCTCCCCGACTGCCGGGCCGCTGGGGGTACTACTGCTAGATTGGCTTGCGCCACCTCCACCAGAGATCGGTTCATTGTCCATAGTGTCGACGACGCGTTGGTCGATTGTGAAGAGTGCAGCATTGACTTTTTCCTCAGAGTCAAACTTGCAATAAGCGGTGTCGACGCCATTCTCGCCATCAGTACCTTTGCCACACTTCTCTTGCCATTCTTTGAGCGTGCCGCCAGTTGCTTCGCCTGTTTCTTCGTTGTATTGCCCAGCGAGAGATTGGGCAACCTCGTCGGGATCTTTATCAAGATTGAGTGCGCCATACGATATATTACAAAATGGCCCAGCAGCGACATCCTTGGGGATATTTGGGTCATCGCATGCTTGCCAAATCTTTTTCATGCGATCTGTCTCAGTATTGGCGCTGACTTTGTTACCAAAGAGAGCCGGTACAATATTCTTAGGGAGCGACACAAGATTATGAACAAAGCTACTTAAGTTAGAGAAGCTACCCATATATGGAATAAACGAACTGTAGAGGCTCCCCACAAAGGTATACGGCGATGTTGCGTCAAATGGGCTCCGCTCAACGCGTTGCTCAGCAGCATAGGCAAGGTTGAGACGAGCTGTTTCTCGTTCGTAGGCGATTGTTTGGTCGACATTGAGCATACCGTTGCCACCCGCTGCTGCTGCTTCGGAGAACATATTTACTGCACCACTCGTGAGGGCATCTCCAGCATCTTCACCAACAGTAGCGCTGCTCACGAGAGTGCCCGCCATAGAATTTATGAGCTTACTGAGAATTGGTGCAAACACAGCAGAAATAACAGGAGCAGCTAAGTTTGAAACCAACTCACCAACGACGCTTGTCCATCCACCAGCAACACTCATGAGAAGCTGACCGCCAGTACTGTTGATGAGTTTGCAGGATGTCTTTAGTGCACTAATATTAGATCCTAAGGCATTGGCAACGCCACCCATCTTCCGAGCCCAGCCACCACCAGGGACGTACTCCGTCCAGTTGGAGGTACCAGTTGGAGCTATTTCTTTCATTAGGCCATATTTGAGCCCCATTCCATCAGTAGCTGCTTTTTTGGTTACGTTGCCAGATTTGTTGACGAGTACAGTAGTGAGAATCGTCCCAAGCACAGCAACGGCCATATAGTCTGTTGAGCCGGCCTTAATGTTGTCTGCCATCGTAAAGAACATCATGGCATAGCTAATAACCTGCGTCATTTGGATGAGACGAATCGTCTTGCTAATAGACTGAGCACCATCTTGTACCATACAGAGGCCGCCAGCAATCATGGCGACAATATTGCCAGTCTTGCCCACGCCATTTTTGATAATATTGGCTGCTGCCTCTTTGCTGATAGATTTTGTTGCTCCTTCGGCGCCTTCACTTACTGCTTCTTTCGCGGCTTTGCCAACATCGGTGTCTTCAGTAACCTTTTCTTTGCCTTCATCGTCATTTTCCTTGGCTTCGTATTTGCCATTCATTTCTTTGCCTTTGGTATTTTTGTCGATGTTTTCGCGGACTTCTTTCTCGCTTTTGGCACCAGCCAGTTTGTTCTTCTTGGTAAGAGAGAACTTTTTTATGACGCCATTGTTAAACACTTTATCGAAGAAAGCGACCCAGCGCGGTGCATATGCGCGGTGCATAATTGCTCTGAACTCTGGATTCTCGTAGTATAATTTTTTGAATTCTGGGGGACCAACCGTTTGTTTTATACCATTGTCGTAAGTCACCCGATAGTTTGCAACCTTTTCACCAAGAGTAGATTTCTTTAAGTCAAATTCTTCGGAGGGTTTAATAACATTCCCTTCTTTATCGAGAGCTTCAACTTGATTTTTTTCAAACTGCTTTAGTAACCGGTTCGAGACACGATTATATTTACATCGTACGTTCACTACTGAGCAAATACCACTAGTTGCGGTGTTTTGGATACGCTTGAACATTACCTTATTAGCACGCCGCTCGAAGCTGGTATTTTGTGAATTCCAGTGGTTGGTGAGATTTTCTTTGATATGAAGCAAAAGTAGGCTTGGCCCACCAAAAAATGAGAGCATTGAGCCACCACCAAGCAAAATAGCGCCAAGGATACCCATTGGTCCGCCCTTCTTAGAGAATATCGCACTCCGCGCTTTGGCAAAGCGAGATTTGGGCTCAGAGAGTTTACTATCGGGTGGAACTACCTTGTTGAACCAGTTATTATCGCTCCAGTTGCTCCCTGGCGCGCCCTCCTGGCCTCGAACAGAGTTGGCATAGTCGCTGCCAGTTGCGCCAGTGCCGCTGGCGTTGCTGCGTGACGATGAACCACTCCCACTATTCTCGCGTGACTGAAGGTCTTGGGCGGTGCTGGACTGGCTATGATCACCACTGCCAGCGTGGTTATTCCGACCAGCGAAGGTGTCGTTGCTCCAATGCGTATTCCCCGGATTATGCCGGTCGAGGTCGGGTTTTTGCTGGGAGGGGATGGGGGTAGGCATGACGGGCTACGACCTCACTGGCTGCTGGTATAAGCTGTTATTGGCCACTGGGTTGGTGGTGATGAATTGCGTCTCGGTCTCGCTGGCGAATATGCGGATATGAACGTGGTTTTGCCCAGCAAAGAAGAGGCCATCGCCCACCGGGAAGTTAGACAGGCGCTTACGCTCCTCCTCGGTGAGCTTAAAGACCTCAGCTAGCACATCCACTGCACTGGTCGATTGCTTAAGCAAGAGCTGGAGCGAGCTGTTTGCTACAATAGCTCGGCCTTTCTCGCTCCCCATAAAGTCCTCTACGTCCTGCGTGATGGTCGTTAGGCCCAGAGAGTACTTACGAGCTCGCTTAGCTAGGCTGTGGAGAAACTCCGCCGAGTCTTCGTACTTCATCAGCTGCCAGGCCTCATCAACGATGAGCATCCGCCGGCGCTGTACGGTGCGGGCAATATTCCAGATGTGGCTCAGCACAATATACATTGCCACTGGCCGCAGGTCGTCTTCGAGGTCGCGGATATTAAACACCACCATGCTGTTATTAATATCAACGTTACTCTGCTGGCTAAAAATACCAGCGAAGGTGCCTGTGGTGTACTTCCGTAGGCGCTGAGCTAGCGATGGCCCTGCCCCACCCATGTGAAGGAGGGTGTCGTAGAGGTCAATGATCGTCGGTGGCTGAGAATTATGTGTTAGTGGATCGCTGGTAATACCAGCCCGGGCGTAGGTATCGATGAGCGCTTGGTCAAGATCGGCCTCCTCGGCTGGGCTGAGCAAGGCAATCTGTTGCCCGCCCACCAACGTGCCGCCCAGCATAAGCTTGAAGAGTCGCTGCAGGGTGATGAGATTAGCACGCAGCGCGTCGGTTGCTTCGTCGCTGTCGATTACTCGGGGGAGGTCGAAGGGGTTAATCCGCGTATCGCTGCTGAGGCTGAGGCGAATGTAGCTGCCGCCGACGGCATCGGCCAGCTTCTGGTACTCGTTCTCCGGGTCGATGACGAGGATGTCGGTGCCAAGCATCATACTGCGCAGTGCCTCGAGCTTAACGGTAAAGGATTTACCAGCACCAGACTTTGCAAAGACGACCATATTCGCATTCTCAAGGCTAAAGCGGTCGAAGATGACCAGCCCTTGGTTGTGCTGGTTGACGCCGTAGAGAATCCCTTCGCCGTCACTTAGGTCGGCACTGGTAAAGGGAAAGCTTGTGCTCACCGCGCCAGTGTTCATGTTGCGGCGGACTTGCAGCTGGTCGGTCATTTGGGGGATGGTGCTGTTGAGGCCTTGCTCTTGCTGGTTGCTGGCGGTTTTACTGTAGACCATATTTTGGCCAAAGATTGTCTCGATGACGTGCTGGACAAAGCTCAGCTCCTCGAGGCTATCGGCATAGAGTGTGACGTAGAGCCCAAAGCGAAAGAAACGTTCGGCTCCAAGCTGTAGCTGGTCGCGCAATTCCTCGGCATCGGCCAGGGCAGCTTCGCGAGCTGGGTCACGCACTTTACCCTTCTCGGAGTTCAGCGCCATATCAGCCTCAAGCTGCGTCACCTTCTTGCGGAGGTTGTTGAGGACGATCTCCGTCTCGACAGGGTAAATAAACATGCTAATATCAAGCACTTGATCGATGTTGATCAATCCTGACAGCCAGCCTGTGTAGAGTTCACGTGGGTAGCCGTAGATGTAAAGTGTGCGGCCATACTTGGTGCCAATGCGGAAGTACGTGCTGTGGATCTCCAGACTGCTGGGAGCGATTAGGTCGCGCAGCGTCGTCATCCCCTTGATAAAGGCTTCCTCTACCTCTGCTTGCTCGCGCTCGCGCTGCTGGGCAGCAATGTCGATTGGATCGGGTCGTCGTGCCATTAAAAATCTCCTTTGTGATATGCTGTCGAGGTTGGGACAGCTCCCTCGCCTTTGCGGACGAAGGTGGAAGTCACGTTATTAAAGTCGCCCAGCGGCTCGCGCACTGCTGTGTCGGGGTTGTACATGTTGTAATAGAGGGTGCCGAGCTCTTTGGTCTTGAGCTGCACTGCCCGTACACCAATCTGCATCAAGCCGTTGAGGATGGTGTCAGCCCGGTTGCGGATCTCCTCACGGGCTCGCTCGTAGGTTTCTTTGCTGATTTTCGTCACGGTGTTGGTGTTCTTGGGAGCGAAGAGCTTCGTGAAGAACCCTTTACCTTGGTCGAGAATCGTCCCCTCCCCTGCTGGGTAATACGGAATGACGACGTAGAAGCTCTTGTCCATGATGTTGGCGTTTTGCGAGAGGTCGTCGATGAAGTTGATATAGTCTTCCATTAGCACACTCAACAACATATTATCTTGGGTGCGCTGGATAGCAACGAGCTTATCCAAATACGGGCCAATATCCACCCGCTGCGAGCGAATACAGATCTGCACCGGGAAGTACAGTGCATTGAGAAAGTTCTGGTAGCTATACTCTACCCCCTCGCGCTCACGAGCGCTCATGAGGTCAAAGTTGATCGACTCACAGGCGATGACGGCGCGGAAGCTACCATCACCCATGATGATCATATCATCGCGCAGCTCCGAGAGGAGGAGGCTATTCTGCGTGGTAGCGGGCTTGGGTGGAGCCTTTTTCTTGGTGTCTTGGGTGGGCTGATTATTCGTATTACCTTGCACAGCTGGTGGCTGAGCCGGTGCTTGCACTGCGGGGTAATTGCCCTGTGGCGGAGCGGGATACTGCGGGTAATTGGCTGGTGCCTGGCCCGCTGGCGCAGCGCTCTGGCCTTGGCTATACCCAAACTGGCTGGGTGGCCCAGCTGGTGGTTGTTGATTGTTGGGTGAATTTGGCGACACCACTCTCCTTCTTATTTCTTAGCGCAAAGGGATGACAATCTCATCATCGTCATCATCCTGACTAGCCTGCTCTTGATGTTGAATCCGATTGGCTTCATTGGCAATGGCAGCAACGGACAAATCAGAGTTGCTGGCTAGTCTAATTATATCAGGCGAGACGGTGTTTGTGCTAGTGTTTGGCGGCAGATTGTTGCGTTGCTGGGCGAGCTGCTCCTCGCGCAGGCGTTCCTCGCGCGTGGGGGTTGTCTTGGCGTAATAACTGGGGTCGAGCGGCTGAATGACTGACTGATGAATGCTGGGGTATGGGTTATAGCGCACCGCCATATCGATGACATTTTTATCATCAGCCAGTGCTGAGCGATCTCGGTAGGACACGGCGGCTGGGGTGGGTGCAAGAGCTGGTGCGGCTTGAACTGGTGCAACGGGTGGCTGCTGAGGTGGTGCTGGCTGCTGGGAAGGGTGTGGCGTAGGAGTGTGTGGATAATTGGGAGTTGGCGCTGTTGGGGTCGGTTGCTCTGCAGGTGTTGAAGTGAACGATGGCTGAGTATCGGTAGGAGGTGCTGCTTCAGCTGGTGGGTCGCTGGGCGTAGTTGTCGTGTGCGCGGCTGACTTTTGGGGTGGTACAAGTGGCACAGCATCAGTGGTAGGAGTGGCGTGCTGGCGCAGGTTGGCGTAGATCGCCTCGAAGGATGGTGTTTCTTCTGGCTTAGACTCTGGCGCAGCTTCTGCTGTGGGCTTGGGCGGTGTGTAGGGCTTGCTGAGGGCGTCTGGCAAGACCGAATCATGCGGAATAACGGCGGGCAGTGCCATTGGCAAAGACTGGAGTGAGTCATGCTCTCGCGGCATGGGCTGTGGCTCGGCAACAGGTGTTTCGTCATGCGCCGCATCATCCACTGGCGAAATCTCGTATACCTCGGTAGATTGCTGAGGTGGGTATGGGTTTGGTTGATTTTGGTAAGCACTAGCATCGAGTGAAGGAACTTGCTGATGCGACGACGCCGTGCGATTCTCCGGGAAGCTCGTGGATGAATACGACACTGCTGGGCGCTGAGGTTCTGGTGTTGGGTATGGCGGCTCAGGCATACGAGGCTGAGATGGTGATACTGGTGCAAAGCCAGCGGCATCAACGGGTGGCTGGTACGGAGGTGTAGCCTGTGGTGGGATAGTTGGAGCTGGCTGCGGTGCTGCCTGGTATGGTTGCGGCTGAGCCTGTGGCCAGGCTGGCTGATATGGCACAGGAGCTTGCTGGAGTGGCTGCCCGTCGGCTACGGCAGGCAGTGCGGTTGGTGGAGCTTGCATGCGCTCAATGGCGGCTCGGCGCCGAGCTTGGTTGGATTGCTCGATGCGCCGCGTCATTGCTCGCGCTTCGCTGCTGTTGTCATCAAACATATCCGAAGTCTGCTGCGCCTCGAAATAGACATCACTAATCATCGACCCCTGTGCATCGGGCACGCGGGTGTGACGAATGGACCAGCCATGAGTATCAGCCAGCTGAGACAGATACGCTAGGCGGCGCTCGGCCTCGTCTTGGCTGAGGTTCTTCGTTCGCTCAATCTCCACCTTCTCGGGCACTGTAATCTCGATGAGTGAGCTGATGCCATCAGGCTGCCACATGCGCCGGCGTGGCTTGGTGTAGAATGATATCACCGCCGCGAGGTAAACTTCCATTGGCTGATCCTTACGCAGCGGCAAAGCTAATGCACCAAACAGCAGAATAATCGGCACCGGAATAACCGCCAGCGGCAAAAATACCTGCGATAATCCCCATGCCAACGCAATTCCCGCCGCCGCAACCAGCAGATAAATAAACTGGCGAAAGCTAAACGGCCCAAGAATCTTATCCTCTGCCTCTACATCCTGCGCAACCTTATATCTCGACATAGTTTATGTATTTATTATAGCATGAGGGGGATAGATAAGACTTCACTAGTCTTGTTTTGCATTATCGCTCATAACGCGAAAGCGCTTAGTCGGGTCTTGACTCCACTCTCTAGCTTTGGATGCACGTCTATAGATCGCCTCATTACTCTGCATTTTTGCGTTGTAGAGTTGAGACCGCAGTGCTGCGTCAACTGCCAAGCCAGTAGCTTGTCTTGCTCGCATAAGCTGATCTTCGCTGATGCCACTAATACTGTCACTATTAAGAACTTCCATCATATCCTTGAAGGCTGGCTCGTCCATATCGGCCATCTTGGGTGCGTTGTATTTACCGCCTAGAGCACCTTCCACAACAGCTTGTTCATAATTAAATTCACCTGCGCGTAACTGGTCTGCAGCTTTCCCAGTCCACCATGGGTTCTTTGATGCGGCGGGTGATCGCAATAAAGCATCAGCCAAAGCAGCTCGATCACCTGATCCAAGATCATCATTGGCATGCTGTGTCAGAGCTCGCAACTGGCCGGAATTAGCACTTTTAGCTGCCTCTTTAATAATATATCGTCTATCAAAATCAGAAAAGGCTTTGGGGTCAAGAACATCGCCTTTTACTAGTTTGCCGTCCTTATCTCTTTTATAGCCCTGGATACCCTCTTCCCCCATTGCTAGCTGAAATATATCACTTTTTGAAAGAGCTTGTTCTTTCCCATCTTTATCTAGATACCGATAGTTTTCAAAGAATGACTCGGAAAGTTTCAGCTCATCCTCGGCCTGTTGGTCAATAAGACGTGAAGCGGTACTTTGGCCACGACGTACGGATCGGCCGATTGTGCCAGGAATGTTGCGCGCTTTATCGTTAATCCTCTTCATACCCCAACTTTGTGCTCGTCTAAAGGGGTTCTTACCTGTATAGGTACCAGCTTGTGCCTGAGCTCGTGCTAACTCTTTAGCTCGCTCTCTTTCTTGCATATATTGTCCGTAAGGTGATCGCTCAAGAGCTCCTTGTGCTTTGTTGCCAACAAAGTTTCCTGCTACTTTACCCATCTTCTCAGTTATATTTGCAAGACCCATCATAGAGGTCATCATACTCGTTATACGTGACACTAGTAGAAGTGGTGTAAAGGTAAGAACAGACCCGATAATCTGTAAAACAAAACTTGTCTCACCCTTCATATTATTGATGACTGTTGCACCAAGAATACAAGCACCATAGAGACAGCCAATAACAGGATATACTATAAGGAGAGTTTTAAATGTAGCCCACCATTTTTTGAACATACCTTCCGTGTTTGGTAATAAAAGAGCAACAAATGCAAGTGGTGCTAAGATTACCATAAAAATAATTATGGCTTGTCGAGCACCAAGTAGAAATACAGTTACAGAAACAGTTACGACAATGAATATAAGACCAGTAATAACAGCCGATAGAGCAAAGAATCCTACAGTAAGACCAATAGCGGTGGCTGCAAGACCAACTAGCCCATCACCTACTGCACTACCTTTTGTTGACCATCCGCCTTCTGGTCCAGCACCACTACCACCGAGTGAGCCAATAAAGTTAAATGAAGAAGACCCAATAATATTAGAGATATCAATTAAAATCGCACATACATAAAAAGACAAGTTAACCAAAACAATAGTCATAAGAAGTTTGGGTAGTAATTTTTTTATACCATAATTACTAATGCCTAAACCGGTTACCTGAGAATAAATAACAACAAGGAATGCAATAATGAATACAATATTTGCAATATCGCGCATTTTTGACCAATAGTAGAAGGTAGAACCTTCGTCTCGATTAGTGAGTATTCCAGAATTTATTTCAAGCATATGGGCAAGGATACTCGCAGAGTCTGAAGATATCTTTGCAAGGAAATTAACAACTGGACAAACAAGCCAACCAATACCATCAACAGCGCACTGGGTACCAGTTTCTTCTCCGTCTGCTGCTTGCTCAGCTCCTTCACCAGCTGCTGCATCGGCACCATCTTTCTTCGCCTGGTCCTCTGCATTTTTTGCAGTTTCCTTTGAATTAACTTTGTTGATCGCATCTTTTATCTCTTTTTCTGATAGACTAGGCCACTTTTTATGCATACAAGAGGCGAGAGTCTCTTTTACAACAGCATCTTTGTCTTTGTTCTTCTCCTTTTGTCCTGTTACAGTGTTGAGTGTGATTTGCTTATACCCTGCCTCATAGCATTTTTTGATAGATTTTTCCCATCCATCATCCTGACATTTTGATTGATCTGCTTTGCACGCTTTATCCTTTAGATGGGCTAAAGATGATACATACGAATTATAGACAGCATCCTTTGCTGCAGAGTCTTGAGCCGCTTTTATTGCCTTATCTGCTTGACTTGTAACTCTTTTTGATTTGCTTATACACCCTTCATTATCCGGTTCATCCACTGTGGTGCCTGAGTTACCATGATCTTTATAGACTGGTAGTTTGTGAGCAGAATATTTTGCGATTACTTTCTCAACAACGTCTTTGTTATTACTATTTTTGCTGATTTTATTATATGATATGTAACCATTCTTGGCTGCATCCGCGAGTTTCACCTCACCTTCACTAAATTTTGATCGAGGAGCTTCAGACGAAAGCGAACAGTATGTCTTAAAGTCTTTATAATAGTATGTATATAGCTCCCCCGGCGATAAATATTTATCCTCTTTGTCGGTTGTAACACCAATTTTTGCTCGAATAGCCTTATTGACTGGTCCTTGGCGACCATTTGGGCCTGCTACCCAGGTGCCCTCACTGTTGTTGCTATAACCTGCTGCTTTCAAAAACTCTTCAGCACTACTGAAGCCCCATTTTGGTATTGCCTCAGTGTAGAGCTGACTACAGGTCTTTACAGCACCAAATAGAGTTTTCTTTTTAGTATTGAATCCTTTTCCTTTGAGCTGGCTGCCCGTGACATCATTACCGCTTATCTCATCAATACCCTCAAAACAGCCCTCATGAATATTATTGGTGTCTTGAGTATCAGGGCCAGGAATACTGTCCTGCGCTTTGTAATACGCCCACTTGTCTATTTTGTCATCATGGTCATCGGCATATGCCTTTTGATCTATAAACACGCTAGAACTAAGTACAAGAATAATAGCTAATGGGAAGAGTGAAAAGCGCTTCAGCTTAGATACAAGAGAGTTTGTCATACACTACATATAATACACAAAAATAAGTAAGAAAACCAGCCAAATACCATAAGTAATGTATGGTATTTGGCTGGCTTGGATGAAAGCTAGATTTTTAGCCTTCTTTGATATCGTTGAGAGGCGCGGTAACCCTTGGTTTGATTGCGCGAGCTTTATAGTCGTTTTCGTTTGTTGGATAAAAATAAGATACACGGGGGAACGAATGTACTGTGTAGTGGTTTGTGTTTCGATCTTTTTCGGTTATCTGCCTTTGGGTCTCAAGAGCGACGCGGTATGATTCTCCATTTTCGTATTCTCCATTTTCGTCTCCTATCTCTTGCACCTCACAGTATGCTGCCGAATATACCTGGGGTTGATTGGTTTCTTTGCCGTCGTTGATCGGGAATGGGTCTTCGTATTCTGCCATGATCGCACATTTCGTAACGCGGAGAGCAATGCGGTCTTCTTTTTCTGGTTTTTTGCCTTTCGTATGAGCTTCATAAGCAGCTTCGACAAGGCGGCCATAATAACCGTGGGGTTTTGATTGATTTTTATCGCCGCCATCTTTACTCTCATCATTGGAATCTCTGACGATATTAGAATGTGGGACGTCTATATAGTCTGCCAAACATCGCAGCACTGGCCATACTTCAACTTCTCTACCCTCTGCATTTGTGAATAAAGCTTTTGATTGGGCGTCATCACAGAGATCACGGAGAAGTCGATCGACATTATCAAACCATGTAATTGCTAGCTCTTTTGCTTGATTAGCACCTGATTCGGTAAGAATTTTCATAATATTGGGATCATCAAAGTTATTGCCAAAGAAGGTTTTACACGCAAGTCCTTTGTCATAATCACCCATTGTTTTCCACTTTTCAGAGTCAAACTCACTGAGATTCGCAAAGTTATACGACCGGCGAGGTTCGGGCCGCTCACTGCTTGGTGCGCCAGGCTCTACTGGTTCTTGGGTAGGTGACGGAGTTTCTGTCGCTGTGGCAGACGGGGTTGTTTCTGAGCTCGAGCTTGGAGATTCTGATGGTGATGGTGTCTCTGAAGAGGCTGAGCTAGATCGGCCACGACCTAAAAGAGCTGCTGATAGACTTGCTCCAAAAGCCAAGGCTGCACCACCGAGACCTAAACCGATAAGGAAGCCTCGTCGACCGGTTTCTTTTCGTTCACGTGTGGCTGCATTATCTGGTTTTTCAGATCCGCTAACGCTTGCCGGATAACTATTGCGTATTTCTGTCATAAGCTTCAATCCTCCCCAATACAGGATTAGTGGTTATGTGTGCTTATTATATGCGCACTTGCGTTTCATGCTACCATTGTTTGCGCGGCAGGTCAAATATTTTTTGGCCTCTGTTGAGAAAAATGAAAGGCGCATGCACACAGAGGTTAGTATAGAAATATATTCGAACGATATTTTTTGGCAAAAATGGGAGATATTTTATACATACCGCATGATAAAGAAAATATGGTGGTTTGCAACCACCTAATCGTACAAGAATAATTATTGATCCTTCCCTATACATTTAATATTTAAAATAATTAACGATACAGACTGACAAATATAACACCAATACACACTCTCATAGGTAAAATACTTGCATGAGCAAGTTGCAATATATCCGAGCAACTCATACATATTGCCACCCCACCCCACATCCGCTATAATACAGAGGTACGGAGAGGTGCAAGAGTGGTTGAATTGGCACGCCTGGAACGCGTGTGTGGCGGCAACGTCACCCAGGGTTCGAATCCCTGTCTCTCCGCCATATCAGCGCCAGGCGGCACGCTGCCATAGAAGTGCGCTGCTGATTCGTCTTTTGGCATGATGCGTGGCCATAGATATGCACTTTTGGGCAGATTGGGCTTGCAGAAATGTTTTTTGACAGTTTATACTAAGGGATAATTATGGTACGATCTTCTACACCAGTTATAGAACTCCGAGGCCTCACCAAGCAGTATGGTCTGGGCGATGCTGCCCAAAACGCCTTGGACAACGTCGACCTGCGAGTCGAAAAAGGCGAATTTATTGTCATTATGGGCCCTAGTGGCTGTGGCAAGACGACATTGCTCAATATCATGGGCTTGCTCGACCGCGCCGACAGCGGCGAGTATTTTCTTGATGGGACATCGGTGGCCACGCTGAGTAAGCGCCAGCACGCTCGGATTCGCTCGCGGCAGATTGGCATCGTCTTCCAGAGTTTTAACCTGATTAATCGCCTAACGGTGCTCGAGAACGTTGCCCTTCCCCTGAGTTATCGTGGGGGGATGCGCCGCGTCAAGCGCCTGGAGCAAGCCAGTGCGGTGCTGAAGAATTTCCACCTCCAAGAGCGCGAATATTACATGCCGTGGCAGCTCAGTGGTGGGCAGGTGCAGCGCGTGGCGATTGCTCGCGCATTGGTGAATCACCCATCGATTATCCTGGCGGATGAGCCAACTGGTAACCTCGATAGCCGCTCGAGCCATATCATTATGGAAGAACTGGCTCAGCTGCACCGCCGGGGCAATACTATCATTATGGTGACGCACAACCCGAACCTCACGAGCTACGCCAGTCGTGTGATTAAGATGCTTGATGGGCAGATTGCCAGTGATGAGCAGATGCGCACTACTGCCGCCACACCAACGCCAGTGGCCCGTAAGCCACGGGTGCGCCGGGCGGCGCCTGCTAGCAAGACTGCACCGACGATTGCGCAGAGCACGGCATCGGCTGCCCAACCAGCTGCGCCAGTCAAGGCAATTGCCCGCGGTCGTCCCGCCAAGACCTCTGCACCAGCAACGACAGCACCAACAGTAGTCGACTACGAAGATCCACATACCCAAGACGGCCCGACCATTGAGCCTATGCCAGTTGCTCCACCAGAGGTACCGCCAGCCTTGCCGGCCGCGCCGCAGGCTCCGTCGGCAGCTCAGCCTACTCTGGCACACTCTGCTGCGCCGGCTCATACAAACTCAGTTACCCCGGCTCAGTCTACACCAGCTTTGCCAGCGCAACCTACTCCAACTCAATCCCAACCAGCTGCACCAGTAACTCATACTACAGTCCAGCCATCATCCACACCGTCTGCTGCATCGGCCGCTCAGCCAGCTGTGGCTGCACCAGCTCAGCAGCCCACTCCACCATCGTCTGCTCACCAATCTAGCACAAAGGAGCCCCAGGCATGATAATCATCGACCATTTCGAAAATGCAAGCAGTAGCTTCCGGCGCAATCGCGGCCGTAATTTGCTAGCGACGCTGGGTGTGGCAATTGGTGTGGGTAGTATCGTAGCGATCTTGGCACTGAGCGGTGGCCTGCATAATATCATCTCCCAACAGGTGTCCGACCTCAACAATAACCTCATTGTGGTGCGCCCTGGCGTGCAAGACAAGAGCTTCTCGTCGCTAGCGAGCTCGGTGGCACAGTATAATTATAATACCAGCACCATCACCGAGTCCGACGTCGAAGCGGTGCGCAAGATGCCACATATCCGCGCTGTAGCACCAATGATGACCTCTGAGAACAAGCTCAAGAGCAACGACCGAGAAGCCACCACTACTGTTGTGGCAACTTCGCCAGACCTTGCTATCACGAGTCAGCTCGAGCTGCGTGAGGGCGACTTTCTCGAGGGTGGCACACACGACGCTAAGCCAGCGGTGCTCGGCCCAAAGCTATCGGTGCAGCTGTTTGGCACCGAGCAGTCGATTGGCCAGACCTTTAAGATCCGCGGCAAGGAATTTATCGTGGTGGGGGTGATGCGTGCTACAGAAAATCCGCTGAATTATAACAACGTTGATTTCGACAACGCAGCTATCATCACCACCGAGGCAGGTAAGAAAATCCACAGTGGTCATACGCAGATCCAGCAGATCAACATCCAGGCCGATGCATCGCAGCAGGTCGGGCAGATTGCTCAGCAAGTTAAGGACAAGATTAAGCAAAATCACCAAGGGGAAGAAGACTTTACCGTGGCTACAGGCGATGCAATTAGCCAGCCGACCAACCGGCTTTTCACCGCGCTGACCCAGGTGTTGACGCTGATTGCAGCAATCTCGCTGGTAGTTGGCGGCATCGGCATCATGAACATCATGCTGGTGAGTGTGGTAGAGCGCACGCGCGAGGTGGGCATCCGCAAAGCAGTTGGTGCGACCGATGGCAACATCATCACGCAGTTTGTTATCGAGGCGCTGGCGATTAGCTTGCTCGGTGGTATCCTGGGCTACATCCTGGGCTACATAGTGGCGCTGAGCTTTAGCCTGTGGCTGTCCTTTGCACCATCGCTAGAGTGGCAGACGGCGGTGATGGCAATTGGCCTGGCACTAGCGGTTGGCCTCACCTTCGGCCTCTACCCAGCGATTCGCGCCGCGCGCAAGAATACGATTGAGTCGCTACGGCAGTACCACTAAACAAGGTTATTTTGGCACAGAACCCGCCCGCATGTGGCGGGTTTTTTGTGGGTTTACGGTATTTCTGGCTCGCCCTACCCTGTCCATTTACAGAGTGCAATGATAGAATTTTTGCGCGTATTACTCTAGATTAATCGTCATATGTAATGTTTGAGATGATGAGTGATTTCGTAGGTGAATTTATTGTAGCAGATCGTTGTTTATGTAACATTTTGCGACAGCGAGCCATCGTACAAGATCATGACAAGGGCTTAAGAATTAGAATAGAAAAACACTACGATTCTCAGAAACCAAAACACAGTAGGTTAGAGTTTCTAAGATTTGCCGCCCCTCTCCTGCCTCACGCCATTCAACACGCCAAGGTAGCTGCTGGCGAATTCCGCTAGCAGCATACCGTGCAGTGCTTGCTCTACCTGTGTCTCGCCGGCAAGCAAAACCGACTTCGCATGAGGGCGGCGGCCACTGAGACGGCGGTCAAGTGCTGCTAAGCGCTGCTGGGTAGCGGTGTCATTCTCTCCCACCAGGTCGAAAAGTGCGAACGGCTTATCTACCGGGTGGCTTAGCCAGCCATGAGCACCGGCCTGCTCAGCCTCGGCAAGGGTGGTGGCGAATGCCACGTTGTGCGCCCGCTCCTGCCAACACCACTGCCACCACTGGGCGACTGGCGCGAGCACCCCACTGCTGCAAAACACCGCCGTCTTGCCCGCTGCCTGGCGTGCAAGCCGTTTGGCGAGATTGTGAGCGGTTGGCACGGCAGCGCCCCACTGCTGCGCTGCATTCGCTGCGCCATCTGCTATCGCTTCCACAAGATCATCATCCAGCAACTGATAGGCCGTCAGTAGCGCACTCAGTGTGCTGAGTATGCGTAGTGGTTCCACCTGCCCTTCTCTCTTCGCAACCGGCACGACGGTAGCTGCAGGATATACTGTGGCGTACTCAGCCGCGGCAGCATCATGAGTGAGTAGAATAGCTAAAGCGGCATGCTGCTGTGTATAGCGCAGTATATTCTTCACCTGGTCAGGCAAGATGCCAGCCTCGATAATAATCACCAAGCTGTGCGCGTCCACAAATGCGGGCACTGCCGCTGCCTCGCGGCACAACAGAGGCACAGCCAAGTGAGGCTGGACGAGCTGCTGAGCAACGCGAGCCAGCACTGCACTACCATCCGTTGCTATAATAACAACATTATGAATATCATGCTGGGGTGATGTGTGTGAGAGCTGATTTGCTACCTCTGTTGGCAGCGTCGTTTGTTTCCATAATGTTGCAATGTGGCGCAGCGCGGCTTCGGCACCGCGTTGGCGCAATGTGGTCTGATCATCAAGCATAATCGTCTCCTTCTGCTTGCAAGAGTATACCCTCCCATGATACATTAATTAGCAGAGAATCATAAGCATATTTGGAGACAGGTGGGAACCATGAATATCAGCACTACATCACAATCAATTACCGACGATCAAGAGCTTGCCAAGGTGCTAGCTGGGATCGGCCCACAGGTGGGCACAGCAGCGTCGCAGCGGTCGCAGGCGATGATGTCGGGGCAAGGTGCTGGCCGTTCATCGCTCTCGGGTATGTCGGGTAATATGGGCTCGTCTGTGCCAGTCATGTCCTCGCAGCAGCAGTCGTCTCAGCCTGCGCCCAGTGGTGAGGCGCTCAATGGCGTGAAGCAATCGGCCATCAAAGAGCTGCGCCCACTGGTGGATAAGCTCAACGTTAGCCCAGATGAGAAATTCGATACCTATCTGCTTTTGATCCGCTCGACGGACGACAAGAGTTTGATCGACCCAGCGTACCAAATTGCCAAATCCATCCGCGACGAAACCCGCCGCGCTCAAGCGCTACTCGACATCATCAAGGAGATTGATTATTTGTCGCAGCGGTAACGACTTATAGAGTAAGAATAGGCATTATCACCACTGATGTGGTGATTTTGTTATGGTACTAAAAATGATATATAATACAAACACAACCATGGTAAAAACACGTCACTATAAGCCACATCGCCGTACACCCAAACATCATAGCATTGATGCAATGCCATCACTTATATCGCCGAGCCAGTGGTCGACGTCTTCTTCGAACATCAAAAAGCAGCTTGTTACTGTTGATGCAGCGCTGAAGAGTCAAAAGCCACATCTCACCTACCTCGTCGAGCAAGCAGGTCGTAACTGGAGTGAGAAAAAACGCCGCCAGCGACGCTCGGTTGCCCTGGGAGAGAGTGCTGTGACGCTTGTGCAGCACTATGCGAGCAAAGAACAGTGGTCGCATGTGGATATGGCGCGGCTGCTTGCAGCGTATCCTGGCTGGGTGGAGGCGACCGAACAAGATGATACGGCGCTGACTCGGCAAGAAAATAAGCAGCGAATCAAGAAACTCACGCACTTTAACCATGCCCTGCGCGATGTGATAGACAACGCCACACACTCTTGTGAGACATGGAAATCGATACCGTCTGTGTCGGATATAGTTAACGGCTTAGAAGTAGTGTACCCAGGCAATAAGCATGCTCAAAACAAGCAAGATCGAAAAGATATGCTGTATGCGACAGTAGCGGGCGTTCGCAATGAAGTGCTTTTTATGCGGGTGCTGGATGAAGCGGGCATTGCCTATGAGCCAGGCACGGCCAACCAGGATATGCGCGGGATAGACATAATGGTGAATGGTAAGCTGATTGACCTCAAGTCGTCTGAATACTACGTGCATGAGGCCCAGGAAGATGCTGCTGAGCATGGTGATGACAGACGGATCTTTTTCTTCCCTGGTGTGGAGAGGTATGAATATCGCAATAAACTAATGCTGCCGAAGGAAAAAATTATCCGAGTTATGCCACGGGTGGTAGCCCGCATGTATAGCCATGGCATTCTAGATTAAGCCAACACAACAGTGGTAGATCTCACAACAGACACGCGACCATAATAGAGGTAAAGGAGGTGCATTGCCATATGCCACACGAAATACCACGGCAGCCGTCAAATGAGGAGCATGAGAGACACTCAGTGCTCAGGGAGGCGATTTCTCAATCGATTTTTGACGGAGAGCCATGGCTATATAGTGGTCCTGAGGGCGAGCCGTGGCTACTCTTTATCCGGTGGATGTCGCTGCAGCGCACAGAGGATGGCTGGGTAGCAACTGGTCTGACCGCAGATGGCTATGTAAGAGTGGGTAGCGGCGATAATGCAGACGATGTGACGTTCGAAGTAGAAACCAAGCAATCTGACGGAGAGACAGACACCCCGCAGAGCAGTTAGCCGCGGGGTAATAAAGACTAGCTTGCTGATGCATGCTTACTGTGGCGCGAAACTGGCTTTTTCTTGCGCTTGGCTTTGTCTTTGGCTTTGGGCAGAGGTTTGCTGGCGTCTTTTGTGCGCTTGCTCTTGCCTTTCGCTGGCTTTTTCTTCGATGCTTGCTGCTCGTGGATAGCGTTTCGTACCTCTGTTATTTCGTCCCAGGGGTGGGTTCCGTCGGCGCGTTCGATGGTTTTTTCGTGGCCTTTGCCGAGGAAGACGACGGTGTCGCGGGCGGTGTGGGCACGGCGAATAGCAAAGCGGATGGCCTCAGCGCGGTCGTGGATGAGAAAGAGATCAGTGTCTTGGGTTTTGCCAGCAGCTTCTGCGCCCTTGGCGATTTGGGCGAGGATGTGTTGCCCATCAACGTCACGATCGTCTTCTTCAGTGATAATAAGCTCGTCAGCAATTCGCCCTGCGATCTTGCCTTGGATGGCTCGCTTGGACTCATCGCGCCGGCCAGCCGAGCCAAACAGGACGATCAGCTTGCCCTTGGTGCTGGCTCGCACACTGCCCAGTAGCCGCTCGAAGGCGTCGGGCGTGTGGGCAAAATCAACAATAGCGGAGAATGGCTGCCCAGCATCCACCACTGTCATACGGCCCTCCACCCCGGTGAGTGCAGCCAGGCCCTGCTCGATCTGCACCCGGCTCAGGCCTACCTCGTGCCCTACTGCTACCGCGGCCAGGCTGTTGGCGATGTTGAACTCACCCGGCATATTGATGGTGATGTGATGCATCTCCCCCATTAGCCACACATCGTAGCGGCTGCCTGAGGCGGTTTGGGTGATGTTAGTCGCCCGGATGTTACCGTCAGCGATGCCGTAGCATAGGCTACGGGGCACGGCTTGCTCGAAGACTGCTGCTGATGGGTCATCCGCATTGATAATGCCAACCCGCCGCGCCAGCTTGAAGAGGCGCATTTTGGCAGCGCGGTAGCGCTCAAATGTCTTGTGATAATCTAAATGCTCGTGCGTAACGTTGGTCATGACGGCGATGTCTATTGGAATACCAAAGATGCGATGCTGCGCCAACGCATGGCTCGTCACCTCTAGTACCACCCACTGCACATGACGCCGTCGAAACTCCGCCAAACGCTGCTGCAACAGCGGTGCAGACACAGTGGTCATGTGCTCGGTTTGCGATGTGATGTCGTCGTTCACTCCATATGCCACCGTCGTCATCAGACCGACATTGTAGCCTGCTTCGACCAGCATGCGGTGAATCATAAAGCACGTCGTGGTCTTGCCATTTGTCCCCGTTACGCCAATGACGTGCATGCCCTGAGCTGGGAAACCTTGGTTGGCCGCTGCTACAGTGGCTTCAAGCAGCCGATAACCTGGCTCCAGCGCCGCCAGCACGCGGGGTGGGAGAGTATTCTTGAGTGTTTGTTTTAGAGAAAATGCCATGGCACATATTATACCACTTTTGGTAATATTTAAAACCATGAGAGATATGATTTTTGGGTAGAGCACACGTGCGAGAAAAAAGTGAAGAATTTCTCTTAATTTCAGCCGTATTGTTTCGTCATTTTAGCTGATAAAGTGGCGAAATTTGTCGTTATGTTAATTAATATTCTCGTAGAATGTTGACCTGAGTATCGCATGGGACGGAAAAGGAGAAGTTGAGAGTAAGCCTACTATTTAAGGCTCAAACTCATGCAATTTGATTTTTTATTATCACACTACTCTCTCATCTTCCCTGCTCTGCTATAATAACCCTATGAAGATTCTTGGGATTGAGAGCAGCTGCGATGAGACGGCGGCTGCGGTGGTGGCCGATGGGCGGCGCTTGCTGAGTAGCGTAGTGCACTCGCAGATAGATATTCATGCCCAATATGGTGGCGTAGTGCCAGAGGTAGCAGCGCGGAGCCATATTGAGATGATTACCCCGGTGATTGATCGCGCCTTGGCCGAGGCAGCGTGCAGCTGGGATGAGATTGATGGCATTGCCGTGACGTATGCGCCTGGGCTGGTGGGGTCGCTGCTGGTTGGGACGCTGGCAGCGCGGACGCTGGCACTTGTGCACAAGAAGCCGCTCTACGCGATTCATCATGTGGAGGCGCATGTCTATGCCAACTTCGTGGTGGAGGATGGCCGGCCAAAGCCCGAGCCTGCTCTCTCGCTCCCTGCTGCGCAGCCGAGCTTCCCTATGCTGGCACTCATCGTCTCTGGTGGGCATAGTCAGTTGGTGCTGTTTCGGGCGCATGGCGATTATACCTTGCTTGGCCAGACGCAGGATGATGCTGTGGGCGAAGCCTTCGACAAGGTAGCGAAGATCATTGGCCTACCCTACCCTGGTGGCCCAGCTATTGCTGCTGCCGCCACGCAGGGCGACCCGCAGCGCTATGCTCTGCCCAAGGCGCGGATGCAGGGCCAGTACGATTTCTCCTTCTCGGGCCTCAAGACGGCCGTGCTGCGCCGAATGCAAGCCGAGGTGGGCAAAGATACCTCTTTTCCTTCGCACGAGCTCCCAGCGCTTGTCACGCCGCAGCAGCGCCATGATATGGCGGCGAGCTTCCAGCGTGTGGCGGTGGAGACGTTGGTCGATAAGACGGTGCTGGCCTACGAGCACTATGCGCCGCGCTCCGTCGTGATTGCTGGCGGTGTGGCGGCCAACCAAGAACTTCGCCGTCAGCTGCGCACCGCCCTGCCCTGCTCCATTAACTACGCACCCATGGCCTTTTGTACAGACAATGCAGTGATGATCGCCACCCTCGGCTATTACTATGCCCAGGCTGGCCACACAGTCGACCCATATCTGCTCGAAGTCCAGCCGAGCTTGTCGATGCGCGAGGCGGTGTGGAGTGGCCACGAAACTTAGTGGATATATTTTGATGATATTGAAACGCTAATACTAGCGTGTAGCTGCTTGTAGCAGATTACCGTCTGCGCGTTGGCATAGATTAGTTGTCGCTGTTTGGAAATAAGTCAATCTCTACCGGCCGATCACACCGCGCACCGCACGCACACAGCAAATCACCTGATGTATGAATGGCCGAGCGATATATTCATAGCAGCCAGCGCGTTCCTCTAGCTGGCCGCCAAAGCCTTTCTTGAAGTGATACACCCCCTCTTGCTCGGGGAAGCCGTTGAAGTTCCCGCTTGTGCCATAGAAGTTGTAGCGCTGAGCGCCAAGGTTGATGGCACGGCGCATTGCTGCGTATTGCAGGGCGTATGAGCCAGAGAACTTGGCATGCTTATCATCCGACCCGCTGAGGAAATATACCACCTCGTTATCGTTTGTGTGCATGAATATGGCGGCGGCCAGCGGCAGGACATCGCCGCTAGCTGCCTGGCGGAGCGTTTTATAATCTGCCAGGCGCTTTGATACCGCAGCGAGCTGGTTATCAAGCTCCTTCACCTGCCCTTGCTTGTCTGGTTCAGTCGCCAGCATATCGCGCTCGGCTTGCAGTGTATCCTGCTGAGCGCTGAGGCGGGCTTGGTAGCCAGCAAGGTCGAGCTCGGCAATGAGAAACCACGCCTGCGTGCGGTGAAAGGCGCGGAACAATTGTTGATAAAACGCTTCATTGCGTCCTGAGAAGCCACGCCGCGTGCCAGTATCAATCAATAACTTCGCAAACGGGGCGAGATCGTCCACTGTAGTAATCTCGCGTACCGCCACACCATACTTGGTGGCTGCCTTGATGCAGCTGCGTGTCTTAGCATCGAAGCTCTTGAGCAGTGCTGCGTCGTCGTGATAGGGCGAGAGATCTTTGGCAAAGAACCAGCGCACATAGCGTGCGTTGTGGTCGGTCTGCTGCGGAGGGATAGCGCGAAAGCCTGCCTTTTCTAATTGTTGCAGCGCCTTGGCTGTGCCTGTTACTTCGAGAAGCTGAGTAGGGTCACTTCCCTGCCGTAGGATGAGTGGCGGCTGCAGGCGGAGCAAAATACCTTTGTGTGCTTTGACATATTTCTTAAGTTCTGTCAATAATGTACTGAGCACTGCTGGGTTGTGATAGTCCACGAGCGGTCCTTGCAAACATTCAAACTCGCTATAGCCCAAGGTGCGCCACTCGTACAATACGGCGGAAGCTACCACGCGCTCGCCCTCAGCAAACAGCCCCAGATAATGTGGCTGCCAGCCTAGCTGTGCCACTCGCTTGGCATTGGCGGCCGACTGAACGAAGCTCCCTAGTGGGTGCTGGGCAACAAATTGTTCGAGAGTGGATGGATCGATTGGCTTTAGTTGCATAATAATAGCGCTAGTATAGCATTTTTGAGTGGTGAGAGGAAGAGAGCGA
The DNA here is from genome assembly GCA_938030095.1 of uncultured Candidatus Saccharibacteria bacterium. Lineage (GTDB taxonomy): Bacteria > Patescibacteriota > Saccharimonadia > Saccharimonadales > Saccharimonadaceae > Saccharimonas. The sequence goes on from CALHGK010000010.1 coordinate 124,549, forward strand.
TGGTAATGAGCGACACACAATTGGTTATAACGAAGGAGTCTAGAGAGATAGTACCTTGCATCAGACTCATCATTTCGTCGTGGTGTTCATGAATGTTTTTGTAATAATCATCAGTGAAAATCCGCCGCAAAGTTGCTATACTAATGTTATGAAACATTTTTTACAGACTGAGGCATGGGAGGCCTTTCAACAAGCGCAGCAGCGCCACACGGTGCGGCGGGCAGACAAAGGGTGGCAGTATTATGGCATTATCGAGCATGGTCGGCTCAACCATCGGTTGTATGTGCCCTATGGGCCCGAAGCAGATAATGATGCCGCTCAGGAAGCAGCGCTCAAGGATATCATTGCCACTGGGCGGCAATATGGTGCAGACTTTGTGCGGGTCGACCCCCGGACGACGCGGCTTGAACAGTTGCAGAATCTCGGCTTTCGCAAAGCGAAGAGCCTCCAGCCAGATCGAACGATTATCAATGATGTGACGATGGATCACGATGCCATCCTGGCTAATGCCAAACAAGCAGTGCGTTACACCTGGCGCAAGAATCAGAAGGCAGGGGTGCGCTTCCATACCAGTTATGAGCCAGCAGATATCGAGATTTTTCTTGATATGATCCACGATGTCGCTAAGCGCACCGGCATGCAGCCGCATAGCGATGCGTACTTTCGCCAAATGGCAGAGGTGCTCTTCCCGCGCAAGGCAGCTGGCCTGATGTATGCCACGCTGGAGGACAAGCCGGTTGCAAGCCTCATCTTCTTTAGTGATGGTACGACGATGGCCTATGCTCACGCGGCGTCCTATACCGCTCAGCGCAACCTCAGCCCAGCCACGGCGCTGGTGGTGTCTGCCCTCTTCTATGCGCACGATACGGGGCATAAATTCTTCGACTTTTATGGCATTGCGCCAGACGATGTGCCGAAGGACCACTCTTGGGCGGGCTTTACGCACTTCAAGAAGTCGTTTGGTGGTACGCCAGTGGACTACATCGGCACCTGGGAAAAACCTCTCCATCCACTACGCTACCGGTTGTATCACCTCTATCAAGCACTGTATCAGCAGGTGCGTAGCCTGCGCCAGGCATCGTATCGTCGCTCGCATAAATAGCAGCGTGGTATTGCTCAGAGAAAGACGCTCGACGGGGCGTCTTTTTATACCGCCCTCCCCTGCTCCACATGTGTGATTATTAACGAAAGATGATGGCACGAGGGCTATGTCCCGGTGCAAGACTACCAGGTTTGGCGTAATTGAGTGCATTATTCACGTGAAATGAGGATGAATGTGTCAGATATATGGCTGAGACTCCCCTATCGCATCTCAATTTTGACTATGAATATAAGTTCGCGTATCTCTGACTTGCAGATATTTCACCTTACTTTTTGTTATTAATGAGCTGAACTGACGAAGATAGTATAATGACAAACGTGTCACGATATGTGGGACGAAAACCGCCTCTTTCTCTTTGCTTACTTCCCTTTCCTGTACTCTGTGTAGATAGGATCATGAGACGTTAAGGCTATAGCATAAGCTTGGCACGCAGCACCTTCCACGTGAAAACCGCAAAAATACCGAATCATCATAACAAACTACTCAGCAATAGCAGCTAATTTGTAAAATAAGACGCCTCTATTACCATCATAATTCGCAATACTTTACCCTACTACCAACCACTGTCACCCCTGCCATTGACTCGCCAAACGTGCTATACTAAGTAGCTGAAGCTGCACCAAAAAATCGACCAGGCAGATGCTCTGCACACATTTTCACGTGAAGCATCACACGCGTCGTTTTCGTGTGAAAAGTATCAATAATCTGTAAGGAAGTCACCGCCATGAAACTTGCCAAGACCTACAACCCTAACGAATACGAGCCAAATATCTACGCTATGTGGGAGAGTGCTGGCGTGTTTCGGCCAAAAGGGGAGGGCACACCCTATAGCATTGTGATGCCGCCGCCCAATGCCAATGGCAACCTGCACGTTGGGCATGCGCTGGGCTCGGCCTTGCAAGATATCTTGGTGCGCTACCACCGGATGAAGGGCGACGATGCGGTGTTTATCCCTGGGGCAGACCATGCTGGCTTTGAGACGTGGGTGGTGTATGAGCGCGAGCTCGAGAAGCAGGGCAAGACACGCTTCGACTACTCGCGCGACGAGCTCTACGCACAGGTGTGGGACTTTGTCGATAAAAAGCGGGGCGATATGGAGCTTCAGTTGCGCGCTCTTGGCGTTGGGGCCGACTGGGAAGATATGGTCTTTACGCTTGACCCCAAGGTGGTGGAGACGGTCTATGGCACCTTCAATAAGCTGTGGCAGGATGGGCTGATCTACCGGGGTGAGCGAATCGTCAACTACTGTACCAAGCACCAGACCAGCTTTGCCGACATCGAGGTGGTGCACAAGATGGAGAAGTCTAAGCTGTGGCGCATTGCCTATCCGCTACTTGATCATATTGGTGAAATTATCGTTGCTACGACGCGGCCCGAGACGCTACTGGGTGATACCGCCATCGCTGTCAACCCGGCAGATGAACGCTACAAGAAATTGATCGGCACCAAGGCGTTGCTGCCGCTGGTGGGGCGCGAGATCCCGATTATTGCTGATGAATATGTTGATGCATCGTATGGCACCGGTGCGGTGAAGATCACACCGGCTCACGACCCAAATGACTTCGAGATGGGGCAGCGGCATGGGCTGCCGGTGGAGCAGGTAATTGGCTTTGATGGGCGAATGACCAATGTACCCGCACCATTTGACGGCCTCACCACAGCGGAAGCACGCCAGCGGGTGCTAGAGGCGCTGGAGCGCGAAGAGCTGCGCCGTGGCGAGGAGGAGCTGGAGCACTCGGTGGGGCATTGCTACAAGTGCGATACCGTCATTGAGCCGATGGTTAAGGAGCAGTGGTTTATCTCAATGCGGCCCTTGGCGGATGCAGCGATTGCTGCCATCGAGCGTGGCGATGTGACCTTCACCCCCGCCAACAAAGGCGAAGTCGTCATCAAATACCTGCGCGAGATCAAAGACTGGAATGTCAGCCGGCAGATCCCGTGGGGGATACCCATCCCAGCCTTCCAGAGCACGACCGACCCAAGTGACTGGATCTTCAACACAAATGTCAACGAAAAAGAAATAGTTGTAAATGGCACAACATATCGTCGGGAAGAAGATACGCTTGATACTTGGTTTAGCAGTGGGCAGTGGCCATTCATCACCACCGACTATTTGCAGGATGGGCCGCTAGCGAAATTCTACCCCAACGCGGTGATGGAGACAGCGGGGGATATCCTCTTCTTCTGGGTGGCGCGGATGATGATGCTTGGCCTGTACTGCACGGGGCAGGTGCCGTTCCGTCATGTCTACCTGCATGGGCTGGTGCTGGATGAGCACGGGCAGAAGATGAGTAAAAGTAAGGGCAATGTGATCAACCCAATGGAGGCGATCAGCCAGTATGGCTCAGACGCACTGCGCATGGGGATTATCGCTAGCCGCTCAGCCGCTCAGCCGCAAGCCTTTAATACTGGCAAGGTGGTGGCAGCGCGCAATTTCTGCAATAAATTATGGAACATCGCTCGCTTCATTGAGGCGCAAGTGGGGGATACGCAGCCCGTGCACGTACCGACGCCGCAATCGATGGCTGATCATTGGATCATCCGCCAGCTAAGCCGGGCAGGCGAGACGATGGAGCAGCAGCTAGCACAGTATCGTTTTGCTGAGGCGGCAGAGACGCTCTATCATACGGTGTGGGATGATGTGGCCGATTGGTATATCGAGGCCGCCAAGGTGGAGCAGCACGCTGATATGCTGGTGTGGGTGCTCGATACGTGCCTGCGCTTGGCCCACCCATTTGCGCCATTTGTGACGGAGACGATTTGGCAAAGCCTGAGCTGGCACAATGACCTCCTAGCGGCAGCACGATATCCGCAGGCTGAGGAATATAACGAGCTGCAAGCGGCTGAGTTTGGCCGGCTCAAGCGGCTTGTGACCGAAGCACGCTATGTGACGAGTGAGTTGCCAGGTAATGAGCGCTACACACTGCTCTATATGGATGATGCATTGGTGGCGGATAATGCCGAGCTGGTGCGGCGCTTGGCTGGTCTGGCGGCAGTGGAACACACTGATGTAGCGCGGGGGCTGCGCCTGGCTGCCAGTGGCCGGGATGCTTGGCTTGATGTGAGTGACGAGACGCTCTACGAGCACCAGACGAACCTCGAGAAGCGTTTGGTTGCAGCGCGTAATGATGCCGCTAAGCTAGAAGCACGCCTGGCAAATGAGCGCTACACCAGCCAAGCACCCGCCCACCTGGTGGAAGAATCGCGCCAGCAGCTGGCAAGCAAGCAAGCGCTGATCGAGCGGCTGGTGAACGAGCTGCAGGTGATCGAATAGCAGCGCTGCAACATAGACCGTTATACAAAGCAGAGAAGGCTACCGTCGATGTACGATGGTAGCCTTTTTGACGAGTAGAGATAATGAAGAATACTAGCCTAATCGCTTGCGCTTTAAATGACAAGTAGAGTACTTGGCAATGAAGGGGAGGCGCAAGCACAGACAAAGGGACTACTGTAATAACAAGCTATAATGGCCTAAAGCTGAAAAATCTCACTATCACACGTCTATTCGTACCGCTCTTTCTTGTCGAGATCTTGTGGTGAGTGACAGCTACTAGAGTGTTTGTCGCATGGATTTATATAACATAAATATGCTGTGATAAACGGCTTCACAGCTTATCAAGCGAGAAAATAGGGAAGAGGGCTCATGCAAAAAGAGAGAATATCTCGACATTGACACAAAACATACTTGACAGAAAATAAACATCCTGCTACCATGAATATGAACAAAAATAGAACTAATGAAAATCACACAATGAAACACAAACATCATACTACCTCACCTAAAACTATTCTCGCGCAGGCGGCAGTGGCGGTCTTTAGCTTGGCTACCGCGCTGGGAGTGTTCTTGCACGATGGGCAATTTGACAAGATCACCACTGTACTCCTTACGCTTGAGCCTGCTGCACTGCATGGCCGTGGGGCACAGGGCTCGGCGGAGCTCGATAAGCTAACGGCCGACCCACACGTCCATCCGCACCATGCGTTGCTGGGGCACAAGGTAGGGCATCATGGGCAGCACCACACGCCGAGCGTGCCACCGCGCGATGATGAATATAACTATCTGGCGCACAAGCAGCGAGGGACGCGCCACGCCTTTGATAACCAATTTTTGCCAATCGTTGGCTAGTTATTGATGATGGTACGGATGCCCAGCGGCAATCTGCTGCGCCCGGTAGAGCTGCTCGACCAAGATGAGCCGCACCAACTGATGAGGGAATACTAGGCGAGACAGCGACCACACCAGGTTGGCGCGCTCCATCACCGCCTCCGTCACACCATATGCTCCACCAATGATAAGCATGAGTGGCTTACCCTGGGCCATTGGCTGGTGTAGGCTGCGCGAGAGGGCAGGGGAGTCGAGCATTGTGCCGCGCTCATCTAACAGGACGACGTATGCTTGGGGCGAAAGCGCCCGTAGAATCTGCTGCGACTCCTCACGGCGTGCCGCATCGCCACTGTGCGAGCTAGTGGGGAGGAGCTTCCACTGCAGCTGCCAAGCGCGGGTCATGCGCCGCTCGTAGCGTGCAATGCCATCAGCCAGCCAGGGCTCGTGCCGCTTGCCAATGGCGATGATGGTGATCACGCGCTGGCGTCTCCGCCACTGCTGGGTACTGCTGCAGCAAGGCGCTGAGCAGTGGTAGATAGGTGAGCATTGCTAGTATCAGTTGGGTAGCCATGATGGAGCTGCAACACCTCGCGGTCATACAGTGGTACAAGATGAATATGAGCGTGCGGCACATCGAAGCCTTCCACCACCACGCCGACTCGCTCAGGCTTGAGCTCCGCCTCCATCGCGTGAGCAATCCGCTGCGCTACCGCCCAGAGGTGCTGATACACCTCAGTGGGGAGCGCCCACAGCGAGTTAATCTGCTGCTTGGGTACCACCAGCACGTGGCCATTACTCAGCGGGTTGATATCGAGAAAGGCAATCGCCTGCTCATCCTCATACACTGTGTGGCTTGGTATTTCACCTTTGATAATCTTAGTAAATATAGAATCCTGCATGGCTCTAGTATACGCGAAGGTGGGGCAGGAGCTCAAGGATATCCGCTGCGCGATATTTTCGTTCGGCAGCGCATCTGTTATAATGAAGGCAGACCACACGGAGAGGTGCAGGAGTGGTTGAACTGGCCGCTCTCGAAAAGCGGTAAGCCGCAAGGCTTCGAGGGTTCGAATCCCTCTCTCTCCGCCATGTTTTTGATACTGTTAATCTGCAGGCTGGTGATGCTTGCAGATTTTTTATTACGAAAAACATGTGATTACTTTCGTACGCTGTGCTTGCTTTATTTCTGTTTTTTTTGCAAACTCGCTCAAGAGCAATAAAAAGCGCACACCGCGAAGTGTGCGCATATGTTTGTGTGAGAAGAGAGCCAAGCGGCACAGGCTAGGTGGTCGAAGCGCCGGTGTTGCTGCTGTTGGTCGTGGTGTTGATGTTGCCACCGGGGATGATGGTGTTGATAACAAAGTTCACCGCGGCGTAGGCGAGTAGCGCCACCACAACACCAACGAGGGCGTACATAATCGTATTCTTCGCACCCTGCACCTGCGATGAATTACCACCAGAGACGACATAGCGGATACCACCAAAGATGATCATAATGACCGCGATAGCACCAACGAGGAAGAGCATGATGTTGCTTACCCGTGTGAAGATACCGGCGTCACCAAAGAGGTCGGCTGGCTGGTCTTTGCCCCGTGAGCGGCTCGCACCGTCTGACACGCCACCGATTGCAGCGCTGGGCGGTGCAGCAGCAATTATCCCACCCCCGATGAGGGCGAGTGCACTGATAGATAGTAGACATTTTTTTAGCATAATAAACTTAGCTCCTTTTATCTTGTAATTATACGATATGGCGATTTTTTTGTCGAGAGGAAAGCGGCGAAATTTCTCAGTTTGCAGTGCTGCGGTGGCTCGCTCCTTCATCTCTTTTGCTAGTATGATGCTGTTTTGAGCTTCAGCGTGAGGAATTGGTATGTTAGCGAGATGACGCCCACCCCTTCCTTATTTACATTACTTGATAAAAGGAAGGGGGACGCAGGAAATATATGGCCCACGACATTACGGCGAAGTAGAGATAAAATTGCACCTCACGAATGTCTAGCGCAATCGCCTGACCTATGCTACAATAGCCAGTGCACGTTGGTGCACAATCCGACACGCTGGAGGAGTACCCAAGTGGCTGAAGGGGACGGTTTGCTAAATCGTTAGTACGGGGAGACCTGTAGCGGGAGTTCGAATCTCCCCTCCTCCGCCAGGATTGTTTGGGCTATGGCTATTGGCTCGGTGCTTTATGACGAAAACAGCCGCACAGTAGCATCCACAGCTCAAGAATGACAAGCCAAAACAGACGAATGCTGAGGTTGCTTAGCAATCTATAGTTTTAACATAAAACGCAGCACAACGAGAGATAAACGAATCATTGTAGATATTACAATGATATTTTTATTTGTGCCAAAAATAGCCAAATAGGTAATGATAGCAATATATGCGAAGTATCAGAAATGTCAAGAGCACTATCTGGGGTATGATCTATGTATGTACGATATACGGGCAAGACTGGCGAGAGGGGCGAAGTATGGGTGTCGGGTGGAGCTTTGGCCCGATAATTGCGCAGGTATGCGGGTTATGGTTAATTGACCAGTGCGGCCATTATGATAGAATAGTCTTTGTAACGTAAATCTAACGCCAACCGACAAGGGGAGGAAAGAGCAGTGAAGATTAGACGTCAAAAACGTGGGATCGTCATGCGCATCGCATCGGTTGTGGCTGTGAGTGGGCTCGCTATAGGCGGGCTTTTTTATGGTCTCAACTCGGTGAACGCAGCCGGTCTGAATAAAAACTATAGTTATATTAAGGCAAACTATGCTGTGCCAAATAGCAACGTAGCCTGGGTGTCGCCCAACGGGGATGACAACAAGGGTAACGGAAGCGAGTCGGCACCGTACAAGAGCTTTGGCCGCGCCGTCACGAAGATTAGCGACGGTGGAACAGTGGTGGCAAAGAGTGGTATCTACCGCGAGCCACACTTTTTTGTGACGAAGAGGAACGTCACCATGCAGGCAGCACCCAACGCCGAGGTATGGCTCAAGGGTAGCGACGTGGTGACCAACTGGTCGCGCGAGGGCAATATGTGGAAGGCCACTGGCAACTTCCAAAACTTCTGCCACGTCTGTACGACCAATATCAAGCCAGAAGTCGAAGGTATGGCTGCCTACCCAGAGCAGGTCTTTATTAATGACAAGCCACTGACGCAGGTGGGGAGCAAGGCTGAAGTTGGCCCAGGCAAGTTCTACGTAGAGGATGCCACGCAGACGACGCGTAGTGGTGGGCACTTCAACCCAGGCCGGCAAGACACCGTCAGTTACTACCTAGGCTCAGATCCTACGGCTGGCACAACGGAGATCTCGCAGCGCACCCGCGCCTTTACCACAACAGGCGAGAACTTCAAGCTGCAGGGTATTAACATTTCGCAGTATGCACCCAACCAAACCTGGGGCTTTAAAGACCCACAGCTAGACGACAAGGCTGGGCCGATCGCCATCTCCATCAACGGGAAAAACTCGCTGGTGCAAGATGTGATCGTGGCGCAGAACTCAAACTCGGGGCTATTCCTCGACAAAGCGTCGGGCAGTGTGGTGAAGAACAGCCAATTCCTCGATAACGGGGGTAATGGTGCTGGCGCAAACCGCATTGAGAATGCCGTGTTTGAAAACAACACCTTTAGCAACAATAACGCCGCTGGCTTTGAAACCAATGGTAGCTACTGTACCTCATGGTGTGGCATGGCCGATGTGAAGGTGACTCACGCCGAGAACTTCACCTTCCGCAACAATGTGGTGGACTACTCGAAGTCTGGCTCAACCAACTCCGACATCGCAGTGGCCAAGCGCCACCAGCTGCCAGGCTTCTGGTGTGACGAAGGGTGTATCAACACCAACATCGTCAACAACTACTTTACCAATGTGCAGATGGCGATCTTCTATGAGGTGTCGCACACTGGTATCATCGCCTCGAATATCATCGAAGGTTCGGGTTCTGGTATCTTAGTGTCGGGCAGTAGCAAGACGAAGATCTACAACAACTCTATCTCACGCACCGCCTACCCAATCCGCATCCGCGAGGACACCCGCAGCAGGGGTTGCAATGCCTACCAAGGCAGCACCTGTACTGCACCAGAGAGCTGGTCGCAAGCTAAGGGCCTGAGCTGGGACACAACGGGCACCGAGATGTACAACAATATCATCTCGTCGCGTGCCGCAACGGCCAAGGATGGCGACAGCCCATACTGGGCATACGGTGTCCGCACCAAGGGTGGTGCCAACATTGGCGGGCCAAAGGTTGGTACGAATGAGATGTTTGCTGGCCTCGACTACAACGTCTACTACCGCAACGATACTAATGTCGACAAGACGGTCTTTACCTGGGACTTAGCCCAGACCGACGCACCAATCGACGTTCTCTTTAGCAAGACATCAGACATTGCTAAGGATGGTCGAGTCAGCAAAGCGATCGACGGCCTCGAGCGCAACTCGCTCGACCAAACTGGCTCACGCAGCGCCAATCCATTCTTCACCAGCGAAGCTGCGAACAACAACGACTACAACAAGAGTAACTACACCATCAAGGCTGGTAGCCCAGCTGCCAACAGCGGTAAGGAGCTACCTGCCGACGTGGCGAAGGCAATCGACCCAAGTGGCGCAACTGTGAAGGCTGGCACCAAGGTGAACCGTGGTGCACTGGTCAACGCCAACATGACCGGTGGCGAACCAAACATTAGCAGCAAGAGCAGTAGCACCCCACAACAAAATAACGCCAATGGCGCAACGACCAACGGGCAAGCAAACCCAAAAGCGCCGGGCATGGGCAGCGCCAGTAAGGCTGACACTGCTCATGCAGCCCAAACCGCTGAGGCCGACACCAAGAGCGACAACAGCACTGTGTCGATCCCAGACGCTCACCTCAAGGCCGCAATTAACAAAAGCCTGTCTGAGACCCTTGGTGCACGCCGGGGCGCCTCACAGGACGTGACAGCGGGTGAGATGCAAAAGCTGACTGGCTTGTCGCTCATCCTGCCTGGTGATGCAGCAGATGACCGCAAAGCCACTGACCTCACCGGCCTCGAGGCAGCAACGAACCTCGACTGGCTAGCAATCGACGGTAACAAGGTGAAGAGCCTTGCACCGCTCGCTAAGCTAACCAAGCTGACTTCGTTGACCGCTCATTCTAACCAGATTGAGTCGCTTGATCCAATCGCTGGCCTGGCAAACCTCAAGCTTGTGATGGTCTCGGGCAACCCAATTGCCTCGACCAAGCCGCTTGCTAAGCTTGCACAGCTCAAGCGAGTTGCTCTCTCGGGCAAAGATGGCTTCGTGCTGGACATTGCCGACGTCGCAGCCAGCAAGGGTAGCCTGGAGTCGCTCTCGCTCTACGACTACAGCCGCAAGACCACACTGGCCAACGGTAGCCAACTGGCAACATTTGGCAGCCTCAAGAAGCTTCGCCTCACAGGCGTTAAGCCAAGTGCTGCGGACAGCGCCGCAATTGGCTCACTCAAACTCGAAAAGCGCCGCATAGACTAGGCTTCCTCCCCATCAGCCAAGTCTGGTAGCGTATACAAAAGGCCGAGCAGAAATGCTCGGCTTTTTGGTGTGAAAATACTCCTTGGCGCACGGTGGGACGCTTCGTGGTAGGCAATATGTGACTATGTGCTATAAATCATGCCTATGAGGAGGTGTCTCTAGTTATTCTACAGAAGCAAATGCGAGAGAAGCGATATGAGAATGGCTGAGATTTTGAGCCATAGGTATGGTGGATCCGTAATACTGCAAGGGCAAGAATTAAAACGAGACGTGGGTCTAGTATCTCTAGGTATTTGCCAAATATGTATTCTATTCTTGTGTAATAAAAAACTCAGCATGCAACAACATACTGAGTTAGTATTCTCTATGGTACACTCGGCGCGATTCGAACGCACGACCTTTGGCTCCGCAAGCCAACGCTCTATCCAGCTGAGCTACGAGTGCATACCTGGGAAACAAATGTTGCCCAGACCAAACTATAAGGTGCACTGGATGATACCAGATCGCTTATTATTGTAGCACAGAGGTGCGCTGAGGGCAAGACGCCAAGTTAACCTAAATGAATACCTGGCCGCTTTCTTACGCTTAAGGTCTGCTCTAACTCCGATTACCCACTCGATCATCAATTTGCTCTAAAACACCCTTCCACCAAGCCATATTGTCTTGGGAAGCATGTACCGAATCCATAATTTCAAAACCTCGTACTGACATACCAGCTAAACCTAACTGTTGAACCAGCTGTTTATTACACTTAAGGGGACTTATTTTATCGGCATCGGTTGCGGTTACTGTGATTATGGCTTCATTAAGTGAGTGATGTTTGGCGCTTAACAAATCATCGACAATATTATTATGCGGATGAACTATGGCTAGAGGATATTGCCATAAGCCTGCTGGTCGTTGTATTATCATTTTAGGCAGTAATAATGGACTCTCGGTGCGACACTCGGCTGCCCAGTCAGGATTTGACGCGATGGTTTCTGATAGTTTGGTGCCGCCGTGAGCCAGAAAACTTAAGGCCAGCCTGGCCATCGATAGGGATAGATTAGATTTTTTATCCAGTCCTGGGATTTCAAGTAGATCTAATTGTGCTAAATTTACCTCTCCTGGAGCATGCTTCGCTGCTGACACAGCCAAGTGTGAACCCATTGAGTATCCAATCAATCTTTCTATATCATTAAAACTGCGTCCTTTACTATCCAATGCTTCACCAATAGTATCCCATTGTAATTTTGATACCTTTGCTAAATTACCTTCACATAAAGCACTTCTCATTTTTGAGTCCATAGGATTTGCGCTTGGGCTCACTCCAGGATTATCTATCGCAATAGCCATTCCTTCGGTGTGGCTGGCTATTATATCTGTTCTTGTCTGTTGTTTTATCCGTAGAGAGTAGTCCGACCATTGAGAGAAGAGTAAGCTAACAGGTGCTTTGTCACTTGATAGCTGGCTATTAGCAATATAAGCAGAATCTAATAACTCAGTACAAACCTGACCTGGTGGGGTGATAGCATTTAGGTCTATAGGGTCAATTTTTTCTAGTAACTCACTCATGACAGATATTATATCACAAGTTGTACTAGAATAGGTCGTCCAGTAATACAACCCTCATCAATACAATTTACAGTGTGATATTTGCATAGAAACAAGATAGGAGTTTCAAATTAGTTCTACTTACATAAGCAGAATACGGACAAAACATAAGATAAATAATAGTACAAAATTGCTACTGTAGCCGCAAATAAATAATCAATCGCTCAAGCAAGTCGGGCTTGCGTTCGCTCATTGGGAGGTGAGAGGCGATGAGATCAACGAGTTGCTCGCCTACATCCTCGGGGAAGTACATGACGATGGGCATGGCAAAGCGCTTGCGCGGGATGAGTGTGATCCAATTCTGCGTGGGCTTGGCAGTAACGCTAAAAGAGCGGAAGGTATCGTACGAGTAAGCCCGCTGGCCAACCACCACCTCGGCATGGCTAGCGCTATAATTCAGCAAAGCAGCTGGCCGCTGCAGCGAGACGATCAACGCCACTGCCATGATGGGGATGAGCAGCGCGAAGGTGTACGACTTAAACAAAAAGATTGAAATCGCGAAGAGTACCACTACAACCACGCCAAAAATAACATACCAACCACGGGGGCGAGTAGTGTCATTTACCTCGCGCTCTTGCCAGATGAGGAGCGGCTCGGTGGGGTCGGGAAAGGGCGAAACCTGCGACGAATTGCTATCTGCCTGGCTCGGCCCACGGCGAATCTCGAGCGGTGGATTGGGCTCATCTGTAGCATGCGTATTGGCACGAGCAGTGCGCGACGGGTCGGCTGCATCTGAGGCTGATGACTGATCAAATTGCGATGGCTGCATATGTTTAGTATAGCATAGAACATTGGCGAAAGACGATGGTTTGGGGTGTATATTAACGTAGAGAAATCTATAGAAATAGCATCAGAATCAGCTCATTAATGTGCCTTGTAGGTTAGACTTGCAACCCCTAGCCTACTATTGAAGAGTCCACAGCATACAATGAGCCGCCATATTTTACTTCAACAAGTTGAGCTTCAAGTCCTTTAATAGTGCCCATGACTTCAAATTGAAGATTAATCATAGCCCTACGCTTATCTGCCATTTCACCAGTGTCTATATTGGCGTGAGTATAGTCATTCAAATAATCAAGTAGCTTCTCATGTGAAGCGATTTGAGCGCGCAGATATTCAGCTCGCTTTTGGAAGAGTTTCCTTTTGCTTTGGATTTCCTTATACAAATCAGTTGGAAGTGGAACCTCGATAGTGCTACCGTCAGACGCAGATTTACTAGTAATAAAATACTGGAGAGTGTCTGTAGTGTCGGGTTTTCGCAATTTCTTTGCTAACTGTCGAGCTGCCCATGCAATTCCGCCAACCTTTGTTGCTTGGTCGGCTTCGGTCTCGATAGCTGTTTGGCCACCTCTATCAAATGCATCAATTGGCGCTTCGCTAGCATCTAAAGCCTCTGGCTGTATATTTACCCCATGATGTTCGCATAAATTGCACGCCGTAGACCTAATACCAGAGACTGCGTCTATTTGCGTTTTTTCACGCTCTATTGCTTCTGGGGGGGGGGTTGGTTCAAAAGAAGCTTGCTCTGGAGTGTGAGGTTGTTGAGGGTATTCAAATGTAGACATTGTGTAGTAGCCTTTTAATTATTTAGATTTATAGTATACAACAATATAGAATTATGCAATAGAGGTGAGTGGTTTTGCAACTACAATTTGTGATGGGCAACATTACTTTTATAAAGCAAAACCCTCGGTAGCCGAATTGCTACCGAGGGTTCGAGTAAGCATGAGATGGCGGAGAGAGTGGGATTCGAACCCACGGTAGGGGATGCCTACGCCGGTTTTCAAGACCGGTACCTTCAACCACTCGGTCATCTCTCCAGTCTCGCTTATTATAGCATGAGATGAGGCAAGGCAAAAGATGAGGGTGACCAACTTTTGCGTAAGCTCTGGATATTATCCTTATCCCCCTTGTTCTGCAGAGCCGAAACATTGTTTCTGCTCTACAATGTTGATTTATAGATGGGCCAACACCACAACGGCTTATCCAAACGGCTGATGGGCCACCACCACAGCAATAACTCGCCGGGCGCCAGCAGTGCGGAGGCAACACGCGGCATAGCGAATCGTTGCTCCCGTTGTAGAAATATCATCAATAAGGCAATAGGTAACCTCTGAAGAAAGAGTGTATGAGCAGGCGAATGCTTGGCGGGCTTGCTGCTGGCGCTGAGCACGACTACTCCCCAGTTGCACACTGTACTGAGCGCGTGTGAGGACTGGCTGGCAGGGCAGGCCGCGCAGCCGGGCAAAGGCTTGAGCTAGCAACCGACAGTGGTCATAGCCACGCTGACGCTGGTGAGCCGGAATGGTTGGGATGGGCACAATGATGGTATCCACCGGTAGCGGCGGCGTAACGGCATCGAGCAAGCCTGCGAGGGTGTGCTGAGCCGCCTGGGCGCGCTCAAACTTGTATCGGTTTATCAGCTGCTCCAGCACGCCTTCACGCTGCAGGGCGCACCAGGCAGCCGTATAGGGCAGCGAGCAGGTTTGGCACTGGCCAGACAGGGTAGGCTGGCCACATTCGAGGCAGCGGTAGAGCGGATCGCGAATGATGTTGTTTTTACAATTATCACAAAGCAGTGTCCCAACGATGTTGCAACCACAACAGGTATGCGGGGCAAGAAGGTTGGCAAGGTAGGTCGGTATTGTGATTTTTACACTCATGAGGCCTCTCCGGTTGATTATACGCCATCGATTAGCTATAATAAATCCAGACTGTTGTCGAAATGGTAATTGTGAATTAGCAAAAGAAAGTATGTGGAGGAAACTATGGCCCGGAGTCAAGATGATGATCTTTTGATCGGTGATGAGCTTGCGGCAGCGTTTTTGGAGGGTGATGACTCGCTCGCACCAGCTGCGCCAACCCACCAGCCGATGAATCACGCTCAAGCAAACCCAATGCCTGCCCAGAACCAGCAGAGCCAAACTTCGCCATGGGGCGAAGAGCCTGCCCAGAGTGAGGAAGACTACACTGGCCAACTGGCAGTCGATGTGTACGAGACCGAGACGCAGCTCGTGGTGAAGGCCCGCACCGCTGGAGTGAACCGCGAGGAATTGGATGTGAAGATTAATGATGGGCTGTTGACAATCGTTGGCACCCTGAGTAGTGGTGACGACACGGTGGCCACCAAATGGCACAACCAAGAGTGCTACTGGGGTGAATTTAGCCGCACACTAGAGCTGCCCGTAACAGTACGTGAGGACGAGACGACCGCTGTGCTAAAGGATGGTGTGCTGACCATCACCTTCGAGAAGGTTAAGCAAGAGCAGGCCAAGAAGATCCCGATCCTGTAGAGAAGGGAAAACGCGAGCTTTGAGACGATGACCCCGCTGGTGCGGGGTTGTTTTGTGCTGCGGGAAGTGGGTAATGCGAGCCTTGAGACCTCTTATGGTATCTAGTTATATGTTCTCTATTTCATTTAGCAGAGCGTGAATATTGGCAGCAGAAGGTCATCATTTAGTATTAGCGCTGAGAGGCTGGTGTTCTCGAGAAAGTTTTTGCAATAACTGTAGGAGAAATGGTAGTGAGGAGAAGGGCAAGGCGCTTGGGCTAGATGCAGCTCATGCGAGAGATGGCGAAGGTAGTGGGGTGTAATGATTTTGTAAAACGGCTCTATTGGAGTATATAGTTGAAGAAGCTAAAGAATACTAGAAACTCCCCAAAACACCTCCTGAATGGTGCGATGGCTTATTATGAGGTTTCTAGAGTGTAAAGTATAATGAGCGCAGTGTGATGATGATTCCCCAGCCAGGGTGAAATGGAAGAGCATGGCTAGTGCTACGCAAAAACAGTCAGTACCAGATGCCATCAGCAAAAGACAGACTTCCTTGTGTGAGTGTCGTCGAATATATCCTCAGCAAAAAGATACCACCCTGCGAGAGGGTGGTATAAGAGAGCCAATGAAGAAAGGTGGTTGTGTTACTGCCCTTGGTTGGCACCGATATTGACGACAACGAAGTTGACCAGTGCGTAGGCGATGATCGCAACGACAAGACCAACGATGGCGTACATGATGGTATTCTTGGCACCAGTAACGGCGTTTGAGTCACCATTTGATACGGTGTAGCGTACACCACCAATCACAATCATGATAACGGCGACCGCACCAACGATGAAGAGAATCACGTTGACGATTGTCTGGAAAATACCAGTCCCATCAGTACAGCCTTCTTTTTCGCTACCGAAGAGACAACTTACTTGGTCACTCCCTTTAGCAGAGGTAACACCTTTCTTGAGGCCAAGGCCGTTGTCGGACGCAGCTGCTGCGCCAACGTGTGGTGCTACTAGCCCAGCAACACCTGCAGCCAGCATTGGCACGGCGAGGAGTGTAAGCATAGCTTTTTTGATATTGATTTTCATTGTCATATCCTTTCTATTGGCATTAGTACCATCTTGTACTACCTGTACTATCTATATATACCAAAAAATTGCCAAAATGTTAAGAGCTAACGGAGAAAATTCCCGAAAAAGAGCCTATTTTATTGCAGAATGCAAGCAAAGTAAATGATAGTGGTGGTTAGACGTAATTATATTGGGCGGTTGGGGTGGATTGGCTGCCGCCACTCACGAGATTATCAACGACAAAGTTGACCATGGCATAGGCAAGAATAGCCACAACGAGGCCAACAATAGCATAGAGGATGGTGTTCTTGGCACCCTGGATGCCGTTAGAATCGCCATTGGATGTAGTGTAGCGAATACCACCGATGACGATCATGATGACGGAGATGGCGCCGAGGGCAAAGAGCATAATGTCGATGATGCTTTTGATAGCTGAGCCGATGGTTATTTGGTTGCTATCTCCACCAGCGCCCTTGATGCCTTCCTTAACCTTCTCCTTTGCTGTGGTACTTGCAGCAAAGGTGTGGATTGGCGATGGTGCTGCAGCGCTGATAGATGGGGCAATAGCACCAGCTACAACAGTAGAGCAGATACTTGCGCTGAGAAGTAATTTTGTAAAGGTGTTCATTATATTATATCTCCCTTATGTTATCGATATTCTATCAGTAATCCAACTCACTATACCATAGGAAAGTATAGCAATGACAAGACCTGCCACCGCATAGAGGATGGTATTGCGAGCAGCCTTGACTGCTTGTGGATCGCCATTAGCTAATGTAAAGCGAAAGCCTGCATAGACAATCATAAGGGCGGAGACGCCACCAAGGACAACAAGAGCAATATTGATGCCACGTGTGACGATGACCATTGGGGTGAGCGCGCCGCCTTGCGAACTTGAGGTAACGGCATGGCAGCCATCGTTACCGTCACCGTCGGTAGCTAGATCGCAGGCATTATCGGTCTTGAGTTCTCCTGTGACGTCAACACGGGCAAAGGCGGGAGGAGAATAGGCAAGAGTGATGCCGAGCAGTAGGGCCGCGCCAACAAAGCAGCATATATATCGGAGAGATAGCTTCATCAAAAGACTCCATTTAGAACAGTATTGGTGATGACAAAAGCGAGAAGAACAACAGCCAGGCCAACTATGGCACCAAGCAGGGTGTTCTTAGCACGGCTCACCTGGCTTGGGTCGTCTTGTGACACGGTATACATGAAGCCTGCCACAACGATAACAATGACAGCAACCACACCAGCCCAAATATAAGCGGTGTTAAGGACATTTTGGAGAATACTTGAGTTATCTGCGGAGCTTTGGTATTTGATATCTTGTGCACTAACACCTTTGAGAGCTGAGAATATAGGCCACATACTAAATAACTCCCGCTACCATATCAACAATTGCTGCTGCTGAGATCGCAATAACGAGACCAATAAGAGCATCGCGGATCGTGTTCTTTGCTTTAGCCATTGCATCGGGGCTGCCTGTACTGACCATATACATATAGCCACCCTTAATGATAAACCCAACGGCAACATAGGCAACGATAACCATCGCGGCCTGAAGGATATTGAGGGCAATTGTGAGGATCATCGTCTGGATGTCGGTCGTTTGGATCGAACTGCAATCATTCGAGTCTTGGAGACCGCGGTACCAAGCAGGCATACCAAGGAAGTTGGGTGGTGAACAGGGTGCAGCAGCGTGCGCTGGAGTAGCAGACGCAAAGGAGAGTATGGTGGCAACAGCAAGCCCAAACCCAGCAAGACGGCGAATCATCGGATAATTCCTCCTGGCACAAGGAAGTTAAGCGCAATACCCATCACTGCATATGCCAAAATGCCGATGACGACATTAGTAATGACTGTCTTGGCTTGGGCTGTTTTGTTGGCGTCACCGCTAGCGGTTGAGTAGAGAATACCAGCGTAAATAAGCGCGCCAACTGCTGCAATGCCAACGCCGACATTCATGATTCTGAGAAAACCAATGAGTAGACTAGATATATTTTCTTCACTATCCTTATTAGCTTGAGCGTTACTATCAGTATCTGAGTATTCGGTCCTTGAACATTTGACTCCAGTAAAATCAAGGACACCGCAGCCATCGCCTGCCGCCATCACCTGCACTGGCGCAGCAATACTACCGGCAAAAATTGCCAGCACTGCACCAAGGCCCAAGATCAATCGCTTATATTTCATGATACTATTCCTACGCTGTAGTGTATACGATATGGGCGGTGTTGTAAAGACTGGGGTGGGGTGCGAACAGAGTAGGAGCGAAAGGCTGGGTGGTGGCATTGGTATCGTGGCGCATAATTTGGGTTGCAAGGTCGATATTTTCTGGGTTGGTTCGCTTTTGCTGCTGGGCTTGCTTTATGAGAGATGAGATAAATAGTGATAGTTTTTAGCTCTGCACAGGGGTAGGATTATTTGCCAATAGCAGCCTGTATAACGCTAGAAGGGGTTGCGCAATAGATACGGTTTGATATGCAGGCAGCAAAAACTTGACCACTGTGCGATATTATGCTAATGTCGAACAAGACATGAACAGAGCGTGGCGAGTGGTTGCGCGGGCGAGGGGTTGTCTGCGGCAATATACGGGGTGGCTGGCACTATTAGTGACGGTACTCTTAGGGCTCACGCTCGCTACCCCTGTGCCGGTGTATGCTGCTGAGACGGCGCAGCGCCAGGGCGAGAACCTTATCTTTCGTCATAATACCTTCAAACCATACCGAGGGAGCGACAAAGGGGTGGCAGATCGCGGCCTACCCGCTGGTGTGCACCTCTACGAATATACACCAACGACCAATCGGCGCCAAACCATCGTCTTCCCGGCTGGTAGCGACCCACTACGTGCCAAGGAGGCGACGTATGTGGAATATGTCTTTGTTGAGCCAGACACGTACAACAAGATGGATGATGCCATCGCTATCTCTGTCTCGGGGCAGCAGGAGGCCGGGCCGCAAAATAACGGCGGTCAAGCTGAGCAAAACGCTGGTAATAATCAGAATAACGCCAACGGCCAAAATGGTGGGAATAACGGCCAAGCGGCAAATAACAACAATAATAATAACCAAAACAACAACCAACCCCAAGACAAACCCGCCGAGCAAGCGGACAAAGACGATGGCGCCACGACCAGCTGTAGTGGCACAGCGCTGGGTAGCATTGGCTGGATCGTCTGCCCAGTGAGTAACTTCATGGCGTGGATCACCGACCAGCTTTACCAGCAGGTGGCGCAGTACTTGGCGGTGCAGCCGCTGCAATCTGGTAGTGATGGCACA
Source organism: uncultured Candidatus Saccharibacteria bacterium (assembly GCA_938030095.1). Taxonomy (GTDB): domain Bacteria; phylum Patescibacteriota; class Saccharimonadia; order Saccharimonadales; family Saccharimonadaceae; genus Saccharimonas. The sequence goes on from CALHGK010000010.1 coordinate 144,442, forward strand.
CTCTTTCGCTTTTGGGCGATCATGCGCGACTTGGCCAACATCGCTTTTATCATCGTCTCGCTCATCGTCATTTATTCGCAAGTTACCAGTGTTGGTATTAGCAATTATGGCATCAAGAAGATGTTTCCGCGCCTTGTCGTGTCGATTATCGTCGTTAATATGTCGTTTTGGCTGTGTGCGGCAGCGATTGATATTTCCAACATACTTGGCTTCCAGCTGCAGCAGCTGTTTGTTAATATTGCCTCGACGGTCAATGGGGCAGATTATAACACGCTCAACAAAATCACCTGGCCTAATGTCATGAGCGCTCTGCTGACGGGCAGCGCTAGCGCGGTGGGTGCGGTGGTGGGAGTGGGTGCGCTGGTGGGTGCGACCGATGGGGCGCTGGCGATGGCCATCCCGCTGCTGGTCGGTGTGCTGCTGGCGGTTATCATTGCTGCGGTGATTATTGCGGCGCGCCAGGCGCTCATCACCATTCTTGTTATCATCTCGCCCTTTGCCTTCTTGTTACATGTATTACCCAGTACAGAAAAGTATTTTGATAAGTGGAAGGATCTCTTTATGACGATGATGTTAATGTTTCCACTGATGTCGATATTGTTTGGTGGATCGCGCCTGGCGGGGGTGGCAATCTTGACCAATGGTAAGGATGCGAATAACCTTAACCTCATCATCCTTGGCCTGGCAGTGCAGGTGGTGCCACTGGTACTGACACCCTTTGTGGTGCGGATGAGCGGCTCGCTGCTGGGGCGGCTGGGCGCGATTATGAATGACCCGCGGCGTGGCATCGTCGACCGGACGCGGACTTGGGCGCAGCAGCGGGCAGACCTGCGCAAATCGCGCGTACTGGCTGGTGATGTGCAGCGCAACTGGCTGGGTAATGCAGCGCGGCGGAAAGCCCTGAAGAAGCGCGCTATCCAGCAGCGAACCGATGCCTACACCAAACGCTTTGAAACAATGGCCGACCTATCGGCGGTGGGGCGGAGCAATGATGAATATAACCGCTACACCGACCTGCGTGGCAAGGAGGGGGCAGCGCGCCGCGACCGAGCTTGGAATGCGCGCCTCTTGCACGATGATGAGCTGAAGCAGCGAGCGCTCAACACCCAGCTCACCACCGATGAAGCCAAAAATGCTGCCCACAAGCTGGATGCACTCTATGACGAGCTGAAGCTTGGCAGTGAGGTGCCAGCTGGCCTGAGCCATGGCCTGGGGCGGCGCGCTTATGCAGCGGCTGAGGTGGGTGCGCTAACGGAGATCCGCAGTGCGATGGCGCAGCGCGAAGTACGGGCGAAGATCGACCGTGAGCTCCTCGCCGATGGGGCAGTGGCCAATGCCGATGGTGTGGTGCTGCGCGATGGCGATGGTGTTGCACTGCGCCGCCGGATGGTCGATGGCCAGACGCTGCAAGACTACGCCACAGGGGTAGGGCACAAGAACTTGATGGTAGCCGGCCAGACGGCGCGGCTGCGCAAGGAGTTTGGTGAGCATGTTGCGGCCGAAGACCAGCTGATGCGCCACTTTAAGCTCAATAGCAACCAATGGCAAGCTATGGCTGCCACTGGCGATACTGCCATTACCCTCACCGATGCCAGTGGCAACCAACACACCTTCCGGGCGGATAATGAATATGTGAAGGAAGCGGCCATCGAGCACCAGTTCCGCGCCGGTTCGGCTGGCCAAAAGCGCGAAATCATCCGCGAGACCGGCCGCGAGATCGAATACGTGGCAGACGACGGCACGGTGCAGGTGCGTCAGGGGTACAACTACGATGCCCGCGCCACTGTCTCGGCCGAGGCGGTGGCCTCTGGGGTGGCAAGTGCGGTGCCGTTTGTGAATGACGTGACGTACGATGCAATCTTGCGCGGCGAATACAACGGCGCGGCTGCCGAGAAGATGCACTCACTGCGCCAGGTCTTTGAGGGGCGGCTCAAGGCAGAGAACTTCGCGGGGGCAAATGATGGCGCGCTCGAGCTGATCTATAGCATCCCCGACTTGCCCGACTACCAGCAGATCAAAGACTCGTACCTTCGCACCCTCTCGCCCGAGAAGCGGGCTGCCATTGAGCCGACTTTCGACCAAGCCTATGCTGAGCGTCACCAGGCCCTCCGCCACGATGCTTACCGTATTCTCAACACTCCAGAGCTCCGCCGCAACACCAACGCCGCTAACCGCGCTGTGTATGAGCGGTATGCGGAGCGGCCGCAGGGGTAGAATATATAAAACACTCCGCAGAGTATACGGAGTGCTTGGCTTGTGGTGATCTAATGAGGCTATTTGTGTGTTGGCAGTGGCGTTGGGATTGCCGTAGCTAGGTCGGTGGCAGTGGTCTCTGAGCTTGGAGTGCCCGCGACATTCTCTGGTGTTTTACCGGTGCACTGGGGGTCATTAGGAGAGACTGCAATACTGCCTACGTAATTATCTCTATAGACAAGATTTGAGTCATCACACCGCTTGGAAATACGTGGCCCATCTTCGTTACTCCACAGGCTCGTCCACCCTTCGCTATTAGCAGTGGCGGGTGCGGGTGCTGGCTTCTCTGCGCTTTCGTCACTTGAGCAGCCCGTTACACCAAACAGAGCGGCAGGCATTAACGCTGCCACAGCCGCTCCTTTTTTGGCGGCTCGCAATACCGCGCTAGGTGCGGTTTCATCTTCGTGGGTGGGGGCAGTAGCTAAGAAGTGTTCTCGTGTCATGGTTTGACCTTTCTTGTGTATCATATATAGGCACTGTTAATAGTAGAAAGAATACACTATTTTGTCAAGGGAGTAAAATTGAACCCAAAACCCACCGACCAAGCGGTGGGCTATGAGGCACGAAACAGAGGTAATGCACTGGCTTCTTGCTAGAGTGGGCTAGCGCTGTGCTGCTACCGGCGGGTAAAGATCTCGCGCAGGCTGAGCTTGCGGCTGTACTCGAGCGCACCAAAGCGGAAGAGGCGCACGCCCATCATGATGGCGATGGCGGCACAGACAGCAAGGATGCTAATGCTGATGGCGGCGTCTGTCGCACTCAGGTTGCCAATCGCATTGCGCAGCATGAGTGGGATGGGTGAGGTGAGTGGGAAGTAGGTAATGATCTTGCTTGGCAGCGCGTCTGGCGTGGAGACGAGCATCGAGGCGGCATAGAGCGGCGCAAAGAGCAGGATCATGATGGTGGCAAAGAAGCTCCCGGCTTCCTTAGCGGTTGGCACAGCGGCACCAATGGCCACCAGCATACCGGTGAAGAAGAGGAAGCTTGCGGCAAAGGCAAGGAAGCCAATGCCGATTCGCACCGGATCGACCACAATATGTGAGAGGTCGACATCGGGCAGCTGCAGCTGGTCTTTGAAGAAGAGATAGGCAACAAGCACCGGCAAAATAACGAGCAGCCCCTGAATAAACGCCAGGACAATGAGCGAAATAATCTTGCCGATGATGAGCGTGCGAGCGTGCACCGTGGTGAGGATCATCTCGATGACGCGGTTTTCTTTTTCTTCTGTTGTGCTGGTGAGCATTTGGTTGCCAAAGAAGCTAATGAGGAAGTAGAACAGCACCAAGAAGAGCCCAGGCAGGATCATCTCGTTGATGGCGTTGTATTCTTTGCCGTTTTTGTAGACGGTGTTTTTGGTGTTAATTTTGTCTTGGATGACCATGCGCACTGCTGGGCTGACCTCTGATTGGACGGAGTTTGAGAGCAGGCTGGTGGCAATGCTGCCATAGCGGCCGTTGTCGAAGAGCCCCACGTCTTTGCCGTAGACTTCCACTCGTTCCTTAGCGATATCTTTGGGGTAGTAGATGTAGGCGTCGAGCTTGCCTTCTTGGACTCGCTTGATGGTGGCGTCTTTGTCTGCCGCAGCGACGGGCTGGGCTTTGGTGGCGGCAAGCAGCTCTGGCTTGACGAGCTTAGACTCATCCGTCACGGCAAAGCTAAAGGACTGCTTCTCGAGGTTCTTAGCAGCATCGGCCGAGGCTTTATTAGAGAGGAAGATGACGCCAAAGAGCACGGCAAACACCAGCGGGAAACTGATTGCCGCAAGCCAAAACGACTTTTTCTTGAGCGAGCGGGTAATCTCGAACCGGATGACGGTAGATAAATTATGCATGTTAGTTGTCCTCCTTGCTGGGCTGGCTATAGACCTGGATGAAGATATCGTCGAGCGACTGGCCGCCAAACTGCGCGCGCACCTCGGCTACTGTGCCATAGGCATGAGCCACACCATCTTTGAGCAGCAAGATGCGGTCGCACAGGCGCTCAACTTCGTCCATCTGGTGGGTGATCATCACGACTGTGGCTCCCTTGGCTTGATGCTCCTCAATGATCTCCATCAGTAAGCGCCGGTTGACTGGGTCGAAACCTTTGGTGGGTTCGTCGAGAATAATAAGCTCTGGGTCGTTAATAATGGTGATGCCGAGCTGAACCTTTTGTTGCTGGCCACCACTGAGCTTGTCGAGGCGAGTCTTGGCTTTGTCGGCCAGGCCAACTCGCTCGAGGAAGGCGAGTGACTTGCTGCGTGCCTCGCTGCGGCTCAGGCCTTTAAGCTGGCCAAAGTAGACCATCGTATCGATGACGTTCTCCTTCTTGTACAGGCCGCGCTCCTCTGGCAGATAGCCAAGCTTGACATCGCCCGAGACAGAGTATGGCTTGCCATCGATGAGTAGCTTGCCACCAGTTGGTTGATAAATGCCGAGGAGTGAGCGGATCGTGGTGGTTTTGCCCGAGCCGTTGCTCCCCAAAAACCCAAACGTCTCGCCGCGCTTGACCTCAAAGCTGAGGTCGTCGATGACGCTGGTCTTGCCAAATTTCATCGAAAAATGGCTGACGGTGATGATAGAATCTGTTGCTTCCATAACACTATCATATCATATCGAGGTACGATGTAAAGAGCAGCGATATAATATCAAAAACATAGCCCACCAACCATGCTCAAACTGAACCCGGATTGATTGCTCAACCCGAGAATGCAATAAATAGCACTACGATCAGATTGAGACATGGTTCAGTGAGCTATGTTGGTGGACTAGAAGCCCTTTTAATCGTCGCGGTTTGTGAATATGGCCAGAAAAGCAAAGGCTATCCAAACAAGGATAATGATAATCCCCATCCTTCTCACCTCCTCTCCCAGAAAGTGAGCTCGAAGCAAAGGGCAACTCTTGCCCTTGTAACCAAACTTCGAGCAAAAGTTAATATATATATATCAATATATGAATGGCGTGTCAAGTTTCGCTAGCCCGAGAAATGTAAAACCTTACTATTCCTCACGCTCACCCCTCCCACACTCCCTCCTCCGGAACACTATAAGGGTCGACGTCTCCCAGACATCGACCTCTTGACGCCAGGGCTGAAAACTCGTTATTACAACGATTTTTCATACTCCATCGAATGAAGTGATGGAGGAAAGCTAACGGGGAAGACAAGGTTATTATGATACCTTTTTTGTTGCTAAGTTTAGCTTCCAAATATTGATACGAGAGTACTGGGACATTCACGTCGCATTTTGCACCATGCTACAATACTCCTATGAAACTGAAACGACTGATGATGCCGCTGCCGTATCGGCGTTTGGTGATCGCTTTTGTGGCGGGGTTTTGTGTGATGGTGTTTGAGCTGGTGGCGGCGCGGGTGATGTCGCCAGTGGTGGGGGCGTCGACGTATGTGTGGGCGAGTATTATTGGTGTCATTATTGCGGCGATGAGCCTGGGTTACTGGCTGGGTGGCGTGCTAGCCGATATGCGCTCGCGCGATGGCGATGTGGCCTGGCTGCTGCTTGGGGCGGCGCTGCTGATGCTGACAATGCTGTGCCAATACCACGATATACTGCGGTGGGTGGCGCAGCTGCCGATCGATATCCGCCTGCAAGCTACGGTGGCGGCGAGCTTGCTCTTTGCGCCGACCAGCCTGGTACTGGGAGCAGTGAGTCCCTACCTGGTGGAGCGGCAGACAGAGACGCTGGCGCGAACGGGGCGGTCGGTGGCGTCACTCAGTGCGGTGAATTCGATTGGTGGGATCGTTGGCACCTTTGCAGCGGGGTTTTTCTTGTTTGGCTGGCTGGGGATTCACGACGTGTTGGTGGTGCTTATTAGTCTGCTCGTGCTGGCCAGCTGGCTGGTGGTGCCAGGCCAGCGCTGGCAGTGGCGCGTGGTGGTGAGTGTGCTGTGTGTGGGCTTGGCGCTGGGCTATCGCGTGGCACCAGTGGTGCGAGCCCAGGCTGCGCAGACGATCGATACCGCGGCGGCGCACTACACACTCCAGCAATGGCATCGGCAGGATGGTGCGATTATCCGGGGGATTGCCAGTGGCCCGGCCGGTGTACAGTCTGGTGTGGTGGTAGGGCAGCCGCAGCAGCTGCCATTTTGGTATACGCGCCAGATGATGCAGGCGGTGGAGCGCGCGCCGCAGCGCCAGCGCATTTTGGTGCTAGGTGGTGGAACCTTCACAGTGCCGCGCCTCCTTGCCCAGCGCTATCCACAAAGTCAGATTGATGTAGTAGAGATTGATCCAGGGCTCTTGCCGATTGCCCGCCAGTATTTTTATTATCGCGACCCAGCCAATGTGCGACTGATCTTCCAAGATGCGCGCGTCTTCCTTGAGCGCAGCACCGAGCAGTACGATATCGTGCTTGTTGATGTGTATAACGATGGTGATGTACCTGCCTCACTGGCAACACAAGAGTATGCTACCGCACTCAAGCGGCATCTCCGCCCCCAGGCTCGTGTAGTGGTTAATATGATTGCCAGTCGCCAGCCAGCCTGCCAGCCACTGTTTGCTGCTCAGGATGCACCGTATGCTGCTCTATTGGGGCAGGGGAGTTTCCGCTATGGGCGGGCAGATGGCTGGGAATATACTAATGTCGTGGCGACGTATGGTGGCGACACCGCTCATCAGCCAGCTCCCTTCGCCAGCCAGCCGCCGTACCATGATGATTATGCTCCTCTCGAGCGATTGCGGCAGGAGTGCCGAGAGGTGTCTGAGCGTAATGCGCGCTCTTAGTGACGTACACTCGTTAGTTAATGCGCTGTATTTTCTCACGCTCACCCTCCCCACACTCCCTCCGATAGATCGCTATAAGGGTCGATGTCTCCCAGACATCGGCCTCTTGCGCTGGGCTGAAAATTGGTCATTACGACCGGTTTTTATACTCTATCGGAGGGAGTAGTGCGAGAGATAGTTTGCGCTAGTGGCGGTAAGCCATTATCAAAATTATTTACTATACACCAAGCTGCTCTATCGCCAGACAAGAAAATATTTGGAGGCCAGCCACTCAGCGAGCGGAAAATCACTATAGTATAATCTGGCCGGAACATTTTCGGTCTGGTGATAGAGTGGCATAGCTGCTGCTTCATAATATTCTGGCACGGATAGTGCAATAGAGCTCTACCCGCGTGCACTAACGCTGGCCTCCAGATATTCTCTCGCACGAGGCTATGGTGTGCCACCAGCACCCACAGAGGTCACTCACAAAATCGGTTGTAGTTTTCACAAAACCCCTTGCCAAGCACCACATCTGGCGTCTATAGTAGGATACAGACGCTACATATATAGCGAGCACACATAAACACGGGAGAGACAAACAATACAGCTTGGCTCCAGGCGTGCCCTGGTGGCTGGTTTTGTGCACCGTATAGTAAGGAGCCCAAGGGGAGGGATGATGACAATTCATATTACCAAGCGCGATGGCACGACCGAGCCATTCGACACAACCAAGATAAATGCCGCGTTGCTGGCAGCAAGCCAGGGGGTGGCCGACCCGCTGCAGAAGATCGTGCAGATTGCCAGTGAGCTGCAGCTAACGCTCTTTGATGGGATGACGACCAAGCAGCTGGAGGAGACACTCATCCAGACGACGGTGCAGAATATTAAGGATGACCCAGACTACGACACGATTGCGGCGCGCCTGCTGCTGGGCACGATCTACCGCGATTTGCTCGGCGTATATACCACTGATGAAGAGCTGCGCCAGCGTCACGCTGAGGCCTTCCCGCGCTATATTCGTCAGGCAGTGGCCGACGGTTTGCTTGACCCCCGCATGGAAGATGAGGCGATCTTCGACCTTGAGCGCCTGGCTGCTGCGCTTGACCCGAGTAAAGATAAACTCAGCAAATACCTTGGTGTGGTGACCAACCGCAACCGCTACGCCCTGCGCAAGCAAAACGGCGAACCGCTCGAAGTGCCGCAGTTTACTACTATGCGCATCGCCATGGGTCTGAGCTACAATGAGGAACACCCGACTGAGGCAGCCATTGAGTTTTACCAGCACATGGCTAATCTCGAGTACAGCCCGGGTGGGAGCACCCGCGTTAATGCTGGTGGACTGTTCCCACAGCTGAGCAACTGCTTCGTCATGGAAGTGCAGGATGATATGGAGTCGATTGCCAAGAGTGTGCGCGATACAATGTGGATTGCCAAAGGGACGGGCGGCATTGGTATTAGTTTTACCAAGCTGCGGGCGGCAGGTAGCCCAGTCAAGACAACTAACACAACAAGTACCGGGCCAATCCCCTTTATGAAGATGGTCGACACGGCACTGTTTGCGGTGTCACGCAAGGGTAAAAAGATGGGCGCAGCGGCTGTGTATATGGAGAACTGGCACATCGATTTTAGAGAATTCATCGACCTCCGCTCGAACTCCGGCGACCCGTATTTGCGGACACGCTATCTCGACACAGCGGTGTTTATTAGCGATGAATTTATGCGCCGGGTGCAGGCGGATGAAGACTGGTATCTCTTCGACCCAGCTGAAGTGAGTGACCTCAGTGAGCTGTATGGCGCAGCCTTTGCCAAGCGGTATGCCTATTACATCACCCAGGCCGAAGCGGGCAAACTGCGCGCTTATGACAAGCTGCCTGCTCGCCAGCAATTCCACAGAATTCTGAGTAGCTTACAGGCGACCGGCCACCCATGGCTCACCTGGAAGGATGCTATCAATCTCCGTGCGCTTAACAATAATACTGGTACTATTCATCTTAGTAACCTCTGTACAGAGATCACTTTGCCGCAAGACGAGCGCAATATTGCGGTATGCAATCTGGTGAGTATTAACCTCAGCGCCTTCCTGGATGACGCGACCAAGACGTGGGATTGGCCACGGCTCGAGCGGGCGACGCGCTCAGCCACGCGGCAGCTTGATAACCTTGTAGACATTACCACAACACCCATCCCCGAGGCGATGAATAGCAATTTGCAAAACCGCGCGATTGGCCTGGGCTTTATGGGCCTGGCCGATGTGCTAGAAAAACTCGAGCTCAGCTACGAATCTGAGGCGGCGTATGAGCTGATCGATCAGCTGGCGGAGTTTATTAGCTACTACGCCATCGACGAGTCGGCTGAGCTAGCGGTGACGCGTGGTAGCTACCCCAACTTTGCGGGCAGTGGCTGGAGTAAGGGGGAATTGCCTATCGACACGATCGACCGGCTTGGCGCGCAGCGGGGTGAGGCAGTGGCGATTAATACCACTCGCCGCCTCGACTGGGAGGCGCTGCGCCCCAAGGTGAGGCGCGGCATGCGCAATGCCACGCTGATGGCTATCGCTCCCACCGCCAATATCTCGCATGTGACGGGCACCACCCCAGGGATCGACCCGCAATTTAGCCAAATCTTTAGCCGGAGCACGCTCAATGGCAAGTTCCTCGAGGTTAATGCCAACCTTGTGCGCAAGCTCAAAGCACTCGGCCTGTGGGAGGAGCTTAAGGATGAGCTGCTTACTAACCAAGGCGACATCCAGCACATGGAGCAGATCCCCCAGGCGGTGCGCGATGTGTATAAGACGAGTTTTCAGCTGAGCCCGTATGCCTTCATTGAGGTGGCAGCCCGCGCTCAGAAGTGGGTCGATCAAGCGATTAGCCGCAATATGTACTTAGAATCGCGTAATATCGAGGAGTATATTACGATCTACAGCGAAGCCTGGCGCCGCGGCCTGAAAACGACGTATTATTTGCACGTGAAGCCACGCCACCAGTCCGAGCAGGTCTCCATTCGCGCTAACAAAACCGAACAAAAACTTCACCAAGACGCCAAGCGCGTGGGCTTTGGTGGCTTCTACCGCGCACGCAAGAAGCAGGAGGAAGGGAAGGGGAAGGAGAAGGAATAGTATGACGCATGAAGGAAAAACGGGAGTAGCGAGCGAACAAAGCACGATAGACTTTGCTGAGTTGTCACTTGCGGAGCGAGCAAAATTGGCCACCCTGAGTGTGAGCTATGGTGTTGGTGCTGCAGCAATTACAAGGGCAGACCACACAGAACCAACATGTTATATACAATATACCCTTGATGCCGGCCTGAACCCACCACTCTTCCCAGTACCGCAAACAGAGAAAAAATCAAGCCAGCCAGATAACAGTTCTGTAGCTGAGCGTCACCCAGCAGATATGGAACCAGAAATATAAGCCTAGACAATATAATAATTAATTCGTTTTTTACAAAAACAAGGAGGTAATAATGGGCATTTTAGGATCGGGCGTACGCGATGGCTTGCAGCTCAAGCCGGTGCGCTATGACTGGGCGTATCGCCTGTACAACCAAGCGGTGGCCAACACGTGGTTCCCTAATGAGGTGCAGCTGAGCCAGGATTTGGCGGATTTTGAGAAATTGAGTGAGGACGAAAAGCACGCCCTCAAGACGGTGATTAGCTACCTTAATCCTAACGAGCTGCTGATTAATAAGTCGCTGGCTTTTGGTATTTACCCTTGTGTGAATGCCGCCGAGTGCCACCTGTATCTTTCGAAGCAGATGTGGGAAGAGGCGAATCACTTTATGACGTTCGAGTATATTATCGAGACCTTCCCGTTTGACCGTGAAGAAATTTATGCGGCGGGCTGGGGCAAAAAATCCCTGGCAGATAAAGCCGCCTTCCAGACCAAATACGTCACGCGCATGATGGAGGAGCGCCCGGATGTGACGACGCTGGAGGGCAAGAAGGACTTTGTGCGCAACCTGGTGGCGTATAACATCGTGCTAGAGGGGATCTGGTTCTACAGTGGCTTTATGGTGGGGATGAGCTTCCGCCGGCGCAATCTGCTGCGCAACGTCGGCACGCTGCTGGACTGGGTGACGAAGGATGAGAACCTACACCTGGAGTTTGGCATTAACCTGCTGCTGACGATTCTGCACGAAAACCCGGATCTACAAACCGAGGAATTTGCCGACGAAATCCGCAGCCTGATCCTGGAAGCCGTTGAGCTCGAGAAGGCGTATAACAAAGACATGCTGCCGCGCGGCATCCTGGGCCTAAACGCCGACTACGTCAACCAATACGTGATGTATATGACCGACCGGCGACTGGAAGAGCTGGGCTTTGAACCGGAATACAACGTCACCAACCCAGCCAAGTGGATGGCCGCCGCCAACGACACGCTGGAGCTGGTGAACTTCTTCGAGAGCACCAATACGAGTTATGAGGTGAATACGACGAAGTAGTAGATATTGGCAAAACAGAAAGACCTTACCAGTCTACCGGTCTTACGGGAGCTCTCACTCCATCACCAGACCGAAAATGTTCCGGCCAGAGTATACAGCAGAGCTCTTCCGCTTGTTTGGTCGCTGGCCTCCAGATATTTTCTTGTCTGGCAATGAAGTGAGAGCGGCCCACTGATACAACAAACAATATTCGCAAATTAGATACGAAAGGAATATAGCCATCATGAATACTCTTACACACACCATTCTCGATACCGTGCCAGTTGGTGCGCTGGCTACGGTGAATCGCGACCGCACACCGCTGGTGACGCCGCTGCACTTTGTGCGGGTGGGGGATATGATCGCCTGGCTGTCAGATCAAGAGGCGCGCCACTCGCACAACGCCTTTCGCACTGGGCGGGCAGAGTTTGTAGTATGGAATGATGCCAAGCAGGCCGTCTATCTCCACACTACAGTGCGCGAAGCCCGCGAGGACGAGGTTGCGGCTATTACCGAGGCGTATACGGCTAAGCTGGGAAATTTTCGCCCCCAGTGCACGCAGCCGCAGTGGTATGTTGCACCGATTGGCCAGCTGGATAATAATTCCACAACAGAAAATTGGGTGCATTACCTTGCGTAAAACGCTATATATAGCGTAGAATAGACATTATAATCACAACGGGTCGGGAGTAATTATTATGACACAAACTACAGCAACAATAACACCAATCACAGATACAACAACGACAACCACCACGCAGGCACAGACTACCAAGCCCCAGCTGACGGACGATATGACGCTCGAGGAAAAGCTCGATGCTATCGAGCAGGCACTGCTGGCTGCTCAGCAGGTTGCCGTCGACCAAGCAGCGGCGAGTGGCACTCCTGTTATTATGCCAGATCCAGCGGAGCTAACCATGTGCGAGGGCTGCCAATAGGTGGCGCGTATCAATAACCAGCAAAAGCCAGCTACCAGGCTGGTTTTTTGCTAGTATACTGCTTATGGATACATGCTACAATAGAACGCGAGAGGGAGATTGTATGACACAGACACACCAACCAACGTATATTTTTGTCACCGGTGGGGTACTCTCTGGGGTGGGTAAGGGCATCACGGCGGCCAGCATTGGCGCGGTGCTGCAAGCCAAGGGCTTAACCGTCTCGGTGCAAAAGTGCGACCCGTACCTCAACGTCGATGCTGGGCTGCTCAACCCCAAGGAGCATGGCGAGTGCTTCGTCACCAAAGATGGGGCGGAGACCGATCTCGATCTTGGCCACTACGAGCGCTTCTTAGACCTCGAGCTCACTCAGCGCAATGCTACGCTAGCGGGGCGGCTGCTGCGTGACTTGATCGCCGATGAGCGGGCTGGGAAGTTTGGTGGCCAGACGGTACAGCTGGTGCCGCACCTCACCCAAGCGATCAAGCGAGCCATCCACCAAGCGGCGGCAGGGCAGGTGCACATTGTGGAGATTGGTGGTACGGTGGGAGATTATGAGGGGCTGAGCTTCGTTGAGGCGATCCGCGAATTTTCGCTTGAGGTGGGGCGCGAGCACTGTCTCTTCGTCCATGTGGTGTATGTGCCGTTTCTTGCGACCAGCCAGGAATATAAGACGAAGCCAGCCCAGAATGCCATGGCCGACCTGCGTGGCTTTGGTATTATGCCCGATGTGGTGGCGGTTCGCACCGAAGGCAGCATCGCGCCACCGCGTGGTGTGGCGGATAAGATTGCCATTGCCAGTGGGGTGCGGCCAGAGGGGATTATTATGATGCCAAATGTCGATACGGTCTACAAGGTACCTCTGATGGTGGCGCGCGAATTGGGCCCAGTGCTGGCGAGCTTTACCGGTAATGATACGGCGCCAGATATGACGCGTTGGCAGCAGCTCGTCCGGCATGACAGCCAGACGTACCGCCAGCGACTGACGATTGGCCTCGTGGCAAAATATGTTGATAATGCCGATACCTATCTCTCCATCACCGAGGCACTCAAAGCAGCGGCCTGGGCGCACCGCAGCGAGGTGACGATCCAGTGGATTAACGCCGAGACAGTGACCGACGCAGCGCTCAGCGCTGTGGATGCGGTGGTAGTGCCCGGTGGCTTTGGCACGCGCGGGGTAGAAGGGAAGATTGCGGCGGCGAGTTACTGCTTGCAGCACAACGTGCCGTATCTTGGTATATGCTTGGGGATGCAGGTCGCAGTGATTGCCGCTGCCCGCCGCGGTGGCATGGCGCAGGCTGGCAGTGCGGAGTGTGGCGCTGCGCCAGATGATGCCGTTATCTACCTCATGCCTGACCAGCAGGGCAAGCAATCGACCGGCGGGACGATGCGTCTGGGCAGTTATCCAGCGGTGTTGCAAGCTGGTTCACGCATTGCCAAAACATATGGGAAAACAGAGGTCGTAGAGCGTCATCGCCACCGCTATGAGGTGAATCAAGCGCATCTTGCTGCTATTAACGCGGGCGGGGTTGTGGTGTCGGGTACGTCACCCGATGGCAGGCTGGTGGAGTTCGTCGAGGCACCGACCTGCGACTACTTCGTTGCGACTCAGGCTCATCCAGAGTTTACCTCGCGGCCATTCCGAGCTCATCCCCTCTTTGCTGGCTTGGTGCAGGCGGCGCTGGAGCGGCAGAAGCGGATAAAAGGCGAGGCGTAGTCTTCTTGCTACCTCGTTATTTTTGCGCCGCATCTGTTGTATACTATAATCATGGAACAGACGATTCGTGATGCAGTATATACTCTTTATCAACAAACACCGCCGGTGGAATTAACGCGGCCGGAGCCGAAATTTGGTGATTTTGCGACCAACGTCGCGCTCAAGCTTGCCAAGCCACTGGGCAAGAACCCACGCGAGATTGCCGAGGAGGTGGCGGCGGTGCTGCGCCAGACTGGCCAGTTTTCTGACGTGAGCGTGGCTGGCCCGGGTTTTATTAATCTCCGCCTGAGTGACGCAGCGCTGTGGCAGGCGGCCAACACTGCACCGCAGCAGATCTATAGCGGCATGCGCTACACGCTGGAATATAGCTGCCCCAACGCTTTTAAAGAGTTGCACACTGGCCACTTGTACCAGACGGTGTATGGCGATATATTGGCGCGAATCATCGAGTCGGTCGGCGCGTCGGTAGATCGCGCCAGCTTTGGTGGCGATGTCGGCCTGCACGTTGCTAAGTGCTTGTGGGGGATGCGCCACACGCTGGGCGGCGAGCTACCAGAGAAGTTAACAGAGGTAGAGAGCGATGTCTTTGCTCGGGCGCGGTGGATTAGCCAGGCTTATGTGATTGGCGCCAAAGCGTACGAAGAGAACGAGACGGCTAAGCAAGAGATTATTGAGTTTAACAAGCTCGTCTACAGCTACCACGAGCATGATGAGCATAATACGCCGCTCGCTCAGATCTATTGGACGACGCGCCAGTGGAGCTTGGATTACTTCGACGCCTTCTATGCGATGATTCAGGTCGATCATCTCGATTACATTCCTGAGAGTAGCACCGCACCAATTGGCCTCGCCGTGGTACACGAGCAGCTGGAGCGAGGGAACTTGCAGCGTTCTGAGGGGGCGGTGGTCTTCGTTGGTGACCCTGCTAAGCACCTGCACACCCGCGTCTTTGTCACGTCCAACGGCTTGCCAACGTACGAGACGAAGGATATTGGCGTTATCTGGAAGGAGGTGGCAGACTACCACTTCGACCACCGGATTCTCATCACTGGCAACGACCAAAAGGAGTATATGCGCGTGGTGTATGCTGCGGCTGAGCTCTTTCGGCCTGAGCTAGCTGGGCGGATGACCCACCTGACCAATGGTACGGTGCGCTTTGGTGATGGTAGCAAGATGAGTTCGCGCCTGGGTAATGTGGCGCGAGCGGCCGATGTGCTGGCTATCGTCCAGGAGCGTGTGGCACGCCTCACCACAGACCCAGTGGTGCAGCGCCAGGTGGCCTTGGGGGCGATCAAGTACGCCTTTGCGAAGTATCGCATGGGCAACGATATCTCCTTTGATATGGACGAGACGGTGAGCCTGCAGGGCAACTCTGGCCCCTATATTCAATACGCTCATGCTCGGGCGTGTAGCATCCTAGCCAAGGCGAGTGCCGAGCCTGCCGAGCCAACCGATTGCACTGATGACGAGCGCCTCCTCCTGCGTAAGCTGAGCGAATATCCAGAGGTCGTCGAGAAGGCTGCCCGCGAATACCTCGTGCACGGCATCTGCCACTATCTCTATGAGCTTGCCCAAGAATTTAATCGCTTCTACGAGAAAAACCGCGTTGTTGGTAGCCCACGCCAGGCCGAGCGCCTCGCCCTAGTGCAGCGCTACCGTGACACCCTGGCTGCTGGCCTTGCTCTGCTCGGTATCGAAGCACCGGAGCGGTTGTAGTGGGTGAGCGTACGTGGGTGGGTGGCGCGCAAGCCAGTGCTATCACGTGGATTTGAGAAGACGCGTGAGGATAGGATCGTAGCTGCCAAGCGAGACAAAGAGAAGATTGAGAAGCGATTAGCGAAGTCCTCGCGCCATAGAACACCACCAACACAAGACCGCTAGCAATTAGTGCAGAATATGCTATAATTTGAATAAACAATGGTTAATAAGGAGAACCTATGGCAGAACGAACAACAACAAAAACCAAAGCAGCTGCTGCAAAGAAGCCTGCTGTACGCCGCACCCCACGCAAGGCTGCACAAGAGGCTGCAGCTGCTGCCCAAGCTCTAGAGCAGAAAATGAAGAACAGCCACATTGGCGGCTTTGCTGAGTTTATTCGCGAGCAGGGCGTGGTTGGCCTGGCTGTTGGTTTGGCGATTGGTACCGCTGCCGGTGACACGGTCAAAAAATTAGTTCAGGGGTTCATTAGCCCGGTTGTGCAGTTCATCGTGGGGTCGCAGAAGGGCCTCGAGGCTGCCAGCACACATATTGAGATTGCTGGGCGCAGCGCCGACTTTGCGTGGGGGGCCTTCGTGAGCTCACTCATCACCTTGATCGCCACAGCATTCGTCATCTACTTGATCATCCACTTTCTCAAGCTCGACCGCTTGGACAAGAAAAAAGACTAAGTAGGCAAGAGCCTGCGTAGCGATCAACCACACCCACCGCGGTGTGGTTTTTCTATGGTGAATAATAAATTTGCGCACTACCCAAACACCTACTGAGCTTGAACATAATAGTGAATCATTCGGAAATAACAGGGGTAGGAGAGAGAATTTACTTCATAATTACGTCCTGGAATAAGGAGGTGGGAAGGCAGGTAAAGACACCTGAATAAAAAAGTAGTACACCAATTTGCATATCAGTAAAGCTTATGCTTATAACGGTAACAGCTAAGGATGAGCGCTATACGGTGGACATGTAGTATACTAGAAGCATGAAACCAAGCTTCAAACCAAAACGGATTTTGTGGGTAGACCTTGAGATGACGGGGCTGGACCCTACTACAGATGAGATACTAGAAGTGGCGGCGATTGTGACGGACTGGACTTTTGCCGAGATTGCAACGTACGAAGGGGTAGTGCATCACGACGAAGCCAAGCTCAAACGCCTCCTCGATGGCAACGCCAGCTTTTGGGATCAGCACCCGGCGGCGCGGCGCGGGCTGGAGGAGCAGAATGCACAGGGCAAGCCGCTGGCAGAGGTCGAGCAGGAGCTGCTGGCGTTTTGCGATGCGCAGTGTGCTGGCGAGGGGCGGATATTGCTCGCGGGGAACTCCATCCACCAAGATCGCCGCTTTATCGACCACTGGTGGCCGCAGCTAGCACAGCGCCTGCACTACCGCATGCTTGATGTGAGCGCCTGGAAGGTGGTGATGGAGGGCAAATACGGTAAGAAATTTGCCAAGCCAGAAGACCACCGCGCGCTGGAGGATATTCGTGGCAGCATTATGGAGCTGCGCTATTATCTACAAAAGGTTGCTCTGTAATGCCCGAGCTGTGGCGCGATATTACGATCGACACAGCCGAGCAGCGGCGAGCATTGATAAATGAGCTCCACCTGCCTGAACTGCAGGCCCGCATGGTGCGCGAGCATCGCTGGCTGCCGCAGGCGGTAGAAGGGGAGCAGTGGCTGCTGCTGACGCTGGATATACCATACGTCAGTCGGCACAATGTGAAGTACCACACCATTACCATTTTGCTTAGTAAAACCGAGATTATTACGCTGCACCAGGGTGAGCTAGATGATGAGCTCGTTCAGCGCATTACTGCGCTGCGGCCTAGTAGCAAGACGCCATCGCTTATTCTAGCGACTATTGCGCAGTTTTCTATTGAGCAATTTATGCCGCTGCTGAATCATATCGACGATGTGACCGACCAACTGGAAGATACAATGATCCGTACCCCAGATAATCGGCAGCTCCAGCAGCTTTTCGTGTACAAGCGTCAGTTAGCCGACCTGCGCAAAGTGGTGCTCCCTTTGATGAATGTGCTCAATGGTCTCAGTAACGGTCGCTATGCCTTGTTTGACAAAAAATGCGCGGTGTATGTACGCGACAGCTACGATTACGCCTGGCGCGTCCACGAGCTTATTGATACGATGCGTGATCTTCTCACCAGCGCGCTTGATATGTATCTCTCGGTGGTATCTAACCGCATGAACGATGTGATGAAGCGCCTCACCTTGGTTGCCACTGTCTTTATGCCAGTCTCGTTCTTGACGGGCCTGGGCGGGATGAACTTCGTGCAGTTGCCATTTCGCAGCGACATTGCCTTCTGGCTGATGATTGGCCTGATTGTCCTCATACCGCTGGCGATGGTGGGGTATTTTGTGCGGCATAAGTGGTTGTAGTATCATAGTGCTATGACACACAAGCAGCTCGAAGAATTTTTGCTCAGCCTGCCCGGAGCGTGGCTCGACTATCCTTTTGGGGACGATATCGCGGTGTACAAGGTAGGGCACAAGGACGTGCCTGGCCAGCAGGAGAAGATGTTTGCGCTGGTTGCCGAAGGGTCGCAGCCACTAAGGGTGAGCCTCAAGTGCGACCCACAGCTTGCCCGCACTTTGCGCGAACGGTATGAGTCGGTCCAGCCGGGCTACCACCTCAACAAAAAACACTGGATTACTGTTATTTGCAGCGGCCAGCTGAGCGATGATGAGGTAATTGACCTCGCGCGGCTGAGCTACCGGCTGGTGACGGAGTAGCGCGATGCTTCTTTGTGGAGAAGACATTGGTTAGTATAAGGAGCGCTCACGGTGTGGGCGTTTTTCTTTTTGTTGTGTGATAGAGTAAGACACCTTGATGTTTACCACCTCACGCGGAGGAAAACTCCTGGGAATGCGCCATGCAACTATACACAAGCAGATGTTTGTCTTATAGTGCAGCGCATTAACAAAAGCCCGCCAGAGAGGTGATCTTTTGTCGATAGGGTAGCGCGTTGCTATTTCGTTGAGGTAAAGTTGCTAAACGACTTGGTGGCGGCATCGAGCGTCTTGCTGTTGGTGGCAACGTAGTCGGCGATGGCTTTGCGGTTGCCACTGGCGGTTTTGAGCTTTTGGAGGTAGCTCTTGAGGATGGATAGCTGGTAGCTCATTTCACGTGCGTAGACGCGGTCGAGCGCGCCAGTCAGGTAAGCATCTTCGAGCGTTTTGGAGAGTTTGTCGGAGTAGGCTTTTTCGGTCTTTTTGGCATCACCGACTAGCTCAGTCTTGATCTTCGCATCCTTGAGCGACGACTTGAGTTCTGTCCCCATACTACCCAGCGAGGTGGTGAGTGTGGTGTTCATACTCGAGAGTTCATTCTCCGTCAGGCGCGATTGCTGCTCCTTAGTAGCCGCCTGCAGCGTCTCGATGCGCGCCAGGGTGCTCTGGGCTTGCTTGGTGTAGTTGGGCTGGCTGTTGACCATCATCATGATAATGGTAAAGGCGAGCAAGAGCACACCGCCGATCAGTCCAAACACCGCAAAGCGGTTCATCTGCACTGGCTGGGGCTTGGGCGCAATCTCGTTGAGGTAATCCACCGGGAAGGAGGTGTCTGGCTCGCTTGCTGCACCAAGGTCTGCGCCGGTAGCAGCCATGGCAGTAGCGCCGAGTGGCTGCTGTGGGTTGGCATAGGCTTGGCCATTGTAGCCGCCCGATTGTGGCTGGTAGGGTTGTGCGGTGGGTTGACTAGGGCTCGGGTAGGCGCTCGCATAGTTCTGTGATGGGTCTGCACCAGTGTGTGGACTGGGTTGGTTGGTTGGTTGGGATGCCGTAGCTGGCTGCTGAGAGGGTTGGCCGGACTGTTGCTCGGGCTGCGGCGCGTAGTGGTATGACTGGCCTGTGCCATAGCTCGCGGCTGGTTGGCTGGCTGGTTGGTTGTGTGGTGGCTGATACGGCTGGTAGGGCGCAGCCTGAGGCTGCGGTGATGAAGGGGCGGGCTGTTCTTGATAGGGTGGCTGAGTTGGTTGGCTCTGCGTTGCCGGATTATATGCACCATAGCCATAATCCTGCGCACCGTGTGACGCCGCTTGGGTAGCATAGTAAGGGACATACGGAGCAGCTGCCGGCGCATTGGGTTGCGGGGGCTGTTGCTCGGGCTGCGGTGCCGAACCATTCGGTTGAGGAGTGTATGGTTGCTGTGGATTCATAGTTACTATAATACCATTTAAACACAACCACTAACAGAGGTAAAGAGGATAATCTCTAACAGAGGTCAGATGGATGAATTATACATAGTATATACCCCTATATACTATATACTCTATACCCCTATAGACTATTCTAAAATACCACATGTTTTGTGCGAAAGGTAAGCGTATTTCTCTATTGCCACACGTTATTTTTCCTGATTGTTAAACATACGTAATATAACTACTCGCTGACAAAAACAGGATAGTGTGGATGCAGCAAGCCCGGTGAGGGGATGAATAGTAAAGGAGGGCAAACACAGTTCGATTGGCCTATGCCATATGCGCTATACTATACCTATGGATGCCAAAGAAGAGGTGCGGGCGCGCTTGAATATAGAGGATGTGGTGGGCGAATATGTGCATCTCAAGCGGGCGGGGCGGAGTTACAAAGGCCTGAGCCCTTTTACCAGTGAGCGGACGCCGAGTTTTTTTGTGAGCCCCGAGAAGAATATTTGGCATGATTTTAGTAGTGGGCGGGGCGGTGATGTCTTTAGCTTCGTTATGGAAGTAGAGGGGTTGGATTTTCGGCAGGCGCTGGAGCTGCTGGCGCGCAAGGCGGGGGTGGATCTTTCGCGCTATGAGCAGAAGGGTAATCGCGATCTGGCGCGGCGCAAGCAGCGGCTGCTTGAGGCACATCGGCTAGCGGCGAATTTTTATCAGCATTGCTTGGTGCGGAGTCAGAATGCGCTGGCGTATGTGTTTCGGACGCGGCGGCTAAGCAAGGTGATTGTCCAGCAGTTTCAGATTGGCTATGCGCCGCGCGATGGTCATGCTCTGGTAACGTATCTCAAGAAAAAAGGCTTTTCGCTGGCGGAGTTGCGCGAGGCGGGCTTGGTGAACCGCTATGATGGCGATCTCTTCCGTGGGCGGATGATGGTGCCGTTAATGGATGCGAGTGGGCAGGTGATTGGCTTTACGGCGCGCTTGATTGCTGATGTGCCCAATGCACCAAAATACCTCAATACACCCCAGACACTGCTCTATGATAAAGGTCGGCATGTCTTTGGCTTGATGCAGGCCAAGCAAGCGATTCGGGCCCAGGGCTACGCGGTGATTGTCGAGGGCAATATGGATGTGATCAGTAGCCATCAGGCGGGTGAAGCAGCAGTAGTGGCGACGGCGGGCACTGCTATGACGGAGCAGCATATTCGGGCGCTCAAGCGGCTGGTGGGCGATATCCGCCTGAGTTTTGATGGTGATAAAGCCGGGCAGGCCGCCACAGAGCGAGCGATTGGTTTGGCCGCCCAAGCAGGAGTGGAACTGAAGGTCGTGTCGCTGCCGGCAGGGGTAAAAGACCCTGATGAACTTATTCAGCAGCAGGGGGTAGCGGCCTGGCAGCAGGCGATTGCAGCGGCCCAGCCAGCAGTGGATTGGCTCCTGGCGCAGTATCGGCAGCAGCTCGATCTTACCACGGCAGCGGGTAAGCGGCAGTTTACGACGGTTGGGCTGGCACTTGTTAATCGTTTGGGCGACCCGGTGGAGCGCGAGCACTACCAGCGGCAGATTGCTCAGGCAGTGGGTTCGAGTGTGCAGGCTGTGCAGGCCAAAGCGCAGCAAACCGCACCGTCCGCACCCATCCGCAAGGCCGTCAAGGCGGCAGCGGCCGCGCCACGCAATCGCTACCTCGTACAAGACGACGTGCTTGCACTGGCGATGCTCGATGGGCCAAGCCAAGAATTATTTGGGCGGATTGACCCACAGCTCTTTGCGGGGGAGGCGCGCCAGGCTTTGGCTCAGTACTATGCAGCGCACCACTCACAGCCTCTCACTACCACGCCGCCAGCATTGCAAAATTTTGACGAGTATATTACAATGGTGCGGGTACGTGCCGACGCTCGGTATGGTGCGTGGAGCGAGACCGATCGCTACTACGAGACCGCCCGGCTTTTGCGGCAAATCGAAACCGAACACAAGCAGCAACACAAACATCATCTCACCACCCAACTGCGCCAAGCAGAAGAGAGCGGCGATACGACTGCCGCCGCCGCTTTGCGCGAGCAACTGAACCAATTAATCAAGGAGATAGCGCGTGGCAACCGACGATAAGGACACCAAGAAAAAAAAACCAGCAACCACAGCTCAGGCAGCGCCACCCGATGCCCAGCCACCGATGATGGATCCAGCCGTCGACGATATGGAGCCCGACCTCGCGGCACTTGAGGAAGAAGATACGCCGGAGGAGATTCTCAACAGCAACCAATACTTTGATGATATTAGCGACGACTCGGTGCGGCTGCACCTGCGCGAGATCGGCAAGATCCCGCTACTGAGTGCTGACGAAGAGGTGGATCTCGCTTATCGCATCAAGCAGGGCGATAAGCGCGCGAAAGACAAAATGGCCGAGGCTAATATGCGACTGGTGGTAAGCATTGCCAAGCGGTATAGCGGTCGTGGCCTTGATTTTCTTGATCTTATCCAAGAAGGGCACACTGGGCTGCTGCGGGCAGTGGAGAAGTTTGACCCAGATAAGGGCTTTAAGTTTAGCACCTATGCCACCTGGTGGATTCGCCAGGCGATTACGCGTGCGATTGCCGACCAAGCGCGCACTATTCGTATTCCTGTCCACATGGTGGAGACGATCAACAAGCTGCTGCGCACCCAGCGCCGCTTGACGCAAGACCTGAACCGTGAGCCAACCATTATCGAGCTTGCCAAAGAGCTCGATATGGAGCCGGATAAGGTTGAATATGTGATGAAGATTAAGCAAGATATTAGCAGCCTCGACGCTGGTGTAGGGCGCGATGGCGACGACTCGGAGGAGTCGGTGCTGGGGGACTTTATCGAGGACGAAGATACGGTCAGCCCTGAAGAGTCGGCCTCCAACCAGCTCCTCAAGGAGCAGGTGCAAGATATTCTCTCGACCTTGAGTGATCGCGAGCAGAAGATTATTAAAATGCGCTTTGGCCTGGAGAATGGTAAGAGCCATACGCTAGAGGAAGTTGGGCAGGAGTTTGCCGTGACGCGCGAGCGCATCCGCCAGATTGAGGCCAAGGCCCTGGCCAAGCTGCGCAAGCACAAGGACGCCAAGAAGTTGTATGAGTATTTGCAGCAGTAGGGCGTAGTGCACGAGAATAATCGGCATACAGTATGTATGTCGATTTTTTGGATAAATTGCTTGCAAAAGTCGTTACTGTATGGTTTTTAGTGAAGCTTCTGTATAATAATGGCTATTTACTTTGCTGTGAGGGCACAAACCTCTCGAATACCCACTCCTACTATCGCTACCGAGAAATAGAGATCATGATTGTAGAGGGGTGAATACGAAAGCCCTAAAAATGCAGAAGGTACTCTCAAAATACTTTACATAAAAATACCCAGTAGTATGCTGGGTATTTTTATATCGAAGCAAGTGGCTTAGTAGTAATAATAGTACCACCAAGATGGTTTGGACAATACACCAACAAACACAAGTATCCAGAAAAGCCAGATAAGACACCAGCAGACTGACCCAAAGATGCCCCAGCCCAGACTAACGTTACCCCACGTTGTAGACATACCGGCTTCCTTAGACTTATTGCGCGAAATAATGCCAAGGAGAATACCACCGATAGAGATACCAAAGAAGCTCAAGACGCATCCAATAACACCCAGTGTCTCACCAGGGTTGTCATAATGAACGGGATAGGCATATGGTGTTGGCTGTGGCTGAATAGCTGGCTGTGGCACTGGCGCAACTGGCTGCTGGTAGGGTTGTTGATATTGATATGTCTGTTGCGGCTGCGGCTGGGCCACCGGTTGTGGTTGCGGTGCTGGCTGCGGCTGTGGTGCAGCAGGTTGCTGGGGTGTTGGCTGGTTGTTCATAAACTCCTCGTATTAGGCTGTTACCGTAGTGTGCATTTGCCTTATGCACACGTAATCTGTGGGGGGATTATAGCAGAGGAAGGGTGTTGTGTCAATTATCTGATGATTTATATACCCCACTGGGGTATTTTACATCCAACCAATCTCGCGGCAGAGGGCGTCGACCTGCTGGTGGAGCTCGGTGAGGTTGTGGCTGTTGGAGATGAAGTGGTCGGCAATGGCGATGGGGCCACCCTTCTCAATATCCTCAATCTCCGACCAGTCGCGGGCGATTGCCTCCTGCGCAGTAAAGGGTCGCTCGGGCCGCTGAGCGAGGCGGCGGTGACGGAGCTGCTTGGGTGCCACGATGGCCGCCACAACGAGCTCACCCGGGAAGTGGTGGGTAAGGTACTTGTACTCCGTCCAGGAGTAGAGCCCGTCGAAGAGGATGTGGCGCTGCCCAGCGGCGGCAAGGCGCTGCATTTGCTCGGCAGCAGTGCGGATGATGATGTCTTTGCCAGCCTCTTCGCGCCAGGCTTTGCGAAATTCGGCTTGTGATTGCGGGGTGATAGCGATGCTGCGGCGGCGCATTTCGTCGTAGAGGATGCCACCAGCGTAGACCTTGGGGATACCAAGGCGCGCCACATGGTTGACCGCCTCGCTCTTGCCCGCGCCCGAGAGGCCAACGAAGGCAAGGATTGTCGTCGGGTGAGATGGATGATTCATATCCCTAGTATAGCAGATAATGATGCTTATGGTTGGCGATGCGGTGAATGATACAATAAAAATAGGATGAAAGAGCAGCCAGCGGCATCGCTACCACCAGAGCAACCCCGACGCTATGCACCAACTGACCTTGCGTTGCGCATCTTCTATTTGCGGATGCGGGTGCGGCAGCAAAAGGGAGCGGCACTCCCACCGCAATGGATGCACAAGGCTGCGTGCAACCCCGCCACGAGCGAAGAATATTTTAGTGATAATCCAGAAATCAAGGCAGCAGCCCTGCAGCGCTGCATTGGCTGTGCAGTGATCGACATCTGTGCGGCGTATGCAGTGAGAGAAGGAGTGTCGGTTGGGATCTGTGCTGGCCTAACACCAAAACAGCGCAAACAACTGATGGATAACCCCGCACCAACCGACCTTCCTAGCCAATCCACCGCTCTCACCACTGCGATGCACCACGCTATCCAGGCAAACGACACACCCAAAGCACGCATTGCCTGGGCAGAGCAGTGCATGGCCGAGCGGCGGCACATTGGGCACATTCCCACGCCGCAGGCTTTTGCTCGCTTGGCGCTGTGTATCGATGCCGAGACAGGGCAACGGCTAGAACCCGAGCGGCGCGAAGACTGTGCTGAGTGCCCAGTGGCAGCCGAGTGTTTGCTCTTTGCGCTGCGGGGGTACCAGCGCATCATTCCTACTGGCAATATACGGGGTGGTACAGCCAAGGCCGACCGCCAACAGTGGGGCGCACCCAAACCCAAGCGGCGGCACGTCCGGCGGCGCTGAGCAATGGGGGGGTAGGGTGATAAGCAGCGCACTACTCTGCTTATGCTTGGCAAAATAACAGTGGTGTGGAATAATGCAGAAGCTATGATTGAGCAATCACGAACACCACGAGGTACATTTAATAAAGACAAAGTACCAAGAGGCCAAAGAGCGCGCGCGATATGGGCAGTGCAGCGCAAAGACATGCCATTACCGCAGGATTGGATGGATAATGCCGCATGTCGTAAGGAAGAGGGTGATCATTTTAGTGATGATCCCCGATCGCCCGAATATATCAGAGCACTAAGGCAGTGTGAGACATGCTCGGCTATTGGTGAATGTGCAGTGCTTCGTGCTTTGCTTGCGAGAAAAGGCAAACCAGTGCCAGGTATATGGGGTGGAATAGAGCCTCATATATGGCAAGGTGCGAATAGTGCAGTAACACAGTTAAAGAATATAGGCAAAAAGGTCTATCAAGAATAGATATATACCTGTTTGCTCACTGCACACTCAGACGACAAAATAGTAAGGATAGGGCTTTCGTATCTTATACGACTGTTAAATCATACTCTGTATATAGGTGTTTTTGGCGTCGTAACGTTTGTGAAATGAATTGCAAAACACTCGCCTCCATATTCGCACAAACGATATATTTTGTAGCAAAATAGCACCCCTTTTAGCACGTAGCAAGGGGTGCTATTGAGTGGTAGAGGTGTGGCGATGTGGGTGTGGTGTGCCTTGCGACGCAACGCCGCGTTTTATCCTGCAAGACACTGCTCATGCTATAGCAATTGAAAAATCCGACAGAACGTGTACACTTATACATAACGTATGGGTATATAAGCACACATGTGTGCAGACTGAGGAGAATAATAGTGCAGCGACAAGGTGGGCTGGTGTATGGAGTAGTGAGTGTCCTTGTTGCGGGTGCTGTGTCGGTGATGTTTGGTGGGGTTGCCCAGGCGCAGCAGTGGCAGATGGTGTATAACGAGGAGTTTACGACGCCACTGTCGAATTGGAAGGTTCTTCAGCAAAATAAGGATAATTATGGCAAGGAGCATTTGGCATATAGCGCCAACAATGTTGCGGTGACTAATGGCGCTTTGCAGATTACGACCCGGCGTCACTGTGTGTCGAGCGTGGCTGAGCCACTGGGTGATAGCAATGCCAGCCAAGAGCCTTGCCCGTCTGGCAAGATGACACGCTACCAGAGTGGGCGAGTGGAGTCGGGTCGGGTGCTCGATGGACATAAACCATTCCGCGTCGAGGTACGAGCGAAGATTAACTGGAATGGCGAGAATGGGACGCGCCCAGCTATTTGGCTGCGCAATAGTGTGACGCTTGCCAACTGTAGCAACAACAAGCAAGCGAATGACCCCTATGGTGAGCTCGACATGCTGGAGTGGTATTCATGGACACCGACCTACACATGGTCGACGACGCATATTCGCTGCTACCACAGCCCATCATCGCAGATATGGAAGACGAAGGGGCTGGGACATAGCCGAGAGAACCTCATACCATCTCCAGTGACATTGGCGAATAACTGGCATGTCTGGGCGACGGAATACGATGGTGAGACGGTCAGATTCTTCGTGGATAACCAGCCGGTGCTGGTGTACAACTATCGAGCAGGCGATGAGAAAAGTCATCCAACCACTCGAGTTCCGGCAGAAAAACCAGCAAAAATGGGCATGGACGCGAATCAATTCAAGCAGGTCTTTGACGATACGTGGTATGTCATCCTCAACGATTATGTGGAGTGGAAGAGTGAGGAACACCCGCCCGACTCATCGAAGAAGTTTGCCAACCAGACCTTCCTTATCGACTATGTCAAGATATACCAAAGTGGCACTCCAACCACTAGCGAAAAACCACCGGCTACTCCACCAGAGAAAAAGGACGACAAGAAAGATAAAAAGCCGGGCACCAAACGGATGACGGTGAAGAAGAAAAAGGGTGCGTTTGCTGCGCAGGGTCCGCTGGCTGAGCTGATGAGCAACTTTGTGCCGGCACTGCTGATAAGCCTGTGCTTGCTACTCATCGCACTGGCTGGTTGGCTAGTGTGGTGGTGGCGTCGCCGGCGCCAGCGCACTCAACCTACGCTATAACTGGAGGGCAGGGAGCAGGGTAGAGGTGCCGCGCGAGGATGTTTCCGCACCGCACCAATGCTATACTAGAACTATGATGAAGCGCCTCGTGATTATTGATGGCAAAAGTGTGTTCTACCGTGGGTACTATGCCATGCCCAACCTCTCGACGGCCGATGGGACGCCAACTGGCGGGGTGTATGGCTTTGCGGCGCTGAGCCTGGAGCTGATCAAGCGCCTCCAGCCAGACTACGTGTGCGTGGCGTGGGACAAGCCCAAGACGAATATCCGCCGCCGTCTTGCCATTTACGACCAATACAAGGCTGGTCGCAAGCCCGCTCCGCCAGATTTTTACGCCCAGATACCACTGTTGCACGAGCTTTTGCAGGCCTTTGGTTGGCCGCTGTATGAGTTTGATGACTATGAGGCAGACGATATTATGGCGACGCTCGATGCCCAGGCTGAGCAGGAGGGGGATATCGAGACGTATCTCATTACGAGCGATCTTGACGCCTTGCAAATACTCGACCAAAATACCTACCTCTATGCCCTCAAAAAAGGCTTGACCAATATCGACAAATTCGACATCCCCGCCTTCGAGCAGCGCTATGGTATTCGGATTAGCCAGTTCCTCGACTTTAAGAGCCTCAAAGGCGATGCGTCGGATAATATCCCGGGCGTGCCAGGCGTGGGAGAGAAGACGGCGGTTAAACTGCTGCAGCAATTCGACACGCTTGACAACCTTTATGATAACCTCTGGCAGGTCAAGGATACCTTGCGGCGCAAGCTGGAGCAGGGCAAAGATTCGGCCTATATGAGCCGCGAGCTGGCGCGGCTATATACTGATGCACCGGTGACGCTTGACCGAGCAGCGATGGCAATGGATAACTGTGACCCAGCGGCGGTGCGGGCGATGTTGCAGCGGCTGGAGTTTCGTAGTTTGCTGCGCCAATTACCACCGCAGATGCAGGCGGCAGAGAGCACCCAGCCACCCGATGCACCAGTGGTGCAGCATGCCACCGAGCTGCCTGCTCACCAGGCTAAGGCACTCTTCCTGATGGCCAAGGAGCTGCTGGTCTGGCCGGTTGAGGGCGGCGTGTGGGTGAGTCACGAGCGAGGTAAGGCAGCCCGCCTGAGCTGGCGTGATGCGATTGATGTCATCCCGCATGTGCCAATTGTCGGGCACCGCACGAAGGAATTACTACGCCACTTGCTCACCCGTGGCGTGCGGCAGCTGCCAGTCGTGAAGCACGATACTGCCCAAGGGTCGTTTTTGCTCAATCCACTGCGCATGTCGCGGGCGCTGGCTGATCTTGCGGGGTTGGAATCGCTCGACGACCCACGCCTGGCCATTAGTGCGCTGTGGGCGGTGTACGATGAGCAAGCTCAGGCACTCGATGCGCTGCCCGAGCTTGCCCGGGTGGCCCGGACAATGGACTTTCCGCTCATCCCTGTGCTGGCGCGAATGGAGTGGCGCGGTATCCGGCTCGATAGCCGCACGCTTGCGGCGATGCAGCGCACCTTGAGTAGCGAGATCGCCGAGCTGCAGCAGCAGATTTATGGCATGGTGGGGTATGAGCTTAATATTGGCAGCCCGGCCCAGCTAGCCGAGGCGCTCTTTGTCAAGCTTCAGCTGCCGACGGCGGGCATCAAGAAGGGCAAGACAGGTTACTCGACGAGCCAGAAGGAGCTGGATAAGCTCCGGCCGCATCACCCGATTATCGGGCTCGTGGAGCGCTACCGCGAGCTGACGAAGCTGCAAAATACGTATGTCGAGGCGCTGCCGCAGCTGACCGACGACGCGGGCTATATCCATACTACTTTCAACCAAGATGTGGTGGCGACGGGCCGCCTTAGCAGCACCGACCCAAATTTGCAAAACATCCCGATCCGCAGTGAGCTGGGGCGGCACGTTCGCGATGCCTTTGTGCCAGCGCCGGGCAATGTGTTTGTCAATGCCGACTATTCGCAGTTTGAGCTGCGCCTAGCGGCCGTGCTGTCGGGGGAGGAGGCGATGATTCGCGATTTTAATACCGATATCGATATCCACGCGAACACGGCCGCCCAGGTGTATGGGGTACCACTCGATGTCGTGACGAAGGAGCAGCGCCGCCGGGCTAAGGTGGTGAATTTTGGGGTGCTCTATGGGATGAGCCAGCATGGCTTGGCTGCTGCCGCGCAGATGAGCTACGCCGAGGCGCAGCACTTCATCGATGAATATTATCGCCTTCGGCCGAAGCTCAAAGCCTACATGACGCAGACTATCCAGCAGGCGCATGATGCGGGCTTTGTCCAGACGCTGTTTGGTCGCCGCCGCTGGACGCCGGATGTTGCGTCGCGCAACTTTGCGGTGCGCAGTGCTGCCGAACGAGCGGCTGCCAATATGCCGATCCAAGGTACCGAGGCTGACCTCATGAAGCTTGCCATGCTGGCGGTGGAAGATAAGCTGGCCCAGGCTGGAGAGCAGCTAGCCGACGGCGATGGCCAGCCGATCGGTTGGCAGGTGGTGCAGATTCACGATAGCATTATGGTAGAGTGCCCGCGCGCCCATGCCGAGCAGGTAGGCCACATCCTACGCGAGACGATGGAAAATATCTACCCGCAGCTTGGTGTTAAGCTCAAGGTCGACGTCTCGATTGGTGATAATTGGGGAGCGGTCTAAGAACACCGACCGAACAGAGGTCAGACTATAGACAAAGTATCGAGAGTGGTGTATAATCTGGGCCATCACAAGCAAAACAGAATAGAGGTTGGGCATGACACAAAGCGAAGTAGTACATCCATCATTTTCTAATGGTGAAGAGTGGGCTGACGCTGAGCTGCTCGATCCGCACGATCCAGAGGCGTCTGCCGATAGCCTCGATCACTCTACCTACCAGGCGACGCACGATGCCATCGTCGAAGCAGCCCAGGTGAGTGGCGAATTGCAGCCCCTGACTGAGGCGGAGATGGAGCGGCGATCGGCGATCGAAGGAGTGGCGCGTCAGCTATTTGCAGCGGAGGTGCAGCGGGAAAAGGAAACATGTGCGTACCAGTTGGCAAATTTACCCCCGATGGAAGACAAAGAGCGCAAGGAGATTAGTGCCCAACTTAATGCCCGACTGAGCATACTGCATGCGATAAAAAAGCCACAGGAGCCAACGTATGACTTTTTGTATGACCCAGCGGGTAAGATGGTTGCCCTGAAGCATTATGCATTTGGCTCGATGGATCCAGCCGATTGGCGAGTGGTGAGCTGCGATGCGGCTGGTGAGCCATTGATGAGGCAGGTAACTGATGCATGGCAATTGACTCGTGATACATTTGGCGCGATTGGTCTTGTGCCAGATGATGCAACGGCTCGGATCGTTGTGATAACAGCGAGTGAGCAGGGAACAATACAATACCTTATTGACTGTTATGATGGGAAGTCACCTTTGGTTACGGCGGTTGAAACACCGAGTGAGGGTGGCGATCGCACGGTGACGCCATATTTAGAAGACTGGAACCAGATTAGTGCTGCACCAGACGAAGCAGGCGTGGGTAGTAGTGACCTGCCACAAGGTGATAATACGCTTGTTCGCGCAGCATAGGTGCGGCGCGCGAGCAAAGTCACTAATCTTCTACATCCGTACATTTCTTTTTCATCGACTGTATAAAATATAAAGAAGAGAAAACATATATCTATACACAGGCAGCTAGCTTGACTTTTCTTGCGGGAGGTTCTATTGTGTAACAAACTAATAACAATACACTCACGGAGATACCCCTTATGACCTTAATGCCACCAAACGGTAGAGATTTGAGCCCAGATCAGCTATGGGCGCTCAAGATGGAGCAGCGCCGCAAAGGATATGACAAAACAGCCACGCAGCAACAAGCCGAAAATGAAGCTGCCGTTAATAGTCTCTACGCTGGCCTTGGTGGCAACAGCGCGCCCAGCAGCAGTACCTTCGACAAAACAGATAACGCCACCACGCCAGAGAATAGTGGCCCGCGGATGGATAACCTTGCCGCGCAGGTGAATGCGCTGTATAAGCCACACAACGAGGCTGAAGCGATCGTTGCTGGTGTGTATGACGACCTAAACAACAAGACTGATCCTAAAGTGGCTGATGATATCGATCGCGACACACCCTTGCCAGAGCAGGAGCCAGTAACAGACAAGGAAGAAGACGCCAAAGGCACGCACCTCTTCTCAAATAACCCCGCCATCAACACCGTGAGTGTGACGAAGAAACTCGATGGTGACACGGCAGAAACATTGCGCCAAGCCAATGGTGGCTCGACACTTGGTGCTCGAGAGGAAGTAGGCAATCTCATCAATACAATCAACTACCAGCCAACGAAGCACCAGTTTGAAAGACAAAAAACAGCTACAGCTACAGCAGTTAAGAACGCTGGCTTTGACGTTGATGACAAGACAAAAGAGCATGTTGCCGAGCTGACGACTGTTGCAACAATTGATGCAGCGGTAGAAGAGCAAAAAACAGGTGAGGATACAATGAACGAGCAAAACGCGCGTAATCATGGCGATCTACTGAACCGCCGCGAGTCGTACAAGCTAGCGTGCGCTGCGCTGGGCAAGGAGCTACTCGATAGCGTGAATAATCGTGAGATGAGATTTGATGATATTAAGCAGGCTGATCCATGGATTGCACAGCGGGTAAGTGACTATAACGATGGTATTTTTACTTCCCATGACGCAGCAGCCAGTGATGCCACAATTGATGACCTTGCGATGATTGGGGAGCTAATTAACCACTCACCAGCCATGCAGGAGCTTATCCGCAACAAGGACGAAGCAAAGCAGCAAACCGAGGAGCAGCCCACTACGCACAATACTCAACCTCATACGCCGAACAAAGATGACAAGAATAAGGGCGAAATGCCCATGCAAAACCACTCAAATGTATTTGTTGAGACGTCGTCTCATCGTTCCTTTGCCAAGAAGCAGAAGCCCGCACATGCGCCATTCCAAAAGAATACGAAGACGATCAACACATTCCTTGGTAGTAAGCAGCGTATTAGCTGGCGCTAGCTTGTAGCGTCGGTGCTGAGTATCCGAGGAAACCGTGGGGATAGGCTATTGCTAGTTGCGTGGCTCTTGGTAAATCAAGCACCGCGAGATATGAATGATGAGTTGTATTTTGCGGTGGAGTAGCTTGGTAAGTGTCTTATAGCCTAGATTACTGCCAGAAGTGTTGAGTTTTTCTGGGGTTTGTGGTACTGTATTTCCATGTATAAAGGCGAGCGGCCAAAAGTTTTTCCGATTATTGTCACTATCTTGGTGATCTCGTTGGTGGTGGCAGCAGTGGCGTCGGTCATTCGCATGGTGGCGACTCGCCAGGAATCGAATAACACCAATACGCAGCAATCAGCCGAGAGCTTCTACGACCAAGTGGTGGCGCATAATGCAACCAACAGTGTCCGCTGGACGGTGCGTGGGCCAATTGTGGCAGATGAGACCTTCCGCTCGTACCAGATCGAGATTTCGCCCAATAAGCGGACGTATACGGTGTATCAGGGCTACTTAGACAAGCAGCTCGACCGCAAAGAGTTTGAGAATAATCAGCAGGCCTACGAGCAGCTTGTGTATGCCCTCAGCAAGGCGCAGATCCAAGACACGCGCAGTGTGGACGACGATGACGTGCGTGGGGTGTGTGCCACTGCTGGGCGGCTCTACACCTTCGAGACGATGGATAGCGGCACGACGAAGACGCGCATCTGGACGTCGAGCTGCCAAGGCTCGCCTGGCTCGATGAAGGCTGATGTACCTAAGATTCATGCACTCTTTGCCAACCAGATCCCTGGCTTTGCACCGATGTTTGATAAGACGCAATAAAAAGGCGCTGTACGGCTGACGTCTGGGACTCAAGTTCTAAGTAACCTCCACGATTTTGTACCGCGTCTCGCTACATTCCCAATTATATGGGTCGACATTCTGCTTGTATGTCGGCTTTGTGTGCTAGGCTAAAAAGAGATTATGACAATCTGATTTCATACTCCATCGGGCGCAGTGATAGGGAAGAAGAGCTCATGCTAGCCACACTCTATTGCCAATGATATAATCGAGCGTATGATTCGTGCAGTAATTTTTGATTGTTTTGGTGTGCTCTATGGTGGGAGCATCGAGGTGCTGATGGCGCAGTGCCCGCCGGATCGCCGAGCCGAACTAGAGGATATTAACAAGCAGTCGGACTATGGCTACATCTCGCGGCAGGAGTTTATCACAGAGGTGGCGCGGCTCTCGGAGCAGACGCCAGCTCAGATAGCGGCGTTGCTCGAGCAAGTCCATGTGCGCAATAGCGAGCTGATAGCCATGATTCACACGCTGCGCCAGCGCTACCCGGCCATCAAGGTGGGGCTGCTGAGTAATGTGGGGAGTGATACGATCGAGCGACTGTTTACTCCTGATGAGCTGCGCGAGCTCTTTGATGCTGTAGTGCTCTCGTATGCCGAGCACGTTGCCAAGCCAAGCCGCGAAGCCTTCGAGCTGGCGGCAGATCGGCTTGGTGTGCTGCCTGGCCAGTGTGTGATGATCGACGACCGGCTGGACAACTGCTCCGGGGCTGAAGCTGCTGGCATGCGTGCTATTCTCCACACAGCCAATCGCCGCACGATGGCAGAGCTTGAGGAGCTACTGGAGGAGTGATAGTCCATGCCTGAGCTCCCTGAAGTTGAGACGATTCGTACGAGCTTAGCTCGCTTGGTGGTGGGGAGGCAGGTGGTGGCAAGTACGGTGTACGACTCGCCCAAGAGCTTTCCTAACGACCCTGCGGCAGTGGCGCACTTTCTCCATGGTGCAACGATCACGGCGGTGGAGCGCCGCGCTAAGGTATTGCTGATTCGCCTGAGCACCAATTACACACTGGTAGTGCACCTGAAAATGACGGGCCAGCTGCTCTTTGTTGGAGAGGAGCGCTGGGGTGGTGGCCACCCAAACGATAGCTTTCTTCATGAGTTGCCCGACCGCTTAACGCGGGTAGCGCTGACCTTTGCGGATGGCGCGCATTTATACTTTAATGACCTGCGCAAATTTGGCTGGATGAAGCTCTACCCTACGCCAGAGGTGGCGCAGCTGCCCTTTATGCAAAAAGTCGGGCCCGAGCCGCTCGACTCGCACACTACAGCGGCGCAGTTCATCGCGCGCATCCGCCGGCACAATGGCACGACCATCAAGGCAGCCATCCTTGACCAAACCACCATCGCTGGCGTGGGCAATATCTATGCCGATGAATCGCTGTGGATGACGCAGCTCCACCCCGCCACGCGGGTGCGTATGGTGGATGATGAGCAGCTTGCCGCGCTCTTTGCCCATATTCGGCAGGTGCTGCGGCTCAGTATTGATAAGGGTGGTAGCACCGATCGTAACTACGTCGATGCTGAGGGCAACAAGGGGAGCTACCTGGCCTTTGCGCAGGTGTTTCGGCGTGAGGGGCAACCCTGCCCGCGCCACCCCGACGTAGAAATTATCAAGATTCGCGTGGCCGGCCGCGGGACGCACATTTGCCCGATGTGCCAGGTGAAAGTGGGGGAGTAGCCGATGCTTTATCTCATTGTGGGGAAGAATAGCTACGTAGCAGAGCAAGAGCTGGCGAAAATCACTCAGCGCGCGCCAGTGCCAGTAGAGCACGTTGATACTCAGCAGCTTGATGCCGCGGGCTTGGCTGAGTTGGTGCGCGGCGTGTCGCTCTTTGCGGCGCAGCGGCTCATTGTGCTGCGACGCCTGTCTGAGCGCCCAGACCTCTGGGAGCAGCTTGGCCAGTGGGCCCATGATATCCCTAACGAGACGACGCTTGTGCTGATAGAGCCAGGGCTGGATAAGCGCACCAAAACGTACAAAGCACTACATAAGGCCGCTACCATCATCGCTGCTGATCCACTAACCGACCGCCAGCGTCCTGCCGCCGAGCGGTGGCTGCGCCAGCTGGCTAGTAGACGCGGCGTGTCGCTAAGCTCAGCGCAGCTGCGCAGTATGGTAGAGCGTGCTCTGGTGCCGGATGAAAAGGGCTATGGCGGGACGATCGACCAACTGCAGTTGGCGCACGCCATCGACGCATTGGCTCAGCTCGACACCGTTACCGATGATGCAATTGCCACCGTGTTACCACCGGCCCGTGAGTTCTCGGTCTTTGATGTTGTAGCCCTCGCGGTGGAGCGCCGAGGTCCAGCCCTGCGCGCTGCCCTGGATGAGCTGCGCCTGAGTCATGATCCATACCAAACTGCGGCGCTCATCTGGGCGCAGTGGGCTCAGCTGGCAGCGATTGCATGCTATGGCGAGGCAGGGGAAGTAGAGATTGCGCGCGAGCTCTCACTTCACCCCTACGTCGTCAAAAAAACCAAGCCGCTCACCACGCAGGTCTCGCTGGCCGACATCCGCACCCTCACCCAGCGGGCTGCTCAGCTTGATGCTGATATGAAGACGACGAGCGTGCCTCCATGGGACGCAGTGGAGAGCTTTTTGTTTGCGGTGGCGGGGCGGTAGTGTAGGGTGGCTAGGTAGACGTGTGAGCGTTGGACAGATAAAGTGCTTAGCATATAAGAACGTGGTATAATATCACCATAATAAACACCACTGCAATGCCAAGGAGGTGTATATGGCTACAGTACAGACAACAGTTACTACCCAGACGGTTCAGACAAAGAACCATCAGCATCGGCGACGATGGCATAGTATGCGCTTGATGATGATGGTGGCGAGTCTAGCGCTTGCGTACTTGGCATTTATCGATATTTTCATGGCGTGGCGCGTCTATACAGTTATATCTTCAAGCAGTGGGCCACTGCCTGGCATTAACTCTAATACAACGTCTAATATGATGGCGCTGGCCGCCTCGTTTGTCTTTGGTGTCAATCTTGCTGCCCAGGCTATGTATCTTGCCTATACCACGCTTCGCCGCCACTCTAAGCAGAGTATGATCAAGCAGGGGATTGCCATCGTCGCTATCCTTGCTTATCCTGTTGCCGACATGGTGAAGTATACACTCTTCCACCACATTCTCCACACCGGTGTGCCGTACAACACATTCCTTGATGGGCCTGTACCGTGGACGTCTGGGATCGTGCTCACCATCGCTGGTTCGCTCTACTTGTGGTATGTGCTGCTGCGAACACGAAGCGGGGAGCGCTCGTAGGCCACGGTGGCTCTTTACAAATCGTGCGCCATGCCTTATAATGAGCGCTTGATTGTAGTACTAACCCATAATAACAAGCGATAGAGGAAATTAATGCCCATCATCAAATCAGCTGTCAAACGCATGAAGCAAACGGCTACTCGCCGCCAGCGCAACATTGCTACCAAGCGCGCCATCAAGGCCAGCACCAAAGCCTTTGCTGCCGAGCCAAGCGCTGCCGCTCTGAGTCAGGCCCAGAGCGAGCTCGACAAAGCCGTCAAGAAGGGGTTGCTCAAGAAAAACACCGCGAGCCGCCGCAAGGCATCGCTCGCCAAGGCCGCCAAGGCTGCTGGCGTCAAGCTTGCGTAACACAGAAGCAGCAAGAGCAGACACCAAAACACCTCGAGGGAGAGGTGTTTTTCTTTGCTATACTTCGCATGGCTACCTCTGTTAATCGCGACTTGCCATTGACGAAACGAAATTACTTATGGTAGGATAGATGGAGTTTTGGGTAAGGCAAAAGTAGGAGCTATGGACGAGATAAAGGTGCGGCAACAAATCATCGACAAACTAGGTGAGAGTAATAATATTTTGGTGGCAGTCAACGCCCACCCTACGGTAGATGAGCTGAGTGCGGCACTAGGCTTGACGCTTTTGCTTAACAAGCTCGACAAGCACGCCACAGCCGTCTTTAGTGGGGATGTGCCAACGGCAGTGGGCTTTTTGGAGCCAGAGCATACCTTTGAGAGCACGGTGGATAGTCTGCGAGATTTCATCATTGCCCTTGATAAGGAAAAGGCCGACCATTTGCGCTACAAGCTCGATGGCGACCTCGTTAAGATTTTCATCACGCCATACCGCGCAACGATTAGCCAGAGTGATTTGGAGTTTAGCCAGGGCGACTACAATGTGCAGTTTGTTGTGACGATCGGTGTGCGCAGCGAGGATGACCTCGACCCAGCGCTCAAAGGGCATGGCCGTATTCTGCGCGAGTCGCCAGTGGCAGCGCTGCACATCGATGCGCCAGGTACGCTGGGCAATATCGTCTGGACGGATCCTCAGGCCAGCAGCTATAGTGAGCTCGCGGCAAGCCTCGCTCAGGGTTTTGATAATACGGATGATGAGCAGCCGCTTTTGGACAAGCATATTGCCACGGCCTTTTTGACCGGCATTGTAGCGGCCACCGAGCGCTTTAGTAACGAAAAGACCACCTCGCGTGTTATGACCCTCGCCGCGCAATTGATGAGTGCTGGCGGCGACCAGCAGCTGATTGCGGCCAAGCTCGCCGAAGCCAAGCAGCTCGCTGCAGGCCCAATGCCTGCCAAGCCGGCCAGCAAGAAGCCTGCTCAGGCAAATAACAAAGACAAGTCACTCGTCATCTCGCACAACGCTGAGGCTGGAAAAAAAAAGTTAAGCCAGACCGACGCTGACGAAGCTGAGCTAGCCCAGCAATTGGCCAAGAATAATCCACAGCCCGAGCCCACGCCGGCCCCGCGTCGCTCATCAGGACGCAACAGCAGCGCTGAGCCATGGCGTCAACCCATTGAGACACCACTCAATGAGCCGAGCCTGGGTGGCACGCTTAATGCTACGACCAAGCAAGCGGCCGATGACAAACGCCGCGAGCGCGAGAATGGCCGCAACAAGACCATCCTCTCGCACAAGGGTGGGCGCTACCTTGACAGCGACGACACACCGGGGCGTCAAGCGCCGCTTAATGCTGCGACGGCAGCGCTCGACCATGAGCCAACCGTCCCCAATGTCAATGACATGCCGCGCGTGCCAATGGCTCACAACGACGACATCCTTCCGCCGCCAACGGGCAAAGAAACCTTGGCCGATCTCGATGCCAAGCACCGGGCCGCGCCAGCTGATGATGCCGAAGGGCCAGCCTTGCCGCCACTGCCACCAATGCCAGATTTCTCTAGCTTGCCGCCGCTGCCACCAGGTGTGCCACCACTGCCTGGCCCTGATGCCGATAACCCCATGGCCCAGCTCGATGCTGCGCTCCAGTCTGAGGCTAAGGCCAAGAAAGACCAAGCCAACCCGTCGCAATTCCACGTACCGGAGAAGTAGGGGTTACCACTCTAGCAATATAAAAACACCCAGAGAACCAGCTACCACGGCTGGTTTTTTGCTCCGTCATGCTATACTAACCACATGACACACCAAACATCTGATTCATCATACAATCGCATTCTCCATATCGACAAGCCAGCTGGTATGACGAGCTTTGGGGTGGTGGCGCGGGTGCGGCGGGTGCTGAGCCAGCAGGCTGGCAAGAAGGTGAAGGTGGGGCACTGTGGTACGCTCGACCCCTTTGCAACGGGCCTTTTGCTGCTGGTGACGGGCGCGGAATGCCGCAATGCCATGCGCTATACCAAGCTCGACAAGACGTACGAAGCGACGATTATCCTGGGTCAAACCAGCACCACAGGCGACCCAGAAGGGGAGATAACGCCGTATGTGCCAGAAGATACCGAAGCGCCTGTCACACCGCCATCACGCCAGCAGCTCGATATGGTATTGCAGCATTTCATTGGTGAGATTCGCCAGCGGCCACCGATCTTTAGTGCCATCAAGATCAACGGTCAGCGGGCCTATAAGCTCGCGCGTGATGGTAAGGAAGTGGAGCTGCCAGAGCGCATCATTACGATTCACTCGCTGGAGGTGCTAGAGTATCAGTATCCGCGGCTCGTCATTCGCACGCGGGTGAGCAGTGGCACGTACATTCGCAGCCTGGCGGTGGATATTGGCAGGCAGCTTGGCACGGGGGCGTACTGCGCGGCGCTGCGGCGTACGGCGATTGCCGATTGGCCAGTAGCAGAGGCGCAGCAGCTGCAAGATTTTGGGATTGTTGATTAGCCATACACAATAAAATAAAGAAGCGAGGAATACCGATGAACATCACGCTACACACTGGCACGACCACCGCAACTATCACGACAGATGGTGCATATATCACCAGTCTGACTGATGGGCATGGGGATGTATTCTACCCACTGCAGACGCTCGCCACCCCTGATGGCGAGCGTAAAACGCGCGGTGGCTGCCATGTTTGCCTACCTAACTTTGGCCCGGGCGGAGCGAGTGGCTTGGCGCAGCATGGCTTTGGCCGCACCAGCCAATGGCAAGTGGCAGAGCACACCAGCGACCGAGTGGAGCTCATGCTGAGGGGGAGTGATGCTTATGCTGGGCTGGAGTCTCGCTTGGTGTATACAGTGGCGGAGCATCAGCTTGCAATGCAGCTCACACTGGCGAATGTTGGTGAGGAGGAGCTCCTTGTGGCGCCGGCCTTCCACCCGTATTTTGCGTATGATGGCACGCTTGTACTGGACGGCCAGCCATTAGCCGACCTCGCGCCACTCGCCGATACGATCTTCGTTGATGGGCCCACGCGCCAGCTTGCCACGGGCCGGCGCACCATTACGCTACAGAGCGAGGGATTACCTCACTGGGCGGTCTGGACAGATGGGCTGGGTTCGTATCTCTGTGTTGAGCCAACGCACAGCGGCAACTCCTTCGCCGATAACCCAGCTCACGCTGCAACGCTGGTACCGGGGCAGGTGGTGCGGTATGGCGTGCGGGTGGGGTGGTAACAAACCCCTCGATTTGACTCATAGTCCTACTACTGCCATACTTGATATATGGCAAATAATGAGATAAATCCAGACAAGGTAAGAATAATTGGCGGTATGACGCCTGAACGACAAGCAGCTGAGCAAGAACGACTCGGTAAAGAGCTGCGAGCTATTGCTGCAGCAATCGACGAGCAGCTACAGGGTCACGAGCCTCTGGTAAGTAGTATGCAACCACTTACGCTCGCGGAGGCTAAGCAGCGCCCAGGTGCAGACGAAG
Organism: uncultured Candidatus Saccharibacteria bacterium; assembly: GCA_938030095.1. Lineage (GTDB taxonomy): Bacteria > Patescibacteriota > Saccharimonadia > Saccharimonadales > Saccharimonadaceae > Saccharimonas. Next base: position 184,708 of record CALHGK010000010.1, read on the forward strand.
TGGCAATAGACGAGGTGAATGCACACTGGGGGTGGCCAGCAGCGGATAGTACAGTGGATCGCACTTCACCATATAAGGACGAGGACGAATTTTGGGAGGCATTTCTTCGCCAGCATGGGTTGCGTAATACAGAAGACCCAAACAACTTTCGTGCTCGTTTGCGTGCTCCAACGGTCGATGTAGCAACACTGGAGTCGGAAGAAGATATAGAGAGCATCGGCTTTGTAGATGTGTACCATGGAACGACGCCAGCATTGCTTCGTGCTGGAGCGGTGTTTCCCGAGGTTGAGCTCGTCCGAGGACTGTATAGCACGTTATTTAAGAAGCATCTAACGATGACAGATGATGCGCGAAAAGAACTGAGGTCACTTGCTCAGGAGCATCCAGCGGTGAAGATGGCGTTCTTTGAAACGTATAATCATGCACGGCGCTTGGTGAAAGAGGATGACGAGAAGCAGTTTATGCAGAAACTTTCGCAGCTTGGTTATATAGGAGAAGATGCTGCCGCGCAGGTTGCTTCGATTGATCAGGCACACCAGGCGCTTTGTCGCTAGCGTCTACATGTCTACATTGACACCACGCGCCCCTCCTGCTACAATACACCAGTATGATTACTAAGGATAACAAAGCGAAAGCGATTGCTTTGACTCAGGTCAGCAAGAACGACGTCGGCAGCCCACAGGCGCAGGTGTCTATCTTGACGGCTCGTATCAAAGAGGTGACCGAACACCTTAAGTCCAACAAGCACGACAACATGGCTCGTCGTGGCCTCAAGCAAATGGTCGGCCGGCGCAAGCGGCTGCTCCGCTACCTTGAGCGGACGAACTTTGATGCCTACAAAGCAACGCTCGAAACCCTCGGCTTGCGCAAATAAGCGCCCGCCACGAGAAATAGACCTCTCCGCCTATTGGGGAGGTTTTTGGTGGTGAGATAGTAGCACAAATATACTATACTTGACAAATATGAGATCAAGATGTACCGTACAATATATTATGTCATAAACAAAAAGGAGTTATTTATGTATAAAGCAAGACATGAGGCAGGTAGTGGTGGCGTTGCTACTCTCGAAGCTATTATGGGACAAACAGATCAGGAGAAGAAGGTAGCAGCTGATCTTGGTAAATTGATAGATCAACATCTTGAGGGTGCACCTCTGCGCGATAATGGCTTAAATAAACAGCTGCGGTGTGTAGCATACGGAGATCTGACACTTGAAGATGTGGCGAAGGTGGCTGATGCTGCAGATTCACCACGGATGTTTGAGCTGCTTAAGGCGGCAGAGGCAGCGCGAGCAAAATACTGCCGTCAATACGAGGGTAATCTTGAATCTTTTGAAACCTTTGATGGTTCGACGCACGTGAGCGTAGAACTATACGAGCACATGACAACACAGGATGGGCAGACACAGCGAGAAAAGGGTGTGTCTATTCGATGTCGTATGATGGGTGTTGGTTTCCATGGCAATGACCAGGATAAATTTGTCCAATATGTCAATCTTGGAAGTGCGCAGTATGTAGTCGATGTAGATGAATCGGCTGTGCGGTATACACAGCAGACACAAACAAAGCCAAGCGGCGACCTTGGCGAGTATGCCCAGGCAGAGGATATGGACCTTATCAAGAGGCTCATTGAGCGCTCCAAGAAGAATACCGCGCCTACGACGCTTGATGTTGTCTGTGGTGGAGTTAAGCGCGTGATGAGCACATTCTCTCGCCCGTAAGGTATCTGATGAGGGTGGCCCTTCGCCTTGTGTATTATTCTCCCACCAATGCTATACTAGAAACACCACCACGAAAGGAGCACACCATGGCATTTGGCCCAATGATGACAGTCACGACAAAGCAGGGGCTCGAGCTGGAGCTTGCGCCGTTTGCGCGGGATGAGCTGAGGCCATTTGTGGACGGGTTTGCGCACGGGACGGTCACGCAGTATTTTGCCGAGCACCGGGCGCAGACGCTCGAGACCGAGCAAGCTTGGTATGACAAAACAATCGCAGATAAAGAAAGTATCGTCTGGGGTATCTGGGCCAAGGATGGTGAGGCACGGCGGCTGGTAGGTAGCACGGCACTGGTGAGTATTACGAGAAAGCACATCCACACTGCCATAAGCGGCATCATTATTGTGGATAAGAATTACTGGGGCAAGGGTGTTGCTAGTGCTAGCCACCATGCTCGTACGTGGTACGCCTTTGAGAATCTGGGGCTGCACTGTATTAAATCTGCCGTGGTGCAGGGCAACATTGCGAGCTTGCGCGCTCTCCAGCGGTGTGGCTATGCTCATATCTATACTGAGCGCAACGATGTCTTTATCAATGGCAAGCTGCACCATACCGATCACCTTGAGTGCCTCAACCCTATTGACTGGGCCTGGAACCAGTGGTGGGGGAGTGACCAACCCTCACCCGAGCACACAGCAGCGCGCCAGCGCAGCCTCGCCGCACTGGAGTGGGCGAGAGAGCGGGTGGTGTTGCTATAGCATACGCAATGCTTTACAAAACTAACCACCATACGTTATCATGCAATAATGAGCCAAGAAAAACAACCATCAGCTGAAACAACTTCGCCAGTGTCTTCCTCGCACGAAATAGCGAGGGAGCCACTATGCACAGCTGAGCGGCTTGCGCAGGAGCGTCGGCAGTTTGTCGTTGACAAAGCAGCGCGCGAGGCAAAGCGGTTTGCACACGATTTGGAGACGATGGCAGCAGGGGAGAAGGCTGCAGAATATTTGGTGGATGGCAGCCCGGCAGATATGATACCTGAGGAGGTAGTGCCACTGCTAAATGGCGCAGTCGTTGCAGTGGATGAGACGATAGATAAGGCGCGTATTCTCGAGCAGCGAACCGTCACATTATGCCGAAGGCGGGATGATGGGCTGACTAATGATGAATTTTGCCAGGCTGTAGCAGATGCATACCAGCAGTCGCCAGCTATGCGGCGCATGCAAGAGGTGGCACACCAGATTATAAGTGGTATTAAACATCTGCACGCTGGCAACCCAACGATCTCCATCGGTGTATTTGACCCAAGTATCTACATTGACCGCGTCTTGATGCGTAGAGTTCAGCAAGATGGCGGCAATAGTGCATTGCACTGCTATGGGACGGCACTGCTTGCCCGCTACAAAGAGCAAAATGATGCGGACAAGCATCTATATCTCCACACCGCATCAGCGCGAGCGCTGTTGGATGCCTGTGATGCTGGTGGTGTGCAGCTTGCGGATGCTGTTGAGTGGGAGCTCATTACCGAGCAGGGTAGCCGTTATGGCAATGCTTATGCCTGGATGTCTCGCGAGATTATCAAGATGGCGGCTGACCAAACGGGCCACCTTGTGGCGGAAGACGAACATCATGCAATGCTCCAGCCAACCGGTGAGCCAGCGGCGGATATCTTGATTGCCTTACTGAATCAAATTGCCACTCGTGGCATCGACCGCACCAGCGATCTGCCTATGCCGACCGAAGCAGTGCGCCTCCGTGAGGGCGGCTGCAAAGATGTCGAGGCGTACTTTGCTCAGGCATATATGATGAGGACTCAACCAGCGATGGGCGAGACGGATATTGCTAACAAGCGCTTTATCAGCAAAACACATGGGGCGCATACGTTCCTTGCCGCCGACGCAGTACGGTACTGCGGTGTAGAATTCCCGCCCGGTACGGTGTGGGGGCAGTTTGGCGATGGATATGCTCCGCTGAGGCTGACGGGCTTTTGCTTCGACCAAAACACAGCTGCAACGGTCTTTGGTGTTGAATATATGGCCAACGTGCCCGAAGCGAGCCAACCCGCTGTGCACGACTACTTTCGCCGTATTGTGCAAGTGTAATCACTTCATTCTTCCATTCTATAGTTAATATGGATGAAGTAATGGAGATAATAGACTGATACTACTGAGTTTCCAAGTAACATACCACAACAGAGAAGCCTCCGCAAAAACATTGTGACATACACAACATAATACCCATTTGCGCACAAAGATGCTATCATAGAGAGTGACTATGCAGGATGTGACAGACGCAGCACGGGCGTCCACGGGTGTGGCGATGCGGTGGAGTATGCAGCAAGTACGGCGGGCTGTGCTGATGTTTGTGGCAGCTGTGGCGGTGCTGGGGCAGTTGCTTGCGCCGCAGGCGAGTGCTCTGGCATCGCAGCAGTCCATCATGATGCCAGCCTATAGCTACCCCATGCAGGGTGGCAATAATCAGTATTGGAATGATATGGCTAATGTCTCGAGCAAGATGCCCTTTGCAGTGGTTAACCCCTCGAGCGGGCCCGGTACGGCGGTTAGTAGTGATTATGTAAAGGCTCTAGCACGACTCGATTCGCTTGGGGTCAAATACATTGGCTACGTCAAGCATGGCCGCCAGACGCGCAATATTGCTGAGGTGGCAGCAGAAATCGACCGCTGGTATGCGCTCTACCCCAACGTGAAGGGGATCTTCTTCGACGAAGCCGACAACCACAGTAGTGGCCAAAAGACCTGCTACCTAGCTAATCTCTACAACTACGTCAAGGTAAAGCACCCTGGCTCCATCGTCATTCACAATGCGGGCACACGCTTCCTCGGTGAATCCGTCATGCCCTATGGTGATGTATTCTTGAATGCCGAGACCTCGGCGGCGCGCTACCTGAGCGATAGTTACTATGATCTAAACCACCCAACAGCCACCAACTTCGAAAAAAACCCGGCCAACGCCTACAAAATGTGGCACGTCATCCACAGTGTGGGCAGCAACGAGCAGCAGGCCCAGGTGGTAGCCAAGGCCCGCGAGCGCAATGCTGGTTGGGTGTATACAACTTCCGATCGTGGCCCGACCACACCAGCCGAGGAGGCAGACCCAAATATCAATCCGTATAATGATTCATCTACCTTGCTGGGTGGCTTGGCCGGCCTGGGGAGTATCCAGCGCGGCAATGTGCCAGTGGGTGCAGCCACGCCGCTCACGGCTGATTGCGCCGATACCTTTGGCCTGAAAGTAACGGCTCAGCCCGCGCCAGCACCTACACCACCGCCAAAGTCCGCCCCCAAGCCTGAAGAGAAGAAAAAAGACGACAAAGACAAGAAAAAGGACGAAAAAAAGGACAAGAAAAAGTCGCAGCCAAGCAAAAAGCGCCAGCAGCCCACTGTACGCAAGCAAGAGGCAGGGCCCAATTGGACGATCATCATCCTCATCGCTGTGGCAGTAGTTCTCGCTGCAGCTGGTGGCGGTGGTGCCTGGTGGTGGTTTGTCGGCCGCAAGCGCCGCCACGCGAAGAACCGCAGCCGGTATGATAACACAATGATCTAAGCGACAAGTGTGTCGCACATGCCGCCAATTCTCGCATATCCTCTTCTCACCACTTGTCGCTCGGATAGAGAAGTAGAGGAGAGGGGTGAAGGATAGAGGCGATGAGGCTGTGATATACATAGTTGCGGTGAGGGGCTGATTGACGAGCTTGGGATAACTTGCTAATATAAAGCAGTTTTGGAGAAACAACTCTCTCGACGCAGTGAGTATATGATCTATGACCAACCACAGAAGGTGGAGAATGGCGTCTCGTTTGCTGTCATAGGGGATCAAGGCGAAGAAATTACGGTCATGCCACGTGGTGTCGAATGGCTGAGCCCAACGTACGTACGATTTATAGGCAGTGCAGCGATTAAGGGCAGTGGAAATATTCTCTCTATCAAGGGTTCGCAGACTACATATGAAGGTGATAATACAATGCGCCTGGTAATAATTGACCATAGCAGCTCAGATGGCGTGTAAGCTCTGAAGCTGTCTGATACGAAGCACTACCAGTATATCCCAAAATGCGGTATACTAAGGGGAGTATATTAACGCGGCAGTGATAGCGTTGAGGGCTTGCATGAAGATGATGAGTGCGAGCATTCACCCCTGTTACTTGCCGCAAGAAAGGAGCTCTGTATGAGTATTATTAACCCAAGCGGCAAAGATGTCTTTGCTGTGACGACCGAGCTATGCGGTCGCCCCCTCACCCTGGAGGTCAACCGCGTTGGCTTTCGCTCGACGGCCAGTGTGCTGGTGCGCTACGGCGACACGGTGGTGCTGGGCACCGCCCAGGTGGGCAGCCGCCCGGTGACGCTGGATTACTTCCCGCTCAGCATCGACTACGAAGAAAAGTTCTATGCCTCGGGCAAGATTAGCGGCAGTCGTTTTATTAAGCGCGAGGGCCGCCCGAGCGACGAAGCAGTGCTGATTGGCCGCCTGATCGACCGGCCGATCCGCCCACTCTTCCCCAAAGGCTACCGCCAGGAGGTGCAAGTGGTGGCTACCGTGCTGAGCATGGACCCAAGCTTCCGCCCCGATATGGTGGCGATGGTTGCTGCCAGCAGCGCCCTGATGCTGACGGGCACGCCGTTTGATGGGCCAGTGGCGGGCCTGCGCGTTGGCCGGGTGAATGGTGAATTTAGGGCCTTCCTTAGCCCAGAGGAGCGCGAGCAGTCCGACCTTGACTTGGTGGTGGCCGGCATCGAGCGCGGCATTACCATGGTGGAAGCCGGCGCTAAAGAAGTGCCCGAGGACGTTATCGTCGATGCCATAGCCTGGGCGCACCAAGCCATGCAGCCGGCTATCGCACTGCAGCGCGAGCTTGCCAATAAGGTGGCACCAGCGCCGCAGGAATACGAGCTGGTCTTGCCAAATGAAGACATTCAAGCCGTAGCCAACCAATGGGTTGATGGCAAACTAGGCGAGAAGATTCGCCGCCCATACCCCGAGCGCAATGAAGTTGTGAACGAAATCCGCTGGGCCTTCCACGAGGCGATGGCCGAGCAGCTGGGCCTTGACGCCGAGGAATACGCCGCGGTACGCGATGAGTACGACGAAGCCTTTACTCTGGCGCTGCACAACGATGTGCGCCGCGGCATTGTGGAGGAGCACACCCGCCCCGATGGCCGCGCCCTGACGGAGATCCGCCCGCTCTCGAGCGAGGTTGGGATCTTGCCGCGCACCCACGGGAGCAGCCTGTTTACCCGCGGAGTGACGCAGGGTATGAATATCGTGACGCTGGCACCGCTCAGCTACGCGCAGTTAGTCGATACCATGGAGGTAACGGAAGGCGAACGCCGCTATATGCACCACTACAACGCCCCGGGTTATACAGTTGGTGAGGTCAAGCGCCTCGGTAGCCCGGGCCGGCGTGAGATTGGCCACGGCTACCTAGCGGAGCGCGCCCTGACGGCAGTGCTACCGAGTGAAGAAGAGTTCCCCTATGCCATTCGCAGCGTGACAGAAATCATGAGCCAAAACGGCTCTACCAGTATGGCGGCCACCTGTAGCAGCTGCTTGGCCCTGATGGACGCTGGCGTGCCGCTCAAGGCACCAGTTAGTGGTATTGCCATGGGCCTCATGATGGATGGTGACACGCCCTACGTACTGAGCGACATTGCCGACGCCGAGGATTTTGCTGGCGACATGGACTTTAAGGTGACGGGTACGAGCAAGGGTATTACAGCCTTGCAGATGGATATGAAGGTGCATGGTCTGCCCGTGCAGGTGCTGCGCCAGGCGCTTGAGCAGAGTAAGGCTGGTCGTGCCCATATCCTGGAGCACATGCTGAGTGTGTTGCCAGCGCCACGTAAAGAACTCAGCCCCTATGCGCCGCGTATCGAAAAGCTCAAGATTAACCCGGATAAAATTGGTGCTGTTATCGGCAAGGGTGGTGAAACCATCAACAAAATCACTAGCGAAACTGGTGCTGAGGTAGATATTAAAGAAGACGGCCTAATTACCATTGCCAGCCCCAATGGTGAGGCGATTGAGAAGGCGCTGGCCTGGATTAAAAGCCTGGTGGAAGAGCCCGAAGTTGGTCGTACCTACACTGGCACCGTGGTGACGATTAAGGACTTTGGTGCCTTTGTAAACATCCTGCCTGGCGTGGACGGAATGGTGCATATCTCGAAGCTCGCCAAGGGCCGAGTCGGCAAGGTGACAGATGTCGTGCAAGAAGGCCAAACCGTGCAGGTGAAGATCACTGGCATTGACGAGCGCGGCAAGATTAATCTGACGATGATTGGGTTGTAGCAGATCTGAGCGTTAGCCTCGCAACAAAAAACACCCCAGCAGGGACGCGTGGGGTGTTTTTATCGGTAGTGTATCTCGAGTATCATACTTTTTTCGCGGTGCTATTACGAGAGGATATTTGAGAGAATACGAAGCGACATGCGGTTAAACAATCCACATATTGGCCTATTGGCATCTTTCCGGTATAATAGTTATGGTAAATAATAGCCAAATCAACAAGGAGATGCATGAGTAAGCAACCAGCAACCCCCCAGGAGCAACCCCCAGAGGCTGTCCCAACCTTTGATATGAACAACCCACCGTATACTGAGGAAGAGAAGGCCGCTCTGGCCAGCAAGCGTGCTGCCGCTGAGCCAGCGCCAGCTGCACCGACTGCCGAGCCAGCACCTGCGGCTCAGCCACAGCCTCAACCTCAACCCATTTCACAGCAACCAGCTCAGCCAGCACCAGGCCAACCTCAGCCAATGCAGCCACAGCCAGGCCGGCCAATGGGCCCAATGCCACCCAAGCAGGGCATGAGCAAGGGCTTGCTGTGGAGCTTGATTGGCGGTGGCATTGGTGTATTTGTCCTGATCATCATTATAATCGTGTGTATTGTGCTTTTCTCGGGGCCAAGCACCGAGGATTACCGCAAGGCATATTCTATGATGAACAGCTTCGACTCGACCAGCATTAATATAGACAGGTCAGACCCAGAAACGTCGATCAACGAAGTGGTGCGCAAGGCGGATGACCACTTTGACAAGCTCGGCAAGGCCGCTGCTATGCGCGATGGTGAGGTCAAGAAAGCCTTCGAAGAGTACAAGAGTGATTACGAAAAAGTCAAGCCGCTGCTCAAAGAATCGGGTGCGGTCGCTACTGCCTACAAAGAATACAGCAATTCGTGCCGCACGAGCTACAGCTCGCCACTCAGCAGCGCATCTGGTGATGAAGCTGGCCAGAAGTATGATGAGCAGCAGAAATCTTGCCTTAACGCCCTCAATAAGATGAAAGACTCACAATACGCCAGCGTGCGCGACTATGCCAATGAGCAAATCAAGTACCGCAAAGAGATGCGCGCCTACTACGTAGCGCTTGTCAACTACTACAAGAACCGTGATAGCAGCAGTGGCTCACCAAAGCGCCCCGAGATCCCAAGCACATCTTTGACAAAGTCGCTCTACGACAAGCTCAAAGATGCTCAGTCGTCCGCAAAGGATTCCGTCCGCGAACTGCGCGATATCTTGCGCACCAAGGGTAAGATGGATACCCTTGGCGACTAATTATCGATACTGAGATAGGCAATATAGCAGCTTATCTTATGCTAAACACCCCAGATGCTGCTGGGGTGTTTTTGCTGTGCTTGGAGAAGCTGAGGGCTCTATGTCGTTTGGGTTACCCTTGCATAGCTGCGCCAGTAGTGTGACTGGCCTTTTTACTTTTGCTGGGTTTATGGGCGGTAAGTAATGCAATAAACGAAGTACTTGTACTCAAGAGCAGTATATATGACCGTCATATTATCATGCGCAAATAGCCTACGTATGATACTCATGAGCAAACGAGTCTGGCTGCGTACTGGCGTAGTGTTTGCCGATAGTAAGTGGGGCTTATGATGGCAGCGGAGCAGGGCAGCAACAGAACAAGACACCAGGCTGGACTGCTAAGAAAGATATAGAGTGAATGAGACAACAGAGGTAAATACTTACATTACCCACTACGTGTCTATAAACTATACACTAAGTGTATAATAGGGCTTGCACTCGCTAGTCACTCGGTGTATAGTGGAGATATGAACGTTCAATATACATTACTCGGATTGTTGGCGAATGCGCCAAACTATGGCTACGAGCTGAAGAAGCAGTACGATGGTTTCTTTGGCAAAGATAAGCCAATTTTGCCAGGGCAAGTCTACTCGACGTTGGGGCGCCTCAAGCGCGACAACAAAGTGGAGGAGGTTGCCGACACCAGTGAGTCTGGTGGGCCAGACCGGGTGCGCTACGCCATTACCGAGCAGGGCAAGCAAGACCTGCAGGCCTGGCTGGAGGCGCCCGAGCTGCCATCGCATCAGTCGCAGGCCAATATGTACGTCAAGACCGTGCTGGCAATCCTGCGCGAAGGTGATGCCGCGCCCTACCTAGACAACCAGCGGCAAGCCCATATTCAGCGGATGCGCGACCTGACAAGCCGTCGCCGCAAAAGCAACCTAGCCGACACGCTACTCATCGACCACGCACTGTACCATCTGGAGGCAGACCTGCGCTGGATTGAACTAACGACGTCGCGCTTAACCAAACTCAAGGAGGAACTGACCAATGAGATCAACCAATCAACCAATCATTAGCGCCCGCAACCTGAAGAAATCCTTCGGCCAGACGGAAGCATTGCGCGGCGTGTCGCTGGATGTAATGCCGGGCGAAGTGCTGGCCATTATGGGGCCGAGTGGCTCGGGTAAGAGTACATTGCTCCATAGCTTGGCGGCGATTACCCCTGTTGACAGTGGCGAGATTCACTGCGCAGGTAAGCGGATCGACAAGCTTAATGACGATCAGCGGAGCGTCCTCAGGCGCACAGCCTTTGGCTTCGTCTTCCAGTTTGGGCAGCTTGTGCCAGAGCTAACAGCGCTGGATAATGTCGCGCTGCCACTGCTGCTCAATGGTGAGAAGCGTGCCGCAGCGTACGAAGCCGCTCAGCGCTGGCTGGATAATGTAGAGCTGGGCAATAAGGCAGGCAACATGCTCGGTGAGCTCTCTGGTGGGCAGATGCAGCGGGTAGCAATTGCCCGAGCGATGGTCATCAAGCCCAAGGTGCTGTTTGCCGATGAGCCAACTGGCTCGCTCGACAGCCTCAACTCGCAGCGTGTGATGGAGTTATTTATCGCCACTGCTAAGCAATATGGTACCACAGTGATTATGGTCACCCACGAGCCAACCATTGCTGCCTATGCCGACCGCGAGATCATCGTGCGCGATGGGCAGATCTCGGGAGGGATGTAACATGAGCGTTAGTTGGTTATTACTAAAAAAATCGGGCCGGCAATCGCTGATGCGCCTGGGCCTGACGGCAGCAGCTATCTCGCTTGGCATCGTCATGCTGTGCTATATGGCTGCTGGGCTTAATGGCTTGGTGGGCCGCCAAAACCGGGCGATTATCTCAAGTGCTATCTCTGCGGCCAGGGATACACCCCAAAAGCCACAAGCAACCGGCCAAGCGCCGCTCAAAGCTGGTGGCATCGAGCGGGGCAACAAAGATGAGTGGCGAGGCAAGACGATTAGCGTCATCTCGCTGCAGGGCACTGAGAAGTCCGCCAAATTTGCCAAGATAGACACGCCAAAGGCAGGTGAATACTACCTCTCCAAGGGCCTGGCGGCGGCGATTGCCAAGCATCCAGAGGATAAGCTTCTCGAGCGCTTTGCTGGCCTCACCACCAACCTTGGCACACTGCCAGACGAGTACTCTGCTAGCCCCGATGACCTGTACTTGGTCAAGGGTGTGAGTGCGGAGGAGGTCGAGAAGGCCGACCAATATGCTAAGAAAAATGGGCAGCCTAAATCCTACGCAGACGTCTATATTACCGATGTCAATGGCACAGCGCAGAGTGTCGCCTTCGACCCATTCTCGCTGATGATGTTGGTCGTGGGCGGATCGATCTTGCTCTTCCCAATCGTCACCTTCGTTGCTGTTGCTACGCAGCTGGGTGGGGCACAGCGCGAGAAGCGCTACGCCGCCCTGCGCCTTGTGGGTGCGACCAAGGGGCAAGTGGCCCGTGTGCTGCTGCTTGAGTCGCTGCTGGCCTCGCTGGCCGGTGTGGTGCTAGGTCTCGTTATCTTTGCTCTTACGCAGAGCTCGCTGCACGGCTTCTCCTATGGCGACATGCGTTTCTGGCCAGCTGATCTTGCGCTGCAGTGGTATCAATATATTATCATCGTTGGCGTGACCCTTGGCCTGACGACGTATGTCAACTGGCGCCGGATGCGCAAGGCACAACTCTCACCACTGGGCGTCTCGCGCTCAGCCGAAAAGGCAAAGAAGCTGCGGGTGTGGCGCGTCATCCCCCTGGCAGTTGGCCTCAGTATCTTTGGCTGGATGGCGTCGAAGCCTGGGCACGACTGGATGGCTGAGCGAGCAAGTGAGAGCTCTATACCGACCCTCATTCTCTTCGCAGCCTTCCTCAGCGTGATGTTTGGCCTGGTGCTGGCTGGTGGCTGGCTAACGAATAAGATCGCTCGCATCGTAGCACGCTATGCACGCAGTGGCTCAGCCTTGATCGCGGGCAAGCGAATTGCCGTCCATTCGCAGACCGTCTTCCGCAGTGTGAGTGGGGTAGTGCTGGCCCTCTTTGCGGGGAGCTTCTACCTCTCAGCGGTGAGTGGTATTGATGCTCTCAACGCTTCATCGGTGGCCAACAATGGTTACTCACAGCTGCGCAGCAATGCTGTAGCGATCACCTCGCAAGATCATACCTTGCAGCCCGATACTCAAAAAATCCTGAGCGAGCAGCCATACATTACCAATGTTGCGCCGATGTATCCTATTGCTGGTGACAATGGCCGCATCCAAGCCCGTGCTATCCGCTGCAGCGACCTCGCTATCTACACCGAGCACAGCTGCCCCAGCGGTGCACAGGGTGATCAATATGCCTTGCTCGATTTCAATGGTGCCGTCGTCAAGACCGTCTCGCTCGCCGAGCGGCCAGTCAACACCAATGGCCCTAAGGATTATCTCCTCACCGTTGCCCATAATGATGATGTGGAGAAGGTGCGCGCCCTTGTCTATGCCCGCCAGACTCCGCAGGATTTCCTCTACATCCGCAGTGGGGACTTTGAGAAGCACCCGCAGATCAACCCTATCATCAAGAACTTCGCCGAGATGGCCTACGCTGGCATGGGTGTGACGCTCTTCGTGGCGGTGGCAAGCTTGATCGTCTCGACGATTGGTGGATTGTTTGAGCGGCGGCGCTCGCTCTACACACTGCGCCTCGGTGGCATGCGCCTGGGTCAGCTCAAGCGCCTCATCATGACGGAGTCGCTAGTGCCGCTGCTGAGCGTCTCGCTCCTCTCGTGCGCCATTGGGGTGTGGGTTGGTACCGTCTTCATCACGACCTTCTCTGCCTCGCTCAAGCCAACGCTCTCGCCGCTATACTTTGGTATCGTTGGTGGAGGATTGCTCGCTGCCATCATCGGCATCTACCTGGTGCTGCCCATGGTGCGCAAGCTTACCGACCCAGAGGCAAACCAAACAGAATAGAGGAAACAGTACACTCAGCGCGTTACTTCCTCGCATGGCAAAACACCTCCTTTTGCGGGAGGTGTTTTTGATACAAAAATAGAAAATTATCCCATGCTATTGACAAATGTAAAATAGCATAATAACATAATAGCATATCCTCTCCTTACCAGAGGTGGATAGCAACTTTTTGTGGTGAGGAGTCGAACTCTCTCGACTTGCTGCTGCTAGAAGAACTGCCGAGCGCTATAGAGCGCCCAGTTTTCTGATGACGCTACACCAGAGCGTGCACAGCAATGGAGAGAGCTTGACACAGGGTTGAGCTCACTGTTGCATCCAAATGGATGCAGAAAGGGGGCCGATCATGACTCTGTCGGCTAGCGAGATGCGTAAGATTTCCGTCGCGTATTATGAGTCCCCTGAGCCTGATGCTGAGGAGATAGTTGAGGCTGTGGTTCTGGCGGCGCAAGCAGTAGCCAGACTAGGTAGGTGGCATACCACCTATACAGGCAGTGGGTTTATTTTTTTAGATAAACATGATAAGCTCAGCACAACTCAACAGGATATTGTCGACCAGTTAGCATCCTTGGGCTACAGCCCAAGAATCGAGTCTCTCGGTGAGGGTCTTAGAATCGGCTGGTAGCCTCACCACCACCCGCTCCCGGCGGAGGTATTGATGCGTCCATCTGGGGATGCTCTACCTCCGCGGGAGCGGACTACTCTTGATAGATAAAAGCAATGTGAGATTGCTTTTTTGTTTTTACACCCTCGTTTGTGTTTGCTTACTATTAACCAGCATCGCAGAATCTCAGCAATTATTACACCCCTAAATGCTGCAAAGCAGAATATCAACACCCAACACCAGCGTGATCAATTACAGCTGATTTTTGCCTCACCCGCCCATCGATTGTTATACTGAATATATGACCCATCCACTTGACCCGTCCACGCCAGACCAAACCCAAGCCGCTCAGCTAGCGCACCTTGCTGAGGAGATTATCGCCGCCAAGCTCTGCCCCGAGCTAGCCGCCCAGGCCACGCAGCTGGTGCTGGGTGATGGCGACCCTAATGCCGACATCGTCTTTGTGGGGGAAGCGCCCGGTAAAAATGAAGACCTGCAGGGCAAGCCCTTTGTGGGGGCAGCAGGGAAGTTCCTCGACGAAATGCTCGCCACAGCTGGCCTGGTGCGCAGTGATGTATACATTACTAATATCGTTAAATATCGTCCACCCAATAATCGCGACCCACTGCCGGAGGAGAAGCGCGCCTTTTGGCCGTACCTCATGCAGCAGCTCGATATTATCCAGCCAAAGGCGGTGCTGACGCTTGGCCGGCACAGTGGTGGTGGGTTCATCCCCGACCTGCGCATTAGCCGCGACCATGGCCAGCCGCGCAAAGTGCGTTTGCACGAGCGAGAGTTCGTCGTCATTCCGCTTTACCATCCAGCCGCTGCGCTGTACAATGGCGCCATGCGCCAAACACTCATCGACGACTTCGTCCGGGCGGTGGCGTATGTGCAGCAGATGACGCAGAGTAAATAATGAATACTCAGAAGATATATTCAGATGCATAGTGCCTCATAGTCAGTGGTAGAGGAAGAGAAGAGAGGCGCGGTAAAAGCTTTGCCACGCAAACGAAAAAGGTAAGCATTGTCGCAATACTTACCTTGGTGTGCATATTTATGGAGCTGGTTAGGCGGCCTTCGTCTTGCCGGCCTCTGGTGCGGTCACGCCGTAGCCTTTGCGCTCGAGGAGCTCTTGAGCGGTTTGGAGCTCGGTGGCGACCTTGGCTTGCTCGTCGGCTTGCTTTTTCTTGGTGTTGTAGTCGGCCGTGGCTTGAGCAGTGGCATCGGCGACGTAGTCGTCGAGTGTGAGCTCTTCTTTGGGCTGAGGGCCAACGCGGGTGAGGCCAGCTGGGCCATAGGGGCCAAAGCTTGCACGGCCGAGGTCGCGCTCGATCAGCTCGAGGTTGGAGCTGGGCAATACCTGGAAGGGCTGGCCATTGTATGAGCCATTAACAGGCACGCGGCGGTGCTCTAGCTCAGAAAAAATACGCGATACCTCCAGCGCGTGGCTAATGTAGTCGCGTGCACTGGTGCCCAGCTGGGCCTCACCAATCTCGACGGCGGTCACGTGCTGCAATGCCTTTTGTAGGGTAGCAAGCTTGGTCTTGGTAGCATCGAGCTCGCTCTGCGCGGTTGCTGATGTGGTGCGCTCGGCATCCTCAGCAGGCTTTTGCCGGTAGGCACTGCTATCGCGGATGGCAGGGTCAGACTGGCGTGTGGCTTGTCTGCGGGCTGCTTGGGCTGGCCATGGCAGGCCAGCTGCTTCTTGTTTTGGCATTGTGTTTCCTCCTCACCTCATTGGTATAACACTTATACTTATACATGATACTACAAATCGCCCCATTGTCATAATTATGATATCGCTCATGCTTTGATAAAATAGGCCTATCTGAGGTAGAAAAAATGGAGTGAGTGGGGAGTATTTTGCTTTCAAAATTACTCGCAATTATCTGCCTCTTTTTTGTTGTTCTTGCTCTAGGCTGCTGTAAGGGCTGATATGTGCGCGATATTGATCTCCCTCAGCGCGAGAGTTGAAAACTCATATTGCAACCAAGCTTGTACGCTTCATCAGACGAAATAGTAGAGAGGAGTAGACTGATGGAGAGGACATGTGGCATATTCTCATGCGACAGGCTTGAAGTAGGGGATAATCTATGCTAATCTGGATATTAGATATCCATTATCAACAATCAAAGAAAGGAGGAGTGAGGTGCTGCGCAGGGTGGGCTGCATAGCACCTCGCATATAAAACCATGAGATTATCAGGAGCAGTCGAGCAGGCCTGCTGCATTGTGATTTTGCTGGCGCATCCAGACCTGCGATCGCCAGTGACGAACCAGAGCCTGGCAAAGCAAATGGGGGTATCGCCAACGTATATTACCAAAGTAACGCGCAAGCTCGTAACAGCCCGGTTGATTACCTCGGCGAGGGGTGCGGGTGGTGGCTTTCGCCTGGCGCGGGCTAGTACAGAGCTGACGCTGTGGGATATCGTGGCGGCAGTCGAGGGGACGGAGAGCTTCGTCCAGTACCAAGGAGTAGCCGAGCGGATGTTTGCCCGCCAGGCAGATGATAGCAAGATCAAACGCGGTGAGGTGAGCATCCTTGGTGCCTTCGATCGGGCTCAGGCACGCTGGGCTGAGACGCTGCAGAGTGTGACATTGCAAGATATTATTCGGGAGTTAATGAACAATGGGTGAGAAAATAAAACAAGCTATCCAGCGTCGCCGCAGCGTGATGGTCCAGGCCGAATGGCGGCACTTGCTGCAGAGCAAAACACTACTGGTGGCAGTGATAGCGCTAGCCTTTGTGCCGGTAATATATGCGGCGTTTTTTCTGAGCTCGGTGTGGGACCCGTATGGGCATACCGACCGGCTGCCAATTGCCTTTGTGAATGAGGACAAGGGGGCGCAGATCAATGGCAAGGAGCTGCAGATCGGCCGGACAATGACCGAGTCTCTGCATAAGAGCAAGGCACTAAAGTGGGAATTCGTCTCCAAGCAGCAAGCCGATGATGGCGTACGCCGTGGCTACTACTATGCAGTAGTGACGGTACCAGAGGATTTCTCACAGCGTGCGGCGTCACTTCGACAGGACAAGCCGCAGCAAGCAGTGGTGTCGTATCAGCTGACGCCAGCCAAAAACTACATTGGTGCAGTCATCAGCCGCCAAGCCGCGCAAAAAGTGAAGGAAACAGTAGCCGAGCAAGTGACCCAAACCTACCTCAAAGAGGTGGCAGCAGGTATTGGTGCAGTGGGTAATGGCATGGCGCAGGCTGGTGATGGTGCTGGGCGCTTACACCAGGGGTCGGCACGGCTCCAAGCGGGTCTTACTCACTATACCAATGGCGTTAGCCAACTGGCGAGCAAGCAGCAGACGCTGACAGCGGGCTTAGGGCGATTGCAGGCTGGTGCAGTGCAGGTCCAGCAGGGCACAGCGCAGCTGACTGGCCAACTGCCAACGGCGGCCCAAGTGGCCCAGCTAACGGCTGGTATGCAGCAGATCAAACAAGGGATGAATATACTCAACGCTCAGGTGGCTCAACCATCACCAGCGGTAGCGACTCAACAGGCGGCTGTAGTCCAAGATGCGCAGCGGGTGGTGGGTGCGCTCCAGGCAATGCAAGCACCAGCCGCGTCGGCTGGGGCGATCCTCCAAAAGACTAGCGCCCAGGCGGCTGCATCCGGTGGTAGCACGACCATCACACTACCCGAGCTGCAAACCTTAGCGAGCGCTCTACAGCAGACTAAAGCCATTGCTGAGCAAACGCAGAGCTTGCTAGCCAACCTTGATACTCTCACTAAAACGCTTGCGACTCAGCAGCAAACACTCAAGAATGGTGTGGCGGCACTCAATACTGGCGTGGAGCAATTTGCCCCACAAGCCACCACTGCCTTTGCGGGTTACAACACGGTGCGGGCTGGTGGCGAGCGACTCCAAGCTGGTGCAGCACTGGTGGCGGGTAATCTCGCAACAGCTCAGCAGGGTAGTGGGCAACTGGCCCAGGGCGCAGCCACCTTGCAGCAGCACTCTAGTACGCTGGTGCAGGCAAGTAACCAGCTGGTGGATGGCTCGAGCACACTGGCGCACAAACTGCAGACTGGTGCTGCTCAGGTAAAGCTCCTGCCAACTAGCCCAGCGGCTCAGCAGCAGATGGCCGCACCTGTGGCGAGTAGCGAGCACAGTACTGGCAGTGTACCAAACTACGGCTATGCCATGGCACCATATATGCTCTCGCTAGCGCTCTTTGTTGGTGGGTTGGCTCTGACGACGATGTACCCAGTGCGCAAGACCTTCTCGCGCCAAGAAAATGCCTGGCGCTGGTGGCTGGCTAAGATGTCGGTCTTGGGGTTGGCTGCACTGGTGCAAGCAACGATTATGATGCTGGTGCTGGTCTATGTGGTGGGCTTGCAGCCCGACCATCCATGGCTATTTGCTGCCACAAGCTACCTTGCCTCGCTTGCCTTTATGTCGCTCATTACGCTGCTGGTAATGGTGCTTGATAACCCTGGCCGGCTGGTGGTAATGATCATCATGGTGCTCCAACTAGCCGCCAGCGAGGGAATATTCCCCATCCAAACAGCCTCTGGTTTCTTCCAAGCCATCAACCCCTGGCTACCCATGACGCATTCCATCATTGCCTATCGTCATGCAATCTCGGGTGGGGTAGATAGCGCGCTCTATACACAGCACATGCTCATCTTGGCTGGCTTTGTGCTAGTGGCAAACGCGCTTCTCATCGGCTTCTTGGCCTGGCGTGGCACGCGGCAGTTTGCTCATACGACGGTGGATGGAGACTAAAATTAATGTGCCGCGAGGCATAGTACAGAGCCGGCTATTGTGGGGTAGTCGGCTTTTTACCTGTTTGCTGGCGAGGCTAGCTTTGAGATTCGAGTAGACCATATTTGACAGATATAGCAAATACAAAGTACTATAGCGGTAAATGGATAGTAGTAAATAAAGCAGGAGTCGATGATAATGAAGAAACCTTGGCAGAAGACAAGTAGTATGGAAGGGAGCTTTGCACAAAAACCGATTTTGGATGAGACGAACTCGCGCATTGCGTTAAGTAATGAGAGTGCTACCGATGATATAGACAAGATAGGTGCGCCACGGTTCTCGCTTGGACAAAAAGCAGCGGCTCTTGTTGCTCTACTTATTGGTATAAATGGTGCGGCATATTGCAGCAACCACGCAGACGCCCCAACTCATAGCGAAACAGCCGCAACGGCTGAGCCATTTGGGCAATCGGGTCGTGAGGTAGAATTTACAACAATTGATGGTGAGATTGATGTAAAGAAGGTCGACAGAGAAGTTCTGCACGGTATTACGACGCGCTATACCGAGCTGCAGGGCAAGACGAAGACAGATCGTTATATGGGTGACTCCCTTGCAGTGCACCAGACTGATAAGAGTAGGGCTATTAAGGATATTATTGCAGCGAAGCGAGCTATCGCTAGCCGTGGTGGGCAAGATGTCATTGTGACGACAGTGGCTCACAAACAAAAAGACACAACCACTGGCAAGACAACCACCCGAGAGGAGGTGACGCTGGAGACGCCACAAGAGCCAGGGGCTGCCCAGCCGGCTGGTGAGTTGACGACGGAAGAGCTGCTGCAGATCACAGGCAACCCTGCCACAGAAGTTGCAGCAGCAAGCAGCTTCCGTCCAAGTGCCAATACTGACCCAAATGAGAAGCTGTACACACGGATGACGCGAACCACTAACGAGAATGGCACACCAACGTTTATCATCGAAGAGGCATCAGCTAACACAGAAAACCCTGATGATATTCCAAGTGATAGCGCATCGTGGCAGCCAGCCTCCCAAGCGGGAACAGGCCAAAATTTGAAATATATACTGCAGGCTTGGTGTGTATAGCATATACCATTAACTCGTAGTGATACGAAGCAAAAGCCACCTCACGAGAGGTGGCTTTGACACACCTTACCATCATCTGCTATAATACAATCACTTATTGAGGCTCTTAGCCTGTCTCTTATTAGTAGAACCAGAATAATGTATAAGTAAGGAGTGAGATACAATGGGTCAACGACGAGTGGCCACACCCCAGGTAGATGACGCCAAGAAGCGTCCACACACAAGCAAACAACCAGCAATAACCAACACGGTGCTCAGTGCCACCACCACGCGCAAAGGCGAGGTCTTTCGGGCACAGCGCCGCACCAGCGAGGGGGTCAATGCCCAGGCCTCGCAGCACGTCATTAATGTGCCGGTTAATAAGTCGGTCTACAATGGCTATGGCGGCAAGCAGTTTACTCTCAATATGCAGCCCAAGCGGCCCCGTGCCCCGCGCCCGACGCTCAAGGTCATCCCGATTGGTGGGGTAGGCGAGATGGGCATTGGCAAGAACATGACGGCCATCGAGTACGACAACGATATTATCATCATCGACATGGGCTTCCTCTTCCCAGGTAGTGACTATCCAGGTATCAACTACATCATCCCCGATACGCAGTGGTTGGAGGAGAATAAGCACAAGATTCGGGCGCATATCTTTACCCACGGGCACCTCGACCATATCGGTGCCTTTCGGCATATCATCCCCAAGCTGCCTGCACCAGTCTATGGCACAGCCTTTACCTTGGGCATGCTGCAGCGCACCATGGCCGAGACCGATGGTAGCTACCAGCCAGAGTACCACGAGCTCAAGCCGGAGGAGCATGAGATTGTCCAGCTGTGCGACTCCTTTAGTGTGGAGCTGGTGCGGGTGAACCATTCCATTCCCGATTCGGCCGCAGTGGTGGTGCGCACACCAGTGGGGAATATCCTTAGCAGTGGCGACTGGCGCATCGAGGAGAACCCGGTGGATGGCCGCAAGTTCGACTTCGAGCGCTTGCAAGATATTGCGCACACCGAGGGCTTCCTCCTCATGATGAACGAATCGACCAACTGCGAAAGCGCTGGCACTCACACCCACGGTGAGCACGACATCCAGCACAGCATGGGTGAGGTGATGGACAAGTGGGCCAAGAGCCGCATCATCATCAGTAGCTTCTCCAGCCAGCTGCACCGCATTCAGCTCATCCTCGAGGAGGCAGAGAAGCATGGACGCAAGGTAGCCTTTGCTGGCTTTAGTATGATCCAGAACCTGGAGGTAGCACTGCGCACTGGTGCTATCAAGATCCCCAAAGATACGGTAGTAAAGATGGAAGATCTCGTAAAGTTGCCCGACCACAAGATCACCATCGTCTGTACGGGTAGCCAGGGGGAATTTAGTGCCGTGCTTAACCGCATGGCAACGGGGGCACATAAGTTCGTCAAGATCAAGGGGAGCGATGTGGTGGTCTTTAGCTCCAACCCTATCCCAGGCAACGAGAAGTACGTCGTACGCACCGTCGATGGCTTGATGCGCGAAGGTGGCGACGTGGTGCAAAATGGCAAGACACATCTGACTGGCGTGGGGCCACTCCACCTGTCGGGCCATGGGTATTATGATGACCACGTGCGACTCATTAGTGCCGTCAAGCCCACATACTACTTGCCCAACCACGGCGAGTTCCACATGTTAGTGCACAATGCTCGCCTGGCCGAGAAGGAGTGTGGTATCCCACGCAGCCATATCTTTGTCTGCGATCCGGGGGATATTGTGGAGTTTACGACCGATGGCGCGCACAAGATCGGGCGCATCCCGCACTCGGGTGGCGCAATGTATGACGACGCTGGGGCAGTGGTGAGCGATGTCGTGCTGAAGGATCGCATCCATATGAGCCTGGAGGGGATGTTCGTTGTGGTGCTCACCGTCCAGCGTGGGACGGGCCGCCTCCTCACCAGTCCAGATATCATCAGCCGGGGCTTTATCTACCTGCGCGATAATGAAGAACTGATGGGGATGATCCGCGCCTACCTCAAGCAAAAAGCAGCACGCAGCCTGGTGGGCTCGTATGACCTAGACGTCGTGAAGAAGGAGATAAAGGATGACATTGCCCGCGTTTTGTACGACCAAACACGCCGCATGCCCATTATTATCCCAGTCATCAACGAAGTGGGCGCACCACAAAAGGCGTCGAGCCGCGCTGCCCGTGTGGGGCGCGAAGTCCCGGCTGGGCGCTCGCGTCAGAGCCTCGCTGCGCCAGCTCAGCCACACACGCCGCCGCGCATCGCCAGGGGTGGTGCTGCCGCCAAAGCAGCCGCCATTGCCGCCCGCAAAACGGCCGGTGCATTACCCGCTACGACAGAGGAGAAAGCGCCAACTCGCCCGGCAAGCACACGCAAGCGCCGCTCGGCTAATAGCCGCACGACCGCGCGTAGCAAGCAGCCGAGCAACGACGCCTTCGCCGGCCTGCCGCGCAAAAAGTTCCCGCCACGGCAAGAACCCGACACCGAGGTAGCTGTGCCAAAGGATCGCTCGGAGCGCCGGAGTTATTAGGGGGATTGCCCACGATATCAAAAAGCAAAAAAGCCAGCCAAGTCGTGCTGGCTTTTTTGCTTGTAAATTGTGGCTACGTATCCGACTTAACTCGCTGCTGCAGCTCGTGCACCATCTCCTCCAGGTGTTTGATGCGCTGCTGCACGCGCAAATATTCGGCCAGCACCACCAGTACAAAGGCAATCACCGCAAAGGGCGCAATCATCGTTACTATATTCCATACCATCTGCTGCATATGACCTCCTTGCTTCTATTGTGACATAGAATGGACAAAATGGCGAGAGGGGTATTATATAGCAATAATCCGCGTGGTGGTGAATAAGTATCGAATACTAGTGAGTGTGCTGCGCCATGGCATCATCACCAATAACAGAACGCAAAGTAGGCGCATTGCCGTCTTTTTTGGAGACTTGGTCATAGGTGGATGTGTCGATCGGGATGGGCCAGTCGATACCCAGCTCTGGGTCGAGTGGTGTGAGTGATATACCGGGCACGCCAGGCTGCCACTCTTCGTCGAAGCAGTAGAGGTACTGAGAAGGTTGCTCGCTTGTCGATTGAAAACCGTTGCAAACTCCTTGTGGAACAAACACCTGCGCACCTTTTGTTAATGGGACAGTCACAACTGTGCCAACGGTGGGTGAATCGATTCGCGCGTCCACATAGACACCAAAGGCCTCGCCCGCTACCACCGCGACAAGTTTGTTCATCGCCTCGGCATGCAGGCCACGGATGGAGCCACGGTTTGTTTGCGTGGCATTGATCTGTTTCCAGGGGCCGAACTGCGGTAGTGGTGTGCTATCCATGGCCGATTGGCGGAACAGTTCGCGCACCGTGCCACGCTCATCAGTCACTTGTTTCATGGTGATAATATAGAGTCCATCGATGGCTGTGGGTGTAGCCTCAAATGGGGTAATGATTGGGTAAGATGGTTGCATTGTCATACTACCCAGTATGGCATATCCCATACCGATTGCCTAATGTAGTAAATTATGCTACAATATACGCTATCAAACCAAGCATAAACAGAGTACAATAAAAAGGATATGGCTACAAAAAGAAAAACCACTCGCACTCGTTCGTCTACTCGCTCAAGCGCTGCTCGTCGGCGCAGCTCGAGCAAGAGCAAAGCCAAGCAGGCCGCGCCGCAGCATACGTTGCCAGCGGGGTTTTGGGCGCAGGTGTCGGCGGTGCTGCTGCTGGCGTTTTCGGTGCTGCTGGTGGTGTCGTGGTTTGGCTCGGGTGGGCCAATTCTCAAGTGGCTTGATGCGACGATGCTGCATATTATTGGCTATGCGGTATATGTCGTCCCAGTAGTGGCGGTGTATGTGGCGGTGGCAATCTTTCGGGCGGAGGATAACCGCCTGCCAGTGGCGCTGAAGCTTGCGGCGGTGCTGATGGTGCTGTGGTTTGCAGGGCTATTTGGTCTGCTGCGACGCGGTTCGGCTGCGACGGGTGGTATCATGGGTGACTTACTCAATCGTGCCATGCTGGCGCTGGTCGACCGGCCAGTAGGGGTCTTTGTGTATGTATTGCTGATCGGCTTGACGCTACTCTTCGTCTTGCGTGTTTCGCCCATGGCGCTGTGGCGTGGCCTACAAAACATGGTGCGCAGCGAGGCTGAGGCAGACGATGCCGCCAATGTGGCAGTCGCTCGCCGCGCCGCCGATAGCCAAACACCAGACACCAGCAAAAAGGCTAAGCGCAGTAAGGACGAAAAGGCCCAAGATAAGCCTGCTGCTATGAGTGATTTCAAGCTCAACGCCGGCGTCCCAACCCTCTCAGGCGATGGCCCGGCTGAGCCAAAACCAGACAAAAAACCACGGGCAACCTTGCGCGACAGCACGCCACCTACCTCTGTAGATAAAGCAGCCGAGGATCGGTCTGCTATGCTTGCTGTTAATGATCCCAACTGGCAGCCGCCCAGCCTGGAGCTGCTGGAGAAGCGTCAGAGCCCGGCTGATGCTGGCGACATTGAGCAAAATGCCCACATTATCCAAGACACGCTGCACGAATTTAACATTAATGTCGAGATGGAAGGGGCAAACATTGGCCCGAAGGTGACGCAATACACGCTCAAGCCACCCGTCGGTGTTAAGCTCAACCGCATCACTGCGCTGGAGACGAATATCGCGCTCAATCTCGCGGCATCGAGCCTTCGCATTGAGGCACCCATCCCAGGCAAGAAGGCTGTGGGCATTGAGGTACCCAACCGCAAGGCGGCCGATGTGCGCCTGCGCGGGGTGTTAGATAGCCCCGAGTGGCAGCACGCCAAGGAGCCGTTGGCGTTTGCGATTGGTAAGGATATCTCGGGCCGGCCCTTCGTCGGTGAGCTCAACAAAATGCCGCACCTCTTGGTGGCGGGACAGACGGGCTCGGGTAAGTCGGTGATGATCAACACGCTCCTCACTAGCTTGCTCTACCGCAACAGCCCCAGCGAAATGAAGCTCATCCTCGTCGACCCCAAGCAGGTAGAGATGGCGCCATATGCCGATATTCCACACCTTCTTACCCCTGTTATTGTTGAGCCAGAAAAGACCATTAGTGCCCTCAAGTGGGCGGTCAATGAGATGGAGCGGCGCTACAGCTTGCTGGCTGAGGAGAAGGTGCGTGACATCAAGACGTATAACGAAAAGATCAAAACCCGCGGTAAGCAGATCGCCGTGGCCGATGAGCAAGGCCACATGCAAAAGGTCGACGAAGGCCGCATGCCGTATGTCGTCATTGTGGTGGACGAGCTAGCCGACCTGATGATGGTGGCAGCGCGCGATGTGGAGGCGCTGATCGTCCGCTTGGCCCAGAAGGCTCGAGCAGTTGGTATTCACCTAGTGCTTGCGACGCAGCGGCCAAGCGTGGATGTGATCACTGGCCTTATTAAGGCCAACGTGCCAGCCCGCATCGCCTTTACGGTGGCCAGCCAGGTAGATAGCCGCACTATTCTCGACCAAATTGGTGCCGAGAAGCTCCTTGGTCAAGGTGATATGCTGATGAAAACCGCTAGCATGCCCAAGCCCAAGCGTATCCAAGGTGCCTGGGTGATGGACGAAGAAGTCGCTAAGGTGACCGACCACCTGCGCATGCAGTCGGCACCACAGTATAATGACGAGATCGTGAGCCAGCCTGTCCAGCTCAATGGTAAAGGTGGCGTAGTGATGGATATGGATGGCAGCGGCGAAGGCAATGACGATATGTTCCGCGATGCCGTGCGGGTGGTGGTAGAGACCCGCAAAGCCTCGACCTCGCTCCTCCAGCGCAAGCTCCGCGTGGGCTATGCCCGAGCGGCTCGCATTATGGAAGAGATGGAAGAGCAAGGCATCATTGGCCCAGCCGACGGCTCACGCCCGCGCGATGTGCTGATCGGCAGCATGGATGAACTGGGGTAGGGCAGTGGGCAGTTTGCCCGCAGACTCACCCCGCACAATACTCACCCAGCAGCCGTACAGTGTGGTCGCTTTGCTCAATGGTGCGCAGGGCGTGCCGGAGTGGAGTACCAGCGCTGTCGACAACGAGGAAGAATTTGTATTGCCACGGCTGGCCGACGATGGGCTGAGACTGCAAGCTGCTGATATTGATACCTGCCGCGGCGAAGACGTGCAATACCTCGAGCAGTGCACCAGGCTGGTGATTGGTCGTGATGACGAGCGTGGCGCGGTTGGCGCGGGCCGGCGCGTGGCCTGGTGTGAGGATGATGAAGCGGGTGATGTTATCGTGGCTGTCTTGGATGCTACGGCGCAGGATGGGTAGGTGATGGAGAGTAGCAGCCGCCCAGCCAGCGATGGCGGCTTTGTGTGGATCGCCAGCTGCTTTGATATAGGCGACCGCTCCCGCTGTATCGAAAAATTCATTCTGCACCGCATGGGGTAGCTTGGCGGCAAGAAAGCGCTGGCACTGCGCAAGTGCCACGGGGTGCGAATACACCTCGGTAATATCAGCTAGGTGAGCGCCAGGTAGCGTAATGAGCATCTGCTCAATGGCAAGACGTACCTCACCAATGATGGGTAGCGGGCATGCCTCGAGGTAGTGGTACGGCTCGTTGATCGTCCCGTAGAGCGTGTTCTCCACCGCCACAACGATGCCCTCGGCCTGGCCAGTCGCGTGCGCATGGAAAACATCGCGAAACGTCGTGCACGGCACGGTATCGACCTGCGGCCCAAACCACTGCTGCGCCGCCTGCTCATGAAACGACCCCGCCTGACCTTGGATGGCAATATGCATGAGATTAGTATAGCATGGGGTGGGGACGACAGGGATTATCTGTCCAACGTGTGGTATGATATCGCGCCTTGCGTTTTCTCCACATCGCGATGATTATGAATATATTTTGACGATATCCATTATTTGGGATTAGAGTGAAAGAATATATTATAGAAAAAATTATCGACTATGTGCGTATCGATGAGGGAGCCAGAGACTTGCACCAATCAACATAGACAACACTCCAAACCAAGCGAAGACTGCCAGCCCTCGAGCGCCCAACCACGAAAACAGCTGCAAAACATATGGTGCGCTGCCACCACCGAGATTGCACCCAACAAGGACAATTGCTGTGGCTGTGCTGCGCGATTGTGTGGAGACTTCGTCTGACAATCGGTGAAATATCGTTGAGAGAATGATGCTATAGACGAAGCCAACCCCAAAGGACGAAAGGCCAAGCAGCCAGATCGTTGGCGATAGTGACAAGCCAAGCAACACGACACCAATGAGCAGAGCAGACAATGCCAAGAGCCGCTGCTTGTACCGACTCACTGCATAGACAAATACTGCACCAGCGATAATCCCCATGATTTGCTTGAGGCTGAGGATGATGCTTGCGTCTGTGGCTGAGCCAAAACCCGCCGCAATAGTGATTTCGGGCAGGCGCAGCGCCAGCGATGTATCGATGCAGACAAACCATACCCCGCACAGTGTTAGCCCAATGACAGTGCCAAGCTGTTGGCGGCCCAGCGAATGAGCGGTTGGCGAAGCATCCTCTGCCTTGGTAGGCTCAGTGGGCACTTGTGGTTGTCGCCGTGGGGCGCAGATGAGGAAGATAGCAAGAATGATGAGCCCAGCTGTATAAATTAAGAAGGCGTGCATCCAGCTAATTTTGATCAACTGCCCAGCCAGTAGAGTGAGCAGTGCACAGCCAATGATTTCGGCAGAGACGCGCCAGCCCAATACTTGCGCACGCTCCCGGCCAGTGTAGTAATCGCTGAGAATGGTAATAGCCACCGCATTGATGAGCCCTGTCCCAATACCAAAGGCCGCGCGCGAAGCCAGCACGAGCCAATACTCCTGAACAAAAAATGGCACTACACCAGCTAGTGGAATGAGAATGAGGCTGATAATGATAATGTGTCGCTCAGACAGCACGCGGCGAATCGCATGATTGGCCAGCAGTGTGAGAATGACAAATAGCGACGGAATAGACAGGATGAGCTCTACCTGCGTATCCGAAAACTGGTGGTAAAATGCCTTCATTGCGGGGATGGCTGGGGCAATGGCAGCAGACGATGTAAGTATAAGCGACAGGCTCAGCAAGCCCGCTTTTTCGATAGTTTGTTTCATAATAATGAGTGTAACACATTCGCTGATTACTGCTGTAGTAATGGTGGAAGCAGGGAGGGCTAAGAGATACTGTGGTTATGGTCATAGCGTATGCTACATCGTGCCTATAACAAGAATGATATGCAGAGATGATAGATTGATCATAAACGACTCTAAGATATGCTTTTCGAGTTAATCGTACATCATGGTACATTAACATTTAGTGATTATATCACGCACAATTGATTCAATAGAATGATCCATGCTATAATACCACACGAGTTTCCTCTTCTCGGGGTAGGGCGCTGGTGTGAGTGCGCTGCCTGGCGGAGAAGGTATAGACACGAGGCCGGAGGTGCTGCTCCATAATCGTACACATAAACGCTGGGCTATGAGCCCAGTAGCAGGTACTTCTATGGTCGCACTACTGATCCAACCAGTGGGGTGGGCGATAGAAGCCGAACAATAAGCAATAAGGAGAATTGCATGCCAACCATCAACCAATTGGTGCGCAAGCCACGCAAGACGGCGGCTCGGAAGTCGAAGTCGCCAGCGCTGGGGCGCATCCACAATGCACTCAAGGTGCGCTACTACGACCAAAATGCGCCGCTCAAGCGTGGTGTCTGCGTCAAGGTAACGACCAAGACCCCCAAGAAGCCAAACTCCGCCATGCGCAAGGTGGCTCGTGTCCGTCTCACCAACGGCCACGAAGTCTGGGCATACATTGGCGGCGAAGGCCACAACCTGCAGGAGCACGCGGTGGTGCTCGTCCGGGGTGGCCGTGTGCCAGACCTCCCAGGTGTGCGCTACCACATCGTCCGTGGCGCGCTCGACCTGCAAGGGGTATCGAAGCGTAAGCAAGGCCGCAGCAAGTACGGCGCCAAGAAGGAGGGTAACTAACCATGCCTCGTAAAGTCACGAAAAAACTCCAGCGCACCATCAAGCCAGACCGCAAGTACCAGTCGGTGCTGGTGCAGCGCTTGATTAACAAATCGATGCTGGATGGCAAAAAGCAAGTTGCTGAGCGGGCTGTCTATAGTGCGCTCGAGCAAGCTGCCCGCAGCCTCAAGAGCGAGGATCCACTGGAAGTGTTTGAGACCTGCATCAAGAACATCAGCCCTAGCTTTGAGGTAAAGAGTCGCCGCGTTGGTGGTGCTAACTACCAGATTCCATTCCCCATCCAAGGTCATCGTCAGCAGCACTTTGCCTTTATGTGGCTAGTGCAGGCTGCCCGATCGAAGAGCGGTATGCCATATAGCAAGCGCCTGGCAACAGAGATCGTTGATGCCTGCAACCAAACCGGCGTCGCCTTCAAGAAAAAGGAAGACACCCACAAAATGGCCGAGGCCAACCGCGCCTTTGCCCACTTTGCTCGCGGCTAAGTTCTGCGGCACAGTATACGCAGCCGCCCGAGGTATATCCTTGGGCGGTTTAGCTATGGCTGCATAGTAAGTGACTGTGATAGTGGATGGTGTGCTGTGGTTTGCCGCAGAGCCTGGCATAACAGGGGTATGCTATGCATGTTGATTTGCCTTTGGTGGGGCATGAGAGGCCGTCTAGCATTGGTTTGGATAAGATCTAGACTCTAGGCTACACAGCAGAATCTGCATACAGCGCCTTAGGGCTGGGCAGCTTTGCTAGTGGCTACCTCTTTATCGCCAGAAGAGTTATTTCAGCGCTGGAGTGGCGTAGTATCATCATGCTGATATTTGCGCTACACACATGCAGCGACAGAGCAGGAGCAGGTAGGCGGTGAGGGTATTATTTGTGAAGGAGAAAAACGCGTAATCAAGACCAAAATGCTTGCGAAAAATATATATTTATCGTCCAAATAGCCACCACTGGTACGACAGGGGTACATATGGGGAAAATAATACGAAAATAAGGCCAAAAATAGCTTTGCAGGCGCTGGTTTTGTGCTATAATGCAAGTTGATACGATTACTTACTACCACGCTGCCAGCGCCACAACGTACGCAGCAGGGAGGAATCGGCAGAAAGGAGCCAATGCCGTTAACCAAAATCATAGTGCGGAGTATAAAAAACTATGAGTAAAAGTAATGAATTTACTAAACTAAACAACGAAGAAATGGGTACATTAGGTACATCTGAGACTCTACCATCAGCAGCCGAAAAATATCCTATGCCAAAAGAAAACCTTACAGATCCTGAAGGTGATGGACTATGTATAGGCGAAGAAGCATATTACAAACGCAGTGGCTTCGAAGCCCCAAGCAAATATTCTCCAGAGAGTGGCTGGATGAAGCACGTGCAAAAAGCATTGCAAGAGGTATTTCTTGAGGCGACGCGTGATGGCACTATTGATAGTAGTGCAAAAAAAGTGATAATGCACGAGTTTGCAAAGCTACGTGATGTTGAAGGTGGCCCTGCTATTGGAGAGAAGGTTCAGTTCGATGTTGATGGAGTGGTTATATTTGACGGCCAAGAAAACGTCAAGAGTCCAAAGGACAGCGATGTCCAATATTCTCCATACGCATCGTCGCTCAATTCCGAGGCGGCGATTTCTTTAGACGATGTGCGTCGTGATGTAGATAGCCAGCTTGTTATTCCGCTTGGGCTGGATGAGCAAATATATGGTAACTTTGAAGGAGCAGCTTTTTGCACACATCCAGACGACCCAGAGCGCCATTTGTTTGGTTTCTTAGTTGGCAAACCATGCTATGTGACAGATACAGACCAAATCATACCTGGTGAGTTTGGCAATAAGAAGGTGAAGGTTCTTGTCCCATTGTTCGACAGTATGAGGAGAGATGTTGGAGCGAGCCAATTTGGGTTGGCTGCATAGTAGTTACAGGTTGCCCACTGTTACTCATCTACTAATAAAACCAGTGCACATAGAGCACTGGTTTTTCTGTGCAAAAAATCTATGGTGATTGCAAAGAATAAACGAGGGGTGCGTCCTATGCCATTGAAGTTTTGAGTAGTGTGTGTATTGGTTGGTGTAATGTTGTGCGTTGTGACGAAAATAATGCGTTTCTCGTACTGCGAGTAGATATTTGTGTGCTATATTGACGCACTTGTATGTTATAAATTATTTGTGAATGAGCAAGAGAATGTCTGAACATAACAAGAATATATTCAGATTAGTAAATGGTAAATTAAGCGGGTATAGATGCGCTCATGTACTATACATAGTGCATCGTAATGAATATTTTGTACGCAAAGTGAGTTGATTGCTTCATCGAATATGTCTTTTTTGTATATGATGACGTGCATGCTGTGGAAAAGGAAATAGTAAGAGAGCATGAACAATATGCAGAATCGTTCATGCAATTTTTTGCTGCTTCATAGATGAGAATAGGAGTGGGCGCGAAGTGGGTGAACCATGATAGCAGTATGAATTGAAATATAAAAAGTAAAAAATGAGACAACAGCAAAGTAGAGTGCAGAGCTACTAGCGGCTTTTTGCAGTAGTAAAGATATTTTTGCAAAGTGGTTTGCAGAAATATGAGAGAGTACTACGTTATTAATAATTATTCTGCAGCAAAATATTATTTTTTGTCCATTTTGATTGGTGCACGATATATGTAGTTATAATTTTGCATGTAGAAAAATGACAGAAGTGCGTTGCTGCGAAAAAATGATTATTTTCGAAAACCGGCGCATCAAGCAGATAGCACATACATGACAAAAATAATGTTGCATTGCGACACTGCGACTAAAAAATAATGATGAGCCATTGATGTTGCTAAAAAATTAATGGTGCTCGACAAAAATGTTTGTAAATTTACAAAGTAATGTGTGTGCAAAATATTTTTTGCTACCATGCGAGTGATGAGTGATGCAAAAATAAATTATTTGGTGGCAAATATAAAATTAGTATGGTGCCGATATGTACATTTGCGTGCAGATTTATGAGAGAGCATGCAAAATTATTACAGCTAGATAGAAGGACGGAGAGACAATCAACAATATGTGTGATGAAAAATGAAATGCGTACTGTAGCAGTGCAAAATTTTCACATTGCGATTATAGAAATGTGCAAAAAATGAATGTGAGGTGGTGAGATGAATTGGGAAGTGAGCTTACTTGAGCAAATAAGCTGTCTTGTCCTGGGTAAGATATGCGTGGCCTGCGCATAGGCAAGAGACTTGTACGCAATGTAAGAAGTAAATTAAGTAAAGAGCTATCATGCTAAAATTCGTGAACGGAATATAATGATATTCATAATAAAAATCTGAGAATAACGAGACTCAGTCCGGCAAAGTGGTGCAGAAATATAGTGCCAAGAAGCAATGATGGTTCGTGCGCGCCAAAAGAAAGTGATAATTTTGGTAAGATGTGTGTGATATGCGAAGCATGTATGGCAGCAGCTGATTGACTGCAAACAAAAAATGATGATTTTTGAAATAGTGTGATGCGATGACGGCGTGATAGATGATATTTTTGTGTACTGCGAGGTATGACAATGCACGATTGGTGCAGAAGGGATGTATGAAAACAGTAGAAAATTATTCAGCGATAGGCTTGATAGCAAAATTTGCATAACCAAGCAGATGGGTGCAACGAGAGTCAAAAATAACAGGCATTGGTGCGCCAAAATATATGGTAGGTGCGAGTAACTTTGTGGCTAAGAGGGTGTTCTGTGAGGAAATGGTGATGGCTGGATTTGCGTCTGCGTTATGCCAATACGATAGTGCAGCAAATTTTCATAATCAGTTGCATAATGCAAGCAAATGATAGTTGATGGTGATATAGGCACAATCAGTATGGCAAAGCATAAGGTGTATAAAACAGCCTCGGAGTGTGAGTGCGGAGTTAAAAAATGGATGGAGTGTGATGTGTATGATCTAGTGGGTGGGTTAATATGGTGATATTTTCGTATTTTTGAGCGTAGGCGGCTAATTATGTATTGAGTGTGAGTGAATGTGTGATAAGCGCAAGCACTATATAGTAGTCATGGTTATTAAATCTACATGATCTAGTGGGGTGCGATGTATGGCTTGTATAAAAAATAATGATGCGTCGTGGATGGCACAAATGGAGCTTTCAAAAATTTCACATTTTGCGCTATAGGTTATTTTATGATATAAAAATAAATAGCAAAATGCTGGTGCAAATGTGCGATGTATGGAGGTAGGGCAGTTGGCTCTATATAAGCAATGTGCAAAAATGAGACGGGTGCAATAGAGCTATGGAGTGCCATAGGTGGCTCTGGCAAAAATGCACGAGAAAGTAGCGGAGCGATACTTCGCTTACGGAAGAAGCAATAGCAAAATAAACATAGGTGAAAACTGACTCGATAATTTTTTGCAGATGCATCGCAGCATCAAAAAAGCTAAAAAAGCGAGAGACAAGGTAGTATATACATGACAATTAAGAACGGTTCATTTTTTCACATTTTGACTTATAATAAGTAATATTTTCTAAATATAATAGAGCTCAAAAGGTATTCTCGTATGCTTATACATAATAATATATGGGTATCATATATTATGTATAGCGATAGGGCGAAGCAAGCGAATCGTAGCGCTATACTATAATTATCATTTTTGTAAAATGTGGGTGATGGGCATAGCTGCACTGCATTACTGTGCGGCTCTTTGGAGGATGGGCGAGCGTGTGGGGAGAGAAGCCGCGGGTGCTCACCTAATAATATAAATAGCTGTGTGTGGAGTAGTGCCAAGATAAATACAAAAATAGAAAAATCAAAAAGTACAACGCCCCCACACCTCTGTACCTCGCTAGACTTTGCGGGCTGTCTCGCGTATAATATAATGCGTTATTAACCTAAGTTTATCGTCCGGATAAACATCCATATGGATCCCAAAGGAGGTTTGCATATGAAACAATATGAACTAACGGTTTTGATTCGGCCAGATCTAGAATCGAACCTTGAGGCACCGCTTGTCAAGGTGCGTGAGCTGGTGCTTGGTGCTGGTGGTTCTATCACCAGCGAAGACAACTGGGGCAAGAAAAAGCTGCAGTATAGCATTAAGAAGGAAGACTTTGCGGTGTATGTCTACTTTGAGGTGGCGCTGCCTGCCGATGCGCCGCTGAAGATCAGCAATGCGCTGAATATCTCTGACGATGTGATTCGCTACTTGCTCGTCAAGGTGGATGAGAAGGGCCGCAAGCTGATGGCCGAGGCTAAAGCGCGCGAAGCTAGCCGCCAGACAGAAGAGTAAAAATTACCACAACAACTCATAACCACAGTAAAGAATCGAGGAGGATATATGGCTCGAGGATTTAGCAAAGTTATTTTGATGGGCAATTTGACGCGCGATATAGAGGTGCGCACCACAGCGAGCGGGCAGAACGTTGCGAATTTTACACTAGCAGTCACACGCACGTGGCGCAACCAAAATGGCCAAAACCAAGACCAAACCAGCTTCATTAACTGTGTGGCGTGGGGGCGGACTGGCGAAACCATCGCGCAATATGTGAAGAAGGGCAGCCCGCTGCTCGTCAGTGGTCGCCTCGACCAACGCAGCTACGACGATAAGGACGGCAACAAGCGCTCTGTTGTAGAAGTGACAGTAGAGGACTTTACCTTCGTTGGTGGTGGACGTGCTGACGGAAGTACAACACCAGCGGCAGCGCCAGCGCCAGCTAACAGTGGTAGTAGCCAGGATGTTGTCATCGAAGACATCGACGACAAGCCAATTGACCTATCAGAAATACCATTTTAACAACATACTAAAGGAGAACAAATAATGGCCAAGCGCATGCGCAAGGACACACCGGTCTATTTTGACTACAAAGATGCAAAGACATTGCAAAAGTTCATTAATATTTATGGGCAGATCGAGCCACGCAGCCGCACAGGGTTGTCGGATAAACAACAGCGACAGCTCGCCGTAGCAGTGAAGCGGGCTCGCCACTTGGCGTTGCTGCCATTTGTGGCGCAAGGTTAGGAGCTTTTTCAGCGCAGTACCTCTGTGACTGCGCTGGCGGATGTTTCGAACGAAGCAGCAACTACTAAACAGGAGATAGGTGATGTACCAACCAACTGACCTCAAAAAAGGCGTGATTGTGCAGCTCGACGGCAAGCCGTATCGGGTTGTGGACTATAATCAGAAGGTAATGGGCCGAGGTGGCTCGATTGTCAATGTGCGGCTGAAGAACTTGATCGACGGCAGCGTGCTGCCCAAGACCTTCAAGGGGCAAGATAAGATTGAGCCCGCCGAGGTATCGACGCAGAGTGTGCAGTACCTCTATAATGATGGTGATACGTTCTATTTTATGGAGCCAACCAGCTTTGAGCAGTTTGAGCTTGCTGTAGACCTCGTCGACAGCGCTAAGGACTACCTGAAGGAAGGGGATACACTAAGCCTGCAGTTCTTCGATGGTAAAGTGATCAATGTCGAGCTACCAAAAAACCTCTACCTTCAAGTCACCTACACCGAAGATGTTGTAAAAGGTGACACAACCAGCAGTGTGCTCAAAGATGCGACGCTGGAGACGGGCTTGGTAGTGAAGGTGCCAGCCTTTATTAAAACGGGCGACGTTATTTCTGTCGATACTGCAAGCGGAGAGTACCGCGAGCGCAAGAAATAGTGCCCTGAGAGCTCATGAGGGCCGCTCTCATCGCGTTTACATGCAAAAGTGAGGAATTGTAGGGATAACACATATACACCGCGAAAAGCGGTGTATTTTTTGTGCCGTGTGATGCTCAGGCTGGAGCATCCTAGAGATGTGATAAAAACAACGTAGAGTAGCAACGATTTTTGGCCAATTTTGAGCGCGAGCTTGCGGACACTCTGTATTTTTGCTGAGTAATAGGGGAAGAAAGAGGATGTAAATGATGTTGTAATAACTAACACATAAGGTTCGCTGTCAAGCTCGATAGGATTAAGCTATTATTGTAGAGAATGCAACAAAGCTTTCTGTGACGAAGATACTGCCAAAATATACAAGGCATTGTAAAAAATACAGAATATGAACAGGGAATACCGGGCGAACGTTCGAAGAATGAGCGTGGTAGGAAGCACAGCGATTAGGCAAAACGATGACATGTACACAACACAAAGGTGTAGGTATCATGATGTACAAACAACACCACAATAGCTGGAGGGGTATAGTGAGCATAACAACGATGTAGTAAGCGCAACGATTGTCTCGTGCGGCATGGAGCACGCACACGTATGCTTACACCCAGGATAAACACAGTAACCATAAGCATAAATGAACAAATTTCCGTTACAGATGCGCACTTACCTTTAGCAATATAATAACGCTTATGGCAATAGGGCATAATATAAAACTTACCGAAGTAAACATAAGCATTTTAAAAATAATGAACACAATTTTTTGTTGTGTTGCTGCGAAGCTACGCGCTCGGCTTGAGCACACTCACGTAAAAAAATGCTGCTAGCAACATGATGCGTGGAGTTGTTGCTGCGTGATAAAAAATGTGATCATTGTGCGGCGCGTCTATTTTTTGGTTTGAGTATTTTTGATTTCGCTTTTTTGTGCACGTTTGTTGTAGCTGGCTGGAGAGTGTTTCATTTTTGATTTTTGCATGCCGGGCAAATTATAGCGAGGCGATATGCTGCTGCGAAGTATAGACTGCACGCACGAATGGCTGATGATAAAAATAATCATCGTTTGCAGGTTTGTGCAAAAATGAATTGCATATTATAGCAGCTAGAACTGCTTATAGATGGCCCATGCAATTTTTGCAAAACATGTATAAACGCAACATATAGCGCGATTCATCTTGGCTTGTCTATGTGCAGCGAGGATGCGAAATATACCATCTTGCATACACAAATACTTACGCTTGGCTCGCAAAAATGTGACGCTGCCAAAAATCAATTTTTTGTTCAGGCGAGTGAGCTCGCTATGCGAAGCATCTGCCGCAGTCGCATCATGTTTTGCTATGTGTAGTGCTTTTGCGGGGGCATGAATATGCGGCTTGTCGGTGATGTGGCGCAGCCATACGAGCAAGATATTTCGCTATCACGATGCTCACTTAATTTTTGTTATGTATACTATATGTCTGGCTGAGTTGTCTTGTGTCTTGAATATCCTGCTCGCTTTCGGCAACGTGTGCGAATGAAGAATAGCATGCTGCAGTGCGCGATAGTTTGAGTGAGTTATTAATATAAAAGCTGCAATAGCGCGCAAAGAAAAAGCGGATTTTCTCTATCAGCAAAATTTGAAACATGACGGAAGCAAGCAGTATATCCGCGCGCAGCAGTCTCATCCAATCTCATCATTATTATGCTCTACAGCCTCATGCATTGTGCAAAAATGCAGCAGGCCTATTAGCTTCACACCAACTAACTATCTATCCACTCGTGCAGTATAATAAGGACATGCAAAAACAACGACTAGACAAAGCAATGGTAGCGCGTGGCCACGCAGCAACACGCTCAGCGGCTGAAAATTGGATTCGCCTTGGCAAGGTATTGGTGGATGGTGCGGTGGCGCACAAGCCAGGCATGTTTGTAGATGAGTCGACGCAGATAAAGCTGGTGGCGCACGAGCGCTATGTATCGCGGGCGGGGCTCAAATTAGCCAGCGTGGCGCAGCGGCTTAATATTTCGTTTGATAATACTATCGTGCTTGATGTTGGTAGCAGTACTGGCGGCTTTACCGACTATGCATTGCAGCATGGTGCGCGCATGGTGTATGCAGTGGATGTGGGGACGGAGCAGCTCCACCCCAGCCTGCGTGGCAACCCGCGCATCGAGCTGCACGAAAAAACCGACATTCGCGATTTTGTGCCAGCAGCCACACCAGACATTATCGTCATTGATGTATCGTTCATTAGCCTGCGCAAAATTCTACCGCACCTCATACACATCAGCAGTTCGCGCACCAGTATCATCGCAATGGTCAAGCCGCAGTTTGAGGCGCAGCGCGCGCAGCTTACGCGCAGTGGCATCGTCAAAAATGACAGCGTGCGCCGCGCTATCCTGCGCGACTTCGAGCAGTGGGTGCGCACCCAGTGTGTAATTGTCGACAAAGCCGACAGCAGCGTGAAGGGTGCGCATGGCAACCAGGAGCGATTTTATCGATTGCAAAAAGCAAAAAGCGCAAAGCGTTAACGTCTCATTGAGAGCAAGCATCGTTGGCAACTCCTCTTGCTACTCTCTCTGGCAAAGCAATATAAAAGCTGGTTACCTACGGCCACACGCTTAGACTGAGAAAAACTAGTTTCACACTCCAACGAATGAAGCGGTGAGGAAAGTGAGTGCTTCGAACGGACATAATCTAGGCTTTTGTATACCGCCTGTCGGCGTGAATCGGTATATATAATAGACAAATACCTTGCATACCGCTTCGTATCGCACTCAATAGTTACTCATACGAGATTCTGAAAAAGCAGAGAATAGGATGGTGCGAATAATATAGTAAATATAAATCCAAGTAACACATCATAGCACAACACATAGCGCCATCACCACCGTCGGCCCATTGATGAACATGCTTGCAATGGCATGTGCCGTCATTGGTACGTACACATTGCGCGTCATACTATATGCCAAGCTAAATGGCAGTGCCCACACCATACCTAGCAGCACACCCCACGGTGCGACGAAGTGCTCTGCTGCAAACAACATAGCACTCAGTAGGGTGGTGCAGATGATCGCTGTGCGACTGGCCAGGCAGATCATCTGCTTGCGAAAAATTGTTTCCTCTACGATGGCGGGGAGAATGATGGTTGAGAGCGCAAAAAGTAACAATTCGCCTGCCGTCTTGACCGGCATTGTAATGGCACCTGTGGTGAGGTGAGGGAAGGCTTGCTCGAGCACGCTTGTCACACCAAATGCTCCTGCTGCACAAACCAGCGTGATTACTACCTGCCGCCAAAAGTGCCACCCACCAGCGAGCGCACGACACCACTGGTGTATACTCACACTTTTTGTTGTGATGATGTAGCCAAGCAGCGCCACAAAAAATGCTGTATTACTATAAACATATAGATGCCGTGGCAGGACAAAACATGAGACGATGAAAATAACCTCAAGTATGACCGGTATGGCAATGCGTCGCATATAATGATACATATACTACCAGTGTACTCTTTGCTATACCTTCTGAGAAGATTATAGTAATAGTCCATGCAAAAAACTCGCCATAAGCTCATGGCGAGTTTGCTCATGTTTCTTAGCTAGGATCACTTACTTACATTAAATCGAAATTCCACCACATCGCCTGGCTGCATGACATAGGCCTTGCCTTCGGTGCGGATTTTGCCGGCTTCGCGCGCTTTGGCTTCGGAGCCTGCTGCCACGAGGTCGTCATAATCCACCACTTGCGCTGCAATGAAGCCTCGCTCGAAGTCGGTATGGATGACCCCGGCCGCTTGTGGTGCCGTCCAGCCTTGGTGGATCGTCCAGGCGTGCACTTCCTTGGGCCCAGCGGTGAGGTAGCTCTGCAGGCCGAGCGTATCGTATGCTGCCCGGATCAATTGTGTCAGGCCAGCCTCGGGCACATCATAGCTCGCCAGTAGCTCCAGCGCATCCTTTGCATCCAGCCCCTTGAGTTCGTCCTCTAGCGTGGCACAGATGAAGAGCGCCGTGCTGCCATGAGCGAGCGCTGCCAGGCGGGCTTTGGCCTCGGCATTGGCAAGGGTGGCTTCGTCGACATTAAAGACGTAGATGACTGGCTTGGCGGTGAGGAGGTGGAGGTCGGCGATTGCCTCATGAATAATATTTTTGTTCAGATGAACAGGGGTGCCAGCGGCAAGGTCGTCACGCAACTGATGCAGATACTCAAGGGTGCTGCGCGCCTTGGGGTTGGCCTTGGCTTCTTTGGCGAGGCGAGCCAGGCGGGTCTCGATAGTCTGGATGTCTGCCAGCATGAGCTCGGTGTTAATGATGTCGATATCGCGCTGCGGGTCGACGGTGGTATCGACATGGACGATGTCGTCATTTGCAAAGGCGCGGACAATGTGGACAATTGCATCGCACTGGCGAATATGAGCGAGGAACTTATTGCCCAAGCCCTCGCCACTGGCAGCACCAGCCACCAGCCCGGCGATATCGACAAAGGTCACAGTGGCCGGCACAACCTTCTCGGCATGGTACATATCAGCTAGTACACTCAGGCGCTCATCGGGCACAGGCACAATGCCAGTGTTGGGCTCGATGGTAGCAAAGGGGTAGTTGGCTGCCAAAATATCATTGTTGGTGAGGGCGTTGAAAAGGGTCGACTTGCCAACATTAGGCAGGCCAACAATACCAATAGATAGACTCATATATATATAGTATAGCAGCGCAAGGGAGAAATCGGCAGGAGAGAAGAGGAAAATGCGAGGAATGTGAGTGTGTTGTGGTGTATATAATATAAAGTAAGGCTCTTTCGCCATTGGTGTGCTTTTGCTCCATCACAAGATAAGCTCTGCGCTCGTCTCACGCTCACCCTCCCCACACTCCCTCCGACGGAACACTATAAGGGTCGATACTTCCCAAGTATCGACCTCTTGCGCTGGGCTGAAAACCGGTCATTACGACCGGTTTTCACACTCCATCGGATGAAGTGGTGAGGAGGGAGAGCTAACGATATTTATGAGCTATATAAGAATATATGGCGATGTCTCTGCCTTGCGTCATGAACACAGTGCACAATTGCCGTAACTTTGCTATAATCATAAGCATGACATTTGTACATTTTTGTCGCCAATCACTGGTGCGTGCTGGCCTGCTGGGGCTACTGTGCGCTGTGGGGGTGAGTGCGGCGCTGGGCGGGCTGGTGGCAGCTCGGCCCAATAATGAGGTAGAGGCGAAGTTGCCTGAGCTCTGCCGTAGTGGCAGTCCCTGTGCAGTAGTGTGGTTTTCGCAGCCTGGCGAGCGGAATTATTATAAGTCGGGTATATCGATTGATCACAATCAGACAGGCCTCGTCGATATTGTCATTCGTGGCTCGGGTTACTCGGGT
The DNA here is from genome assembly GCA_938030095.1 of uncultured Candidatus Saccharibacteria bacterium. Classification (GTDB taxonomy): domain Bacteria; phylum Patescibacteriota; class Saccharimonadia; order Saccharimonadales; family Saccharimonadaceae; genus Saccharimonas. Next base: position 225,258 of record CALHGK010000010.1, read on the forward strand.
AACCGCTCGGGTCCCTTCGACATCAGCTCCATGCACCTCGACCGCAACATGAATTGGAACTACAACCGCAATAGCCGCATCAAGAACGTTCAGTCGAGCGTGATGTACCGCGGGCGCGTCAGTGGCCAAAACCAATACACCAGCCAGGGTGGCGAAGTGCGGGCGCAGCTCGACATTGGCCAGTTTGATATCCCGGTGGGGCAGTCGCGTACGGTGGGGATTGGCCTATATAGCTGTATCTCGACCGACGGCGGGCGCACCCTGGCTGCTAGTGAGAACATTGCCTGTGGTACGAGTGATGTGAAGGTGACGATCACGCGACGCATCCCACCCTGGACGATCAACGGCCAAAGCTATGTGGGTAAGCAGTGGCCTGGCACGCAAAATATGCAAAAATCCGTCCGAGCCTTTCCGGGTGAACAAATCTACTGGGCGCATGATCTCCGCAACAATGGCCCCAACAGTGCAACCGTGTCCGTGGGGATGGATGGCACCGGCTTTGCTAATAATTACAGTGGTGGACATAGCCTGGCGCGCAATGTGACGGGCCAGTCTGGACAGCTCTTCTATACGGTGTATCCGAGTGGCGGCATGACTGACCGCTTCACGAGTTATCGTATCCAAACGAGCGACGTTGGCCGCACACTCTGCCAACGGATATCGTGGTCACCTGGCATTGCTGGTGACCCAGCGTGGCGGCGCAGCGACCCAGCGTGTGCTAGTGTGCACTCAGACTTTGAGCTCTATCCATCGGCCACGATCGACGGCAAGAAGCTTGCCACGCTGGAGGGTGGGAATATTGCGCCCAGCCGGATTGACGAATCTATCCACAACACTGGTGCAAGCACCGACAAAGACCGCAGCGAGAGCGAAGCCGCGGCTTATCAATTCATCGTGCGAGGGCAGCACCGCCAGCAGTTCCTAGGCAGTTTGAGCAGCATCTTTGACCGTGGGGCGGCAGTGGGCTACCCCTATGCCCTGGGTAGCTACAGTGGGAGCGACACAGCCTGCACCTGGCTGCGCGGCAAGCAGCCGATCGACTGCACCAACGAGCCCACCTTCCGCGAGAACAAAAAATATCTCGACAGCCACACCCGCCTGAATGACACCAAAGATATCAACGCTGCCGATGCCAAGGTGGGGGATATGATCTGTCGCATCGTTGCTATCAAAGATTATAATTATAAACATACCGACGGCAACGAGCGTCGTATTTCCTCGCCCGCCTGCGTAACGGTGACGAAGCTACCATGGGTGCAGATCTGGGGTGGCGACTTGCGCGTCGGCAACGGCATTGGCGCGGCGAGTGGCAATGGCGATGCACAAATCGTTACTCTCAAGACGACTAAGGATGGTAACATGTATGGCAGTTGGGCTGAGTATGGCATGATGGCACCGCAAAATGGCGGCAAAATCCTCTCTGCCACCGGTGGCGTGCTGTCTAGCCGGCGAGGGTATGGTGGTGATTATGACCGCTCCAAGGATAGCCTTGCCTTTGCCAACACCACTACGCCAGCTGGCCGCTGGGCACCACCAACCAATGTGAAGGTGCCGAGCTTTGGCCGGGGCGCAGCGGCTGGTACATCTATTGATGTAGGGAGCTTTGCTGGCCACAATGTGCGCACCGTCAACGGCGATGCCACCATCCACGGCACGCTGCCAGGTAGTAGTACGCTGGTAGTGGAAGCAGGCGGCACAGTGACGATCGATGGCGACCTCAAGTACGGTGCCACTACAGTAGATGATGCTACCAAGCTTTCGCAGCTCGTCATTAAGGCTAAGAATATCGTCGTCCGGCATAATGTCAAAGAAGTGAATGCCTGGCTGATTGCCCAGCCAACCGGTGGCAGTGGGGGAGTCATCTCTACCTGCGACGAGATCCGTCACGTTGGTGCGTACTTTAATGGCCTCACTGCTGAGACCTGCAAAGAAAAGCTCACCATCAACGGTACCATCATGGCGCGTCAGCTCCAGCTGCGTCGCACCTTTGGTGCTGAGAAGGATAACCTCGCCGAAGCTGCTGAGGTGCTCAACCAACGCGCCGACGTCTTTATGTGGGGCTCGCGCTACAACAAAAACAACGACCTGCCCATCACCACCGCCACCACAACAGAAGCCGCACCGCGGTTTTAGCTGTGATGATTGGCTACAGGCTATAATAGGAGCAGGCTAGAAGCTGCTCCTATTATTGCGGTAGAAGATACCAGACTCAATATAGCAAAGCGTGAGTTATAGTTGCTCCAACTCTTGGCTGGGCCGGTTCTTAGCATCTTTCAGTTTTTGGCGCATCGCTGCTGGATCAAAGTTGCCAGTGAGACCCATAATCATGTCGGTTATATCGGCATAGGACTCGATGACATCTGGGTCATTTGTTGAGGCGCGAAGGCCGGTTGGTGATGATCCATCGAGCTCTAAGGTGAGCAGCGTCGAATGGCCATACTCCCATCCTGGGCGCCAATCGCCAGAAGTTGAGCGAGTGTCTAGCTTGGCAAGATCGGGTAAATACATAATAGTCAGTGCGTGAGAACCATAGCCTGTTGGAATACAGTTTCCCTCACAGCTTTTCGTTGGTACCCAGACAACACGTTGGTCGTAATATGATATCTCTTCATCCTCAAATACTGCACCACTTGGCCCAATCGAGGCAAGCGATTGCTGTGTAATAGTCTCGTCTCTCCTGAGCTGTCCGCGCGGGAAAGTATAATCTCTTGGATGAGTAATTTCGTTGCCTTGTTCTAGATAGGTATAGAGCCATAATGCATATAGATCAGGTGGTGCAGGGTATGCCCCAGAACGCTCCAGGAATTGCCTGCGCATTTCCCAAGAACTTAGAGACTCACGCTGGAACTTGAGCATTTCTTCCTCGTGTCTCCGTTGCTCCTCTGCGAGTAGATCTGCCGCAGCTGCAAGCGCTCGCCGTGCTCGGCCGCCAGGCGGCGTATCACTTAATTCATTGGGGGGGGGTGATATTTGGTTCTCGAGAGAGTCGATCAAAGAATTTCATAATAACCTCATATATATCAGACAATGAGAGATATGTCAACTATCGATATTTTCCGCCAACCCCCTTGCCTAAACCAATGTCGCTTATGTATAATAGATGAGTATGAAGTTTCAAAAAGGGTCGGGCGATTTCTTTGCACTCGATATCGGTACCAATGCCGTGCGGGTTTTGCAGCTAGCACCAGCTGGCGACGAGTGGGAACTCGTGGCACATGGCTATGCGCCCGTTGACCGCCGTATTACTAGTAGCGATGCACCAGAGTCGCGCCGTCGCCTGGGCGAAGTTATTATGACTGCCGTGGGCCAGAGTGGCATCAAGACGAAGAATGTTGCGATTGGCCTACCATCCAACAAGACCTTTACAACAGTGGTCGATGTGCCGCAAGTTTCCGACGCTGAGCTGCGCGCCACGATGAAATACCAGATAGACCAATATGTGCCGATGGCAGATGATGCCAAGGTAGATTGGGTGCTGCTGGGGCCATCGCTCCATGCGAGCGATCAGCAAGAGGTGCTGATCAGCAGTGTATCGAAGGGGTATAGTGAGGATCAGCTTGAGTTTATCGAGGGCCTGGGGCTGAATGTGATTGCTATCGAGCCCGACCCAATTGCGATGGTGCGGGCCTTTGCACCGCCGCAGCAAGCAGCACATGGCGCCGCAGTGATGCTCATCGACATTGGTGAACTCTCGACCGATCTTGCCATTATCTACGGTGGGGCGCCGCGCCTCGTCCGGACTATTCCGTCTGGTGTCAGCAGCCTCGTCAAGTCGGCAGTACAAAACCTCAGCGTTCAGGAGGACCAAGCTCGGCAGTTCATTCTCAAGTTTGGTCTAGCGGAGGATAAGCTCGATGGGCAGGTGGTGCGTGCCATCGAGGGTGCGCTGGATAACTTTGCGAGCGAGCTTATTAAATCGATCAAATTCTTCCAGACGCGCTACGCTAGCGCCCAGGTATCGAGCATTACGCTGACAGGCTTTGGCGAGATGATCCCGCACCTCAGCGAGTATGTTGCGGCCAAAGTAGAGGTCTCGACCGCCCCGGGTAACCCCTGGCATGGTATCCATATGCCGCAGACCAGCCAAGAGCAATTGGCTAATGTCGCACCAGAGTTTGCCACAGCCGTGGGCCTCGCAAAACGGAGGAACGACGCATGATAGAGATCAACCTCATTCCTGACGTCAAGCGCGAATACCTGCATGCCCAGCGTATGCGCAATGGTGTGATATCGCTCTCCATTCTCGTAAGTATCATTGCTGGCGCAGCGGTGGCGCTGCTGGTGGTGTATGTTGGTACGCAGAGTGCCCGCGAGTGGCTGACCGACAACGAGATCAAAGACCAGTACGGCAAGATTAGTAGTGTCAAAGATGCCAATCAGATCGTCACCATCCAAAACCAACTAGCCCAGCTCTCCTCGATGCACAAGGATAAGAGTATCGACTCGCGGATTTTCGATGTGCTCAGTGCCATCAATCCTGCTGCGCCCAATGATGTGAAGATGTCGACTGTCAGCCTCGACCCATCCGAGACCAAGCTTTCCATTGAGGGGTCGGCAGCCAACAGCTTTGAGGCGACAGACAAACTCAAGAAAATGATCCTCAACACCAAGCTGAGCTACACCGATGGCGATAACCGTGTCCAGACCGTCAAGCTGGCCGATGATGTGACCGTGAGCGACACCAGCTATGGTGAGGATGCCAGTGGAGCTAAGGTGCTGCGCTTCAAGCTGACCTTTACCTACCCCAAGGAGCTTCTCTCTAATAGCTCTAAGAATCTGCGCATCGAAGCCCCAACTGGCAGCACCAATGTAACTGACTCGCGCCTGCATGTGCCCGATAGCCTCTTTACGCCCAAGGCGACCAACAAGGAGAAGAACTAGATGAGTAAGAAAGACGCCGCCATCCACAAGCGCCAACAGATCGAGCAATCCAGCCGGGTGATGTTCCTCTGGGTGGCCGGAGCCTCGGTGATTGTGGGCTTTGCACTGGTGATATCGTGGTTTTTGGTGCAGCAAATTATCTTCAAAGAGCGAGTGCTTGGCGAGAAAAATAACACTGCTGCCGTACTCAAGAACAACAACGACGCAGTCGAGAAGCTACGCGGCGAGTTGAAGGTACTGGAGACCAACTCACACCTCAATGCCAGCCGCATCAACAACGATGAGAAGGCGCTCCAGGTGGTGCTTGATGCTCTGCCGGCGGAGGATAATGCTCTGGCGTTGGGTGCGTCGCTCCAGTCTAAGCTGGTCAATGGTGTGGCAGGCGTGTCACTCGATTCGCTTAATATTGACCAAACGGACGACAGCGAGTCATCAAATAGCACTGGTGCCGCTGCCAGCAATGGCAACTTGCAGTCCATCCACTTCACCATGGAGGTATCGGCCAGTAACCCCAACGCTCTGCGCGAGCTTTTGCAGCGCTTCGAGCGCTCCATCCGCGTGATCGAGATTGACCGCATGACCATTGAGCGGACTGACAGCAAAGTCGCCATGAAGATCTCGGCTCATGCCTACTACTCACCAGCCAAAACCATCGAGCTAAAGAAAAAGGACATCAAACCATGAAGAAGACCGACATCGCAATGATTATCTTGATCGCTAGTATATCAGTGGTGGTGGCATTTTTTGTGGCGAGTAGTATCCCATTCTTGCAAATGCCGCAGCGTGGCACCAAGGTAGAGACAGTCGAGAAGCTCTCGGATACGATTGATGAGCCAGATAGTGCAGTGTTTAACAAGGAGGCGATCAACCCAGCGGTCGAAACGATCATTGGGCAATCGCAGCAGAAATAACAGAGGTAGCGTGTGGCACTGATGACAAGTGATATGCAAGAAAAACTCACCACACTCCTCGTCGATGAAGGGCTGATCACGCGCCAGCGCCTTGATGATGCTACCAAGCTGGCCCGCGAGAGTGGCCGGCCACTATTGACTGTGCTAACTGATGAATCGGCGATCGATAACGAGCTGCTGACCCGGGCGATTGCCCATGTGTCGGGTGTGCCGTATGTCAATCTCACCAATACAATTGTCGACCAAGATATCCTCACGCTTTTGCCATCGGATATTGCCGAGCGCTTCATGGCGGTGCCACTGGCCGAGGTGCAGAACCGCTTGGCGGTGGCGATGATTGATGCCAACAACGTCCAGGCGGTCGATTACCTTGCCAACCGCGTCCAGCGCCCACTCAAGGTCTTTATGGCGTCGGAGGCTGGGGTGCGCCATGTGCTGGAGCAGTACCGCACCGACCTCAGTAGTGTTAATGTAGCCGCCCAAGTGTCGCAGGCCGAGGCAGCCGCTGAAGCTCGGGGCGATATCAAGACAATCGTCCAAGACTCACCAATTAGTCGAGCCCTGAGTACTATTCTCGAATACGCCGTAAAGAGCCGCGCTAGTGATATCCACATCGAGCCGCTCGAGAAGTCGCTCAAGATTCGCTGCCGCGTCGATGGTGTGCTGCGCGAAGTTATGCAACTACCCAAGAGCATCGAGCCAGCACTGGTGAGCCGGATCAAGATCCTGTCTGAGCTCAAGATCGACGAGCACCGCATCCCGCAGGATGGGCAGTTTGCCGTCAAGGTGGCAGATAAGGAAGTTGACCTCCGTATTGCCATTAGCCCAGTGGTGTGGGGCGAGCAGGTGGTGATCCGCTTGCTAGATAAGACTGGCACATCCTTCGAGCTCGAGCAGATGGGCTATGCTGGGCGTGCCCTTCGGCTCATTCGCCAGGGGATCCATCGTCCCAATGGGATGATTCTCACCAGTGGCCCGACCGGTAGTGGTAAGTCGACCAGTCTCTATGCACTGATTAAAGAAATTAAGGATGATACCATCAACATCGTCACACTAGAAGACCCGGTGGAGTACAAAATGGAGGGGGTTAACCAGATCCAGGTCAATAGTGACGTTGGTCTTACCTTTGCTAATGGTCTGCGCAGTATTCTCCGCCAAGACCCTGATGTGGTGATGGTGGGGGAGATCCGCGACAACGAGACGGCCAACCTCGCCGTCCAGGCAGCACTGACGGGCCACCTTGTCTTTAGCACACTCCACACCAACTCGGCAGCGGGAGTGTTGCCGCGCTTGCTCGATATGCATATTGAGCCATTTCTCATCGCCAGCACTGTTAATACCATCATTGGCCAGCGCCTGGTGCGCCGGATTGGGCCGCAGCACGAGAATTATTGGTCTAATCCGCTCGAGACAGAGATGATCCTCAGCACTGTGGGGCACCTCCTGCCCAAGACCAAGGCAGAGGCAGCCAAAATCTCGGCCGACCTTGGCTATAGTGACTTGCCACTGGCTGGTCAAAAATCCTACCGCTTAGTGCGTGGGCGCGACACTGCCAACACACCACGGGGCTACAGCGGCCGAGCCGGACTCTTTGAGGTGATGGAAGTGACAGAGGAGATCCAGCAGCTCATTACCGCCCGAGCGTCGAGTACCGAGATCCAGAAGAAAGCCATCGAGCAAGGGATGATCACGATGCGCCAAGATGGCTACCTCAAGGCGCTGCAAGGGATTACCACCCTGGAGGAAGTCAACCGTGTCACATCAGACATAGCATAAGAAAGGAACCAACAACAACCATGGAAAATAGAGAATTACGCATAGAAGTCCTGCTCGAGGATGTGGTGCGCCGCCGCGCCTCAGACCTGCACATTCAGGTGGGGCTGCCCCCCATGCTGCGCATCGATGGCGCGCTGACCCCTGTGGCGGGCTTTGGCCCACTGGATGAAGCGCAGGTGGAGCGGCTCGTCTTTGCCATTCTCGACCAAGACCAGCAGCAGGTGCTGATGAAGGATAAAGAGTTTGACTTTAGCTTTGCCTTTGGTAATCTTGGGCGCTTCCGGGTGAATGCCTTTCATGAGCGGGGCAACTTGGCGGCCGCGCTGCGTTTGATCCCGAATGAAATCAAGTCTGTGACCGAGCTCGGCATGCCGCCTGTCGTCATGACCTTCGCCGACTTCCCGCGCGGCCTGGTGCTGGTGACGGGACCAACTGGTAGTGGTAAATCGACCACACTGGCTGCTTTGATCGATAAAATTAACACTGAGAAGTCGCACCACATCATCACCATCGAAGACCCGATTGAGTTCACTCACAAGAGTAAGCGCTCGGTGGTCGTGCAGCGCGAAGTGCACTACGACACCTACTCCTTTAGCGCCGCGCTGCGCTCTAGCCTGCGCCAAGACCCAGACGTGGTGCTGATTGGTGAGATGCGCGATCTCGAGACGATTAGTGCTGCCATTACCATTGCCGAGACGGGCCACTTGGTGTTTGCCACCTTGCACACCAACAGTGCAGCACAGAGTATCGACCGCATGATCGACGTCTTCCCGCCCCACCAGCAGCCACAGATTCGGGCTCAGCTGGCCAATATCTTGATGGCAATCTGTAGCCAGCGCCTGGTGCCAGCCATTGGTGGTGGGCGAGTGGTGGCCGCTGAGGTCTTGGTAGCCAACCCAGCGGTGCGCAACGTCATCCGCGAGGGCAAGAGTCACCAGCTTGATGCCATCATCCAGACTGGAGCAGACCAAGGTATGCAGACGATGGATCGAACACTGGTGAGTCTGGTCCAGAGTGGCACCGTGACGTACGACAGCGCCCGCGAGTTTGCGGTTGACCTCACCGAATTTGAGCGCTTAATGAGAGGATAATCGATGCGAAAGTTCAACTACGAAGCACGCGACAAAGCGACCGACACCATCATCAAATCTATCGTCCAGGCTGAGTCTGAGATGGCGGCGGCGCGCGTTTTGACTGAGCAAGGCTTCGTTCCGCTCGATATCAAAGAAGTCGATGAGAGCGGTGGGCTCTTTGGCAGCCTGACGCGCCGTGTGACGACTAAAGACAAGGTGGTCTTTACGCGCCAGCTGGCGACGCTGATTGGTGCGGGGCTACCCCTGTCGCAGAGCCTTCGCACGGTGCTGGAGCAGACGGAGAACAAGAAGCTGCAAGAGATTATCCAAGAGATCATTGCCGATGTTGAGGGTGGCCGGCAGCTGTCGGACTCCTTTGGTAAACACCCCGAGATCTTCGACAAAATCTACCTCTCGCTCGTCACCGCTGGTGAGGCCTCTGGCACGCTCGACCAAGCGCTCAAGCGGGTTGCCTCCCAGCAAGAAAAGGACGCCGCCATGGTGAGCAAGATTCGCGGTGCCATGACGTATCCAGCCATTGTCCTGGCGGTGATCATGGGAGTGATGCTCTTTATGTTGCTCGTGGTGGTGCCACAGGTTGAGAAGCTATATAGCGATATGCACAAGACGCTGCCATTCCTCACTGCGGCACTAATCGCTGTGGCGAAGTTTACCGCGAGCTTTTGGTGGGCGGAGCTGATCTTGCTGGTGGGTGCCATCTACTTCACCCGCCAATACGCCAAGACAGGCCCCGGCACGCGCACCTTCGACACGCTTAAGCTTAATATGCCCTTCGTTGGTAGTATGTTTCGCAAACTCTACATGGCGCGCTTTACTCGCACCGGCCAAACACTGCTTGCCACTGGTGTGCCGATGCTCGACATGCTCGACATCACCGCAACAGGGGTCAATAATACGATTATCGAGGCTTCTATTCGCCGGACTGCCGAGAAGGTTAAGGGTGGGCGAGCGCTGTCTGTCTCGCTGAGCCGTGAAGATTACATCTTGCCAATGGTGCCGCAGATGATCAAGATTGGCGAGCAATCGGGCAAGATCGACGAAATGATGGGTAAGACCGCCCAGGTCTACGAAGACGAGCTAGACGAAGAGATCCGCAACATCTCCACCGCCATCGAGCCCGTGCTGATGGTCGTTCTCGCCATTGTAGCCGGTGGTATGGTGGCGGCCATTCTCTTCCCGATATATAGCTTGGTGGGGCAGCTGACGTAGTGCACAAAAAAGGTTGAATATATAGGTAGCATATGTTACGATAGAAGTGCAATATAGCCGGGGTTGGATCAGTGTTCATGCCTCGGCTTTTTTGATTTACTAAAATCAATTGTCCATATTCCAATAGGTTTTTTGGGACTATCTACAACAGGTTGGATTTTAATAGAAAAGCATTGTTCAAAAGTCTCTATTAGCTGTTTTCGTGTAGTGTCATTTCGCCCAAGTTTTTGTTTTTCTCCAGACTGTATTTCGAGCCCCAGCCTAATAATACCAGTCAGTAAATCAACAGTTTGCAACGGTAGAAATTCATGTGATGTCGCTGGCAGGACACCTAATATTTTCTGAGGTCGATTAATCACTGTTGCCCAGTCGAATTGAGGGTCAAACTGATCTGGTACAAAGACACAAGAAGTTATTTGTATATAATCAAAATACATATGCATAATGCGCCTATACATACCTTCAAGAGATCCATCATGACGGTATTCTGGATCGCGTCTATCTATAACGATTGCTTTAAAACGAAACTCTGTTTTTATTGCGAGAGCTCTAATAAAATCGTCGTATAATTTGATAGTATGGAGAGTGATTTTATTGAATTTTAGCTCAAAAGATGATTGTTTGCGTGCGAGTGAAAACAACCCTTGTAAGTTATTTTCTAGCAGATATTGCCTCGATCTTTCTTCGCGTTGCGTTTGTATGGTATTAAATATCTGATCTCGAATGCGTTGCAGCTTGCTAATAAATAGGTGTGGGTTCTGGACCTCTAAAAAGCCACATACAAAAAATCTGTCCTCCTGCTTATTGCCAGATTCATCCATAAATACAAAAGGTATCATATTTTCCTCGTTACATAAAGTATACCACACGTAGTGTGCTATAACATGCTATACTATACCCATGCCCTGGTAGCTCAACTGGATAGAGCGGCTCCGTCCTAAGGAGAAGGTTGTAGGTTCGACTCCTATCCGGGGTACCAAGATTTGTATAAACTAGTCGTGCAGTATTATGACATGCTAGAGTCTGCTAGTTTGTTATAGCAAAAACTCGCCAAGGTAATGGCGAGTTTTGTTTTGCTTGAGTATCGTGTGATGGTAAGCGTAGAAGCGACGAAGCAAAGAATGCGGAGCTTTTACTGCCTCCCAAACCCACCAACAGCCTCTGCTGCCCATCGCACCCAGTCGGACATATCGTCCCAGCGGCTGCAGGCAGCGCCGACGAACATGATGGCGGAGGAGAAGAGGGCGAATGAGACGACCCAAGCCATGAATTCGGCTGGCATAGCGCGCGTGCCACCACTCGTCCAACAGAGGTAGCAGAGCCAACCAAGCGCTCCCGCCGCAAGCATGCAGAGCGCTCGCACGATGCCATGGCCAAGGCGGCGCTGCCAGTCGGGTGGTGCGATTGGCTCGGTGGGGCTCACGGCCGGTGGTGCTGGCATTTTTGGCACCGGTGGCGCAGCTGGTGGGTGGTGCGGCGGTGGCACTGGTGGCGCTCCGGCACCAGCAGTGGTGCGGCGCTTGTGGATAAATCGCCCTGCCGTCACCATATACAAATGCTCCGTAGTATTGTCATGGTTTTTATTATACGCGGGGATTGAGGGGTGGTGTCAAGGGGTAAATAATTGAAGCTTTTGCTTCTTCTGCGCTCGCTCTACCCTCATCACTTCATCTGATGGAGTGTGGGGAGGGTGAGCGTGAGATGTAGCAAGGATACTGCTGCTATAGGGCTCTCGCTGGACAAGAAAATATCTGGAGGCCAGCGACCAAGCAAGCGGACAAACTCTGTGGTATATTCTGGCCGGAACATTTTCGGTCTAGTGAGCGCCCTATAGCAGCCGGCAGCTAGGTTTGGCATCCAAGTGGTGTTAAGTTCGTGCTACAATAGACAGCAAGAAAAGCATAACAATCATCACACAAAAAGGCAGGGCATAATGGCACAGACCAAGGCATTTAATGGGCAGCGCGAGGGTGAGGAGCTGCTGTTTGTCTTTCGGCGGCATATTATTGCCATGCGCAAGGGGTTTTATATGCTACTGCTGCCGCTGGCGGTGGGGGCTATTCCACCACTGATCTGGCAAGACACACTGGAGCTGTTCTTGCTGCCGGTGGCGGGGCTCGTCTTGGGGTCTATTGGCTTTTGCTATCATTTTTTGATGTGGCGCTACACCTATTACATCGTGACAGACCAGCGCATCCGCCAGGTGACGCAAAAGGGGTTTTTTGGCACCGATGTGGTGGAGCTGAGCTTGGCAAAAATCCAAAATATCAGCTATAATATACCAGGATTCTCGGGTGAGGTGTTTCATTTTGGTACGATTGTGATCCAAACATTTGTGGGCGATCTCATCATCCGCAATGTCGATCATCCCGAGCAGATCTACAATCAGCTGCAAGATGCCGTCAGCGAGGCGGAGCGCGCAGCACAAGCAGCAGGAGTATCACCATGAAATTACCAAGCAAAAAACCCAAACGCAGCCGCTACGGCACTCAAGCCGCATCGGCTACCCCAGCCACTGGCCTGAAGGATCGCCTGGCAGCGCTCAAGCCGAAGCGGGGGGGCAAGAAAGTAGGCAAATCTACCAAAACAGAGGCGGGCACAGCCAACCCCAACACTCCCAAGAAGTTCGAGCGCATTACCAACGAGACGGTGGCGGCACACCGCGAGGAGATATTGGCTGGTGGGCGCAAGTTCAAACATCCCGTCCAGGTGTCGCGCCGACGGGTGATTATCAACACGATCATTGTGGCCTTGGTAGCGGCCTTGCTGCTGGCGGCGGTGGCGTGGCAGCAGCTCTACATTGCCCAGAGCTCCAACAACCTCCTCTACCGCATGACGCAGATCTTTCCTGTGCCAGTGGCTAGTATTGATGGTGAGCTGGTGCGCTATAGCGACTACCTCGTGCAGTATCGGGGATCTAAGTATTATCTAGGCAAGTACGATGAGATCCGCATCGACAGTGATGATGGCCGCGAGCAGCTCAAGCACATCAAGCGTGAGTCGCTCAACCGGGCGCTGGTCGACACCTACGCCGCCAAGCTGGCACGCCAGCATAATATCACCATAAGTGAGCAAGACATTGATACCGTTATCGAGCAGCAGCGCAATACTGCCAATGGCAAGATTAGCCAAGAGACGTATGATGCATCGTCGCGCATGATGTACAACTGGTCGCCATCGGACTATCGCCAAGCAGTGCGGCGCAGCATTGTGCGGGCTCGAGTCGCCTTTGCGGTTGATAAGACGGCCGATGAGTTGCAGCGCAAAGCCGCGGGGTTGGTCGCGAGCAGCAATGGTGAGTTTGCCAAAATAGCAACCCAGCTTGGTGGCAGTGGCCGCAGTAAACCCCAGGTGGGGGATTCTGGCCTGATCAATCTTGCCAGTAGCTACAACGGCCTTGCGGTGAGCGAGATCGCCAAGCTCGAGCCCGGCAAACCCTCTGGTGCTATCAAGAGCACAACAGACAGTGGCTACTACTTCGTCAAAGTAAATGAGAAGAACGATAGCAAAATCCGCTTCACCTACCTCTACATCCCCCTCACCGAGCTCACCAAGCAAGTTGCCCAGCTCAAAAGCGACGGCAAAGTGCAAGAATACATTGATGTCCCACAGAAGTAGGGGATAGTTCCTCCGATGGAGTGTGAAAACCGGTCGTAAATGACCGGTTTTTAGCCTTGGCATTGGGAGGTCGATACTTTGCTAGAAGTGTCGACTCTTTGGTATTTCAGAAGAAGTGTAGAGGAGGAAAGCGTGAGATAGATCTATCAATAAGTGCCTATGGTTCTCAGCAGGAAATACGCGAGAATAAGCTATTTTTAGGACATTTTCTATAGCAATTATGCCAAAAATACCAGTCATATAGCACCGTTTTACACCTCTCTTCACAGGCCCATCATCTCGTGCGAACAAAACCTAGACAACGCTGCCATTCTACGCTATGATAGCAGTAACGTAAGCATATTCGTACATTGGTACAAAGGAGAAGTATGAAACAACACCAAGCGAAGCAAGAAGGGTTTACCATCATCGAGGTGATGCTGGTGCTGGCGATTGCCGCCTTGATATTCTTGATGGTCTTTGTGGCGCTGCCTGCTCTGCAGCGAGGCCAGCGCGACACAGCACGCAAGAATGATGTGCAAAACATCGCTGCTGCCGTGACGCAATACACATCAAACAACCGTGGGAAGTTCCCCGACAGCAAGGGTCTCAAGGGTTACCTGGGCGATCTCTCGAACCTCGACAAAGAGAGCATCACCGTCCAAGACAACGCGGGCAATGGCACCGTAACGCCTACCACCGAGAGCGCCATCGTCGTCAAGGGTGTGCGCTGCGACGCCACCAACTCCGATGGTGCTACCCTCAAGAAGGGAACATCGAAGCAGTTCGTCGTCGTCACCAAGCTTGAGGCAGGCGGCAACGGCGTGGCATACTGCCTCGAGTCGTAGTAGGTGCAGAAGACACACAAGAAGATGGCTGGTACCAAAGGGTGCCAGCCTTTTTTGTGGTGGAGCACACGATTTGCTGAATCATACTTGTGTAAGAAAATATTCTAGAAGGCCAGCGACCAAGCGGGCGGAAAAGCTCTTGGTTTTATCTGGCCGGAACATTTTCGTCACAAGTATGGCTTAGTAATTCACTACATAGTGAGGAAGGTTTGGCTTGTATTTGCACTGGCCTTCGGTAGAGCGTGATGATGTAGCACGTTCTTGCATATCTTTGCTATACTAGTGAGGTATGACGATCTTGATAGCAGGTGCACTGCTCCTCCTCGGTGTAGTGCTGGGTAGCTTTGCGGGCGCGCAAGTGTGGCGGGTGCGTGCGCGGCAACTGCGGACTGATAAGCAAACCGGCCACCCCTACGACAAACACGAATGGCGCCAACTACGCGTCCTCTTGCAAGGCACAGTGCGAGACGACCGCTCGCGCTGCCTGCAGTGTGGGCATGTGCTGGCGTGGTATGATCTACTCCCCGTAGTGAGCTGGCTATCGACTGGTGGGCGCTGCCGCTATTGCCAGCAGTTTATTGGTTGGTTCGAGCTGGTGATGGAGCTGGTGCTGGGGGTGGGCTTGGCACTGTCGTACCTGGTGTGGCCATGGGCATTGCCAGCCAGTAGCCTGCTCTTTGCTGTGTGGGTGGTGGTGGCCTTGGTGCTGATGATCCTCGCGGCGTATGATGCCAAGTGGCAGCTCCTGCCTGACCCGCTCAACTATGGCTTGATGGCACTGGGTGCACTCTTCGTGCTGGTGCGGATGACGACACTGCACGATGTTGATCTTGTATCGCTCTCGGGAGCGGTGGCGCTACTGGCGGGGTTGTATGGTGGGCTGTATGCCATCTCGCGCGGGGCGTGGATTGGCTTTGGTGATGTGAAGCTCTGCGTGGGCTTGGCGCTACTGCTGGGTGATTGGCGATTGGCCTTTATGACGCTGTTTTTCTCTAACATGCTGGGTTGTATCATCGTCCTACCGGGCCTGGTGCGTGGCCAGCTCAATACGCGCTCGCAGGTGCCATTTGGGCCGCTGCTTATCATTGGCTGCGTTATTTCACTCTTGTTTGGTGGGTCTATCTTGCGCGCGCTGGTGGCATTACCGCTGGGCTTCTAAAGCCTCGGCTGGGTAGGCTTGCTCCTTCTTGCAAACCTGGTGTAATACTTGACAATCCAGAGAGAGAGAGTACTATAGGCATCATAAACACCTAACTCCAAGGAGATATGATGTCACGATATGACCACCTACCTAGTGGTGAGACAAAACAAGAACCGTATAAGCCAGAGTTGCGAGACTTCCCAACGCCAAAGACCCAAGAGTTTAGGAAGGGAATAAATGATGAGTATACTCGGCGAATGGAAGAGGCTGAACAAAAGATTAAAGCAGACCTTGCCAGAGAAGACAATGAACGCCGATGTGAGGATATCGCCAATGAAATACAGCGGCTTGGCAGAGTATTGGCAGAGAATGGCTTTGGTAGCCGGTCTGAGGACAAGCATGTTGCCGTCACTAGCTATGCTGGTGGCGAGACTAGATATTCGCGCGGGAACTATATTCAGTATGAGACGGCCGTTGCAGCGCGGTTTCTCCCCAAGGGTGCACGTGATGATAGTGGTTGGGGACAAGCTGAAGAGGACTCGATACATAAAGGGCGCGACTGCGATATCACTGACCCACATAATGAAGCTCAGTATAATAAGGGTGGTTACATCATTAGCATCGTAACTGGCCCAGCAGTCGAAGTGTATTCCGATCGACCACTAACAGACGAACAGAAGGATCGCTACCGTGATTTTCACCAGCCAGGGACAGTGCTAGTGAGCTTTGCTGGCCGGTATAATGATGAGGCAAAGGTGCTTCGTGCTGGCGAGCTAGGTAAGTCAACTAACCTAAAGGCATACGAGCTCGTCCTTGCTGCTATGCAAGATGCTGAGGCGGAGTTACTCGCTGGCGAAGAGACGCAGTAGGCAGTAAAGCCCTTTGAAGTGAGCCAAGCAAAGACCAGCCCGAGAGTGGCTGGTTTTTGCGCTCTATACCTAAGCCGTGCAGAGGTATTATCTCTCCCCAGAATCGCCTCATCACCCTGTGCCGCTAATGCTGCTTGTGCTATACTAGAGAGGTTATGAGTATGCCAGTGAAGCCAGGGTTCACCATTATTGAGATGATGCTGTTTTTGGCGGTGAGTGGGGCAATGGCAGCCGGGATTATGGTGGGTGTGGGCGCGACGGTCAATGCCCAGCGCTACCGCGATGCCACCCATTCGCTGGTGAGTTTCTTCCAGGGGGAGTACGACCGGGTGGTGAATGTCCAGAATGATCACGACCGCAACCTTGGCTGTAGCACCAGCGGCATTAGCCAGAGTATTACCCCGCAGGTGCCGGGCACGAGCGAGTGCACTATTATTGGGCGGTTCATTACCACTGGCCGTGATGGCCGGAACCTCATCGCACGGACGATCTATGCCACACGTGATGGCTCAGCTGCAGCAACGGATTATGAGGCGCTGACTCGCTCTGGGCTTGTCCAGTCAGACACCGCCAGCCAAACGACTACGTATGAGCTAGCCTGGGAGACGGCGCTGCGGCAGGGTGCGCGCCACTCGTATTTGATCGTGCGCTCGCCCTCCAGTGGTGCCATCAAGACCTATATTGGCAATACAGATAACCCGATGACCGTCCTCTCGCCTGATAATGATGCCCAAAAAGGCGACACCAACCTCTGTATCGATCCCGATGGCTTGGTCTTTACTGGCATTAGTGGGGCAGTGATTGCCCGGGGTGGCAGCTCGGCCAGCAGTGTGAAGTTGATCGGTGGAGGGATAGGCCAATGCTAGGGCGTCGCCACGAGCGGGGTGATACGATCATTGAGGTGATGTTTGCCTTCGTGCTGTTTAGTATGGTGATTGTGGGGGCGTTTATGATTATGAACCAAGGTATGGCGCTGGCGCAGCGCTCTCTGGAGGTAACGCAGGTGCGGCAGCAGATCGACTCGCAGGTGTTACTGATTCGGACTGCTCAGCAGGCAGTTAACCAGCAGCTGTGGGAGACTATCAAAGGCAAGGTAGGTACGACCACGCCCATCACGCTGAGCGAGCTCGCCGAGAGCAACTGCCGCCTTTCGCCAGATACATTGCGGGGGCGCGGCGCATTCTTTGTTGCACCGCGGGCCGATGCTGCCACGGGCAAGCAGGTCATCCGCCTCTTCGAGCCGACCAACGCGAGCTACCAGCCCGAACCGACGACCTACAGCAAGGTAGACTTTGGTAACGATCCGCGGGCACAGGGACTCTTCGTCCAGATTGTCAAGGCAGAGGGTGCCAATGCCAACCTTGCCTACGATGTGTATGTCTCTGCCTGCTGGCCGACTGTAGCGAGTGATAAGCCAATGACGATTGGCACCGTAACGAGGTTATACGATGTGGCGCGCTAACAGGGGTAAAACACAGGGAGAGAAGCCGCGGCAGCACCTAGCACGGCAGGCCGCACGGCGCGGAGAGCTGGGCTTCACTCTCATCGAACTACTACTGGCGATGAGCTTCCTCTCGGTGCTGCTCATTGCCATTACGACCTCCACGCTGCAGATTATTGGCCTGTATACGAAGGGGGTGACGCTCAAGTCGATCAACCTCGCGGGGCGCGATGTGGCCGACTCCTTCCGGCGCGATGCCTTGGCCTCGGCGGATGGGATTCGCTATGTGTCGCCAGACAAAGGTGGTGGGCTGGGGCGCCTGTGCTTTGGCACGATGTCGTATGTGTGGAGCCCAGCCGCCAAGCTGCAGCAAGGCAGTGCCATCCGCTACCAAAACGACACACGCCAGGGTGACGTGCGCGGCGATATGATTGTCCTCGCCCGTGTGGCTGATGCTGGTGCACAGTATTGCAACCCAACGGCTCGTGGCACGTACTCGACCGATGTATTTCTTAGCAAAGCAACGGAGCTGCTAGGCTCGCGCGAGGGGGATTTGGCGCTGCGCGATCTGCAGATCAATCCCGTTATCGAATCAACCGAGGGCACGCACACCATCTACCGCCTCCGCTTCGTCATTGGCACCAACCAGCAAGATACGATCAACACCGCCAACCAGACCTGCAAGCCGCCCACGAATGACAGTGCTAATTATAACTTCTGCGCCATTAATATTTTTGAGACATTGATACAGGGGTAGGATGATGAGGTGGATACAACAGCAGAGCAACAAGCAGCAGGCCGGCATGGTGTCGCTCTTTGTGGTGATGTTCTCGACCGTGCTGATTGCAGTGGTGACAGTGAGCTTCATCCGCCTGATGGTGCAGGAGCAACAGCGTGCCAGCAATAACGACCTCTCGCAGAGTGCCTACGACTCGGCGGTCGCTGGGGTGGAGGATGGCAAGCGCGTCATTCGTGCGGCGCTCAAGGGTAATGAGCGGGCTCGCCGCGCCATTGAGCAGCAGCGCTGCAACACTGTGGCGGCAGCCGGTGTGGTGTCGTCCGTCAGTGGTGAGACGACCATCAAGACCAGTAGTGGCAGCAGCACACTCAACCAAGCCTACACCTGCGTCAAGATCGAGGCCAAGACTGAAGACGTCAAGCTTGACCTTGCAGAAGGGGAATCCACCGTCATTCCGCTGGTTGGCGCAGATGCCTTTGATAGTGTGCAGATCGAGTGGATGCGCAAGAAAAACAGCGATAACGAAGTTGCCTCCATCGAGACACCAACCTCTGGCGACCTCCGCTCATTGCCACGCAAAGACCAGTGGAGCCCCAACGCGCCAGCCCTCATTCGGGCGCAGGCTGTCTTGCCCACCAAGACAAGTGTGAGCCTAAGCGAGCTCGATAGCGCCCAAGTCTCGACCAACTTCTTGCGCCCCAGCATCATCACCGACAATGCGAACCTACTCACTATCCAACGCCCTGGCCTGCGCGCCAATAGCGACAGTGGTGCTCAGACGACCGTCAATGCCGTGCCGTGCTCCAACGCGCGCTACACCGGTGGTGGCTACGCCTGCCAAGCCGTCCTCCAAATGGCTGGCGGTGAGTCTGTGCCAGCGGGCTCGCGTGTGGCATTCTTGCGCGTGACCAGCCTGTACAAAGCCTCGGCAGTCAAAATCTCGCTCAAACGAGCAACTAGCGTGACGAAGTTCGACACCGTCCAGCCCGAAATCGACTCCACCGGCCGGGCAGACACCATCTTTCGCCGCATCAAAAGCCGCGTCAATGTTGGCTTCAACACCAACGGCAGCTTCACCTTCCCGGAGCAAGGCGTCGACATCACCGGCAGCCTCTGCAAAAACTTCTACGTCACCAACGACGAAGCCGGGCCGCTGGGCACGTCGTGTAATCCGTAGGAATCCTTGCCGTAGCTAAATAGCTAGAAAGATAATGAATTTCCATGCTGAATCAGCAATTTTGGGTGATGAACACAGTACTTAATTAAATGGTGCTATGGCAATTGGTTTTGTTGCTGGATAGAATAATAGGAGTTAGTAGCTAAGTAGGTGTCAAGATATACGAAATATCTAAGTAGAAACTCCACTTTCTTTGCGCTAGCTTACCCTCCTCACACTTCATCCGATGGAGTGTGAGAATCTGTCATTGTGCTGACAGATTCTCAGCCC
>CALHGK010000011.1 GCA_938030095.1 uncultured Candidatus Saccharibacteria bacterium
ATCCTACGTATGACCGCGGCTGCTGGCACGTAGTTAGCCGATCCTTATTCATAAGCTACCGTCATATTCCTCACTTATAAAAGCAGTTTACAACCCGAAGGCCTTCATCCTGCACGCGGCGTTGCTCCATCAGGCTTTCGCCCATTGTGGAAGATTCCTCACTGCTGCCTCCCGTAGGAGTCTGGACCGTGTCTCAGTTCCAGTCTGGCTGATCATCCTCTCAGACCAGCTATAGATCGTTGGCTTGGTAGGCCATTACCCTACCAACTACCTAATCTAACGCGGGCTCTTCCTAAAGCGGATAAATCCTTTAATCCGAAGATCATATGCGGCATTAGCCACCCTTTCGGGCAGTTATTCCTCACTTTGGGGCAAATTCCCACGCGTTACTCAGCCGTTCGCCGCTCGCCGCCAAGTAGTAAACTACTCGCGCTGCCGCTCGACTTGCATGTGTTAGGCACGCCGCCAGCGTTCATCCTGAGCCAGGATCAAACTCTCCATAAAAAGAAAAGATGTACTTTTCATAAAAGATGCTTCCCTGTTGGGAAGCGTCTATAACTCAAAAATAGACTGACGATGATTATTGCACAACTAAATTGTTAAGATACAAAACGTCTCGTTGTTGGCCCTTGTTTTCGTTCCCTCAACCAGACTGAAACCATCATAGCGTATTTTTTGCGGATGGTCAACACTTTTTTACGATTATTTTGTCGCAAAAAATACAACTACGCCCACGAGTACGCCAAGCAGCGACCCAACGAAGATCTCGAGTGGTGTGTGGCCCTGTGCAGCCCGTGGTAGTGTGACGTCGACCCCAGTCTTTTTGATGACTTGCTGGATAGCAATACCCTGCTCGCCCGACGAACGCCGCACCTTGACGGCATCGTAGCATACAATGAGCACAAGTAGCGTTGTCACGCCAACCAGTGGCGACTGCAACCCCTGCTGCAGCACCAGCACCGTCCAGACCGACAGTGATGTGGCGGCATGCGAGCTCGGCATACCGCCAGAGATGAAGAGCTGGTGGGTGAAGTCCAGCACCTTGCCCTTAGCGTGGGCAATTGCAAACTTAATGACGTGAGCAATTGCCCAGCTAATGGCGATGGCCACAATATATGGCGAGAGATACCACGGCATGGTTATGCCTCCTTATCCTCGTCTTTTTCGCGCACAATGCCGATCGATGAGACAGTATCCCCCTCGGCGAGACGCATCACGCGCACACCTTGGGTGGTGCGACCAAGCGTTGGGATGTCGTGGAGTGCCACACGGATGGTTTGGCCATTTTGGCTGATGAGGAGTGCCTCGGTGGCATCAGGCTCGAGAGTTTGCACAGTGATAATCGGCCCAGTCTTGGCAGTGACAACCGCTGCCTTGATGCCGACGCCACCCCGCTTGTGGCAGGGGAAGTTGGCCGCTTTGGTAATCTTGCCGTAACCATTTTGGCTGATGACGAGCAATTGCTGATCGCTACTGGTGACGATGTCCATCCCCACTACCGTATCATCAGGGCGGAGGCGTACACCACGCACACCACGAGCGACGCGCCCCATTGGTCGGCACTCCGTCTCGCTAAAGCGCACGGCCTGACCAGCTGATGTTGAGATTATTACATCATTGTCGCCATTGGTCTGCTTAATCCAGCGTAGCTCATCACCATCGTCGAGTTTGATAGTAATGAGACCATTCGTACGGATGTTGGCGTAGTCTCGTAATGTTGTCTTTTTCACAGTACCCTTGGTCGTGGCCATAAAGAGGTAGCCATCATCACTTGCATCTTTCGCGTGGTTGATAATTGATGTAATTTTCTCTTCAGGCTGGAGCTGGAGCAAGTTGACGGCCGCAACGCCCTTGGCTGCGAGGCTGGCAGCAGGCACTTCGTACGCCTTGAGGCGGAAGACTCGACCCTTGTTGGTAAAGAAGAGCAGCCAGTCATGGGTGTTGGCCGGAATGAGTTGGTCGATGCCATCTTCTTCCTTGGTAGACATGCCACGCTTACCCTTGCCACCTCTGTTTTGGCGGCGGTATTCACTCACTAAAGTACGCTTGATGTAATTCTCTGCTGTGAGAATAACAACGGTCTCTTCCTCAGGAATGAGCTCTTCGTCGCTGAATTTGCCGAGCTCATGGTCGATAATCTTGGTGCGGCGCTCGTCACCGTACTTCTCCTTCATCTCGAGCAGTTCCTCTTTGATAAGGCGCAGGATCTCATTCTCGTCGGCCAGGATGGCCTCAAGCTGCTTGATGAGCTCGTGCAGATAGCGCAGCTCGTCTTCAATCTCTTGACGATCAAGGCCAGTCAGCTTGCGCAGCTGCATGGCAAGAATCGCCTTACCTTGGATCTCGCTGAGCGCAAAACGCTCCATCAACCCCTGTAAAGCATCGTTGTAATTCTTACTTGCTCGGATTAGCTTGACGACTTCATCGATGTTATCAAGCGCGATCTTGAGCCCTTCAAGAATATGAGCTCGTGCCTTCGCCTTCTTGAGCTCATACTCGGTGCGGCGGCGCACCACAATGCGCCGGTGAGTGACGAACTCACCAAGGATATCATGCAGGCCAAGCACCCGTGGCTGGAGCCGCATCGCGTTCTCGCTGCTGGGTACAAGCGCCAGCATGTTGTAGTGGAAGTTGGTCTGCAGTGCGGTGAGCTTGTAGAGCTGGTTGAGCACCTTCTTAGGGTAGGCATCCTTTTTGAGGTCGATAACAACACGCACATTACCCCGAGCCGATTCATCACGCAGGTCGCTGATGGAGGTAAGCTTTTTTTCATGAACGAGGTCGGCAATCTTCTCGATGAGCGTTGCTTTATTCACACCATAAGGCATTTCTGTAATGACGATGCGGTAGCGCCCACGCTTCTTCGTTTCCTCGATGACTGCCACGGCGCGCATCGTCACGCTACCACGACCAGTAGCGTAGGCCTGGCGCATTGGCGTGCCACCGTAGACCACGGCACCAGTTGGAAAGTCCGGCCCCTTAATGTGCTGCATGAGGTCATCCAGCGTGGCATCAGGGTTGTTGATGAGCTCGACTGTTGCATCGACCACCTCACCAAGGTTGTGGGTGGGGATGTTCGTTGCCATACCAACGGCAATACCAACCTGGCCGTTGAGTAGCAGGTTGGGCAGCTTGGCCGGCAAGACAGTCGGCTCTTGGCGAGTAGCATCGTAGGTATCGCGGAATGGGACGGTTTCTTTATCAATATCTGCCAGGAGCGCCTCCGACACGCGCGTCATCTTGGCCTCGGTGTAGCGCATTGCGGCGGGCGGGTCACCATCCATCGAGCCAAAGTTCCCCTGCCCCTGCACCAGTGGGTAGCGCTCAACCCAGTCTTGGGCCATACGCACCATGGCATCGTAGATGGAGCTATCGCCGTGTGGGTGGTATTTACCCATCACCTCACCAACGATCTGGGCGCTCTTGATCGTCTTGGACGTTGGGC
The DNA here is from genome assembly GCA_938030095.1 of uncultured Candidatus Saccharibacteria bacterium. Classification (GTDB taxonomy): domain Bacteria; phylum Patescibacteriota; class Saccharimonadia; order Saccharimonadales; family Saccharimonadaceae; genus Saccharimonas. Next base: position 3,446 of record CALHGK010000011.1, read on the forward strand.
CAATGCCCATCTTGTCCATCACATAGACGATGCGGCGGTGGACGGGCTTCATGCCATCACGTACATCGGGCAGCGCGCGGTCGACAATGACCGACATCGAGTAGCGCAGGAAGTTATCCTCCATCACGTCCTCGACGGTACGTACCTCCACACTGCGCGAGTGGCTCTGGTCGGGCACGGTAGCTGGGGTGGTTGGTTGGTTATCTTCTGGCTGCATTGTATGTTCCTCGTTCATAGATTAGATATCAAGCTCCTCTAGGCTGACCTTCGCAGCGTTGGCCTGGATAAAGTTCTTGCGGACGCTGACTTCGTTACCCATTAGCTTGGTAAAGATCGCGTCGGCACGCTCGGCATCCTCCAGCTGGACTTGCACGAGCACGCGGTGCTCGGGGTTCATCGTCGTCTCCCACAGCTGGTCGGCATCCATCTCACCGAGACCCTTGTAGCGTTGCAGAGCGGACTCACTCAGGCCAGCTTGTTTGATGCGGGGCTCGCTTGGGTCTATCTCTACCCCACGAGCCTTGCGCGCTGCAATCTGCTCGTCGTAGTAGGCCTCGAGGGCTTCTTCGTTGTAGATATATTCTTGCTTGTTGCCCGAGAGACGGAGCTTAAACAGAGGTGGCTTGGCCAAATAGATATGCCCTGCTTCCACCACCGGCTGCATATAGCGGAAGAAGAAGGTCATGAGCAGTGTGGCAATGTGGCTACCGTCGACATCGGCATCGGTCATGATAATGATGCGATTGTAGCGCAGCCCCTTGATGTCGAAGGTGTCGCCAATCCCCACGCCCATACCCTTGATGAGGCTGAGGATCTCACGGTTAGCGTACATTTTGTCGAGGCGGGCACGCTCGGTGTTGAGCACCTTACCGCGCAGTGGTAGGATAGCCTGAGTACGGCTGTCGCGCCCAGTCTTGGCCGAGCCACCAGCCGAGTCACCCTCCACGATGTAGAGCTCACACTCTTCGGGGTTTTTGCTGGAGCAATCGGCCAGCTTGCCTGGCAGGCTGGCGCCATCGAGTGCCCCTTTGCGGATCACGGTATCACGCGCCGCTCGGGCAGCCTTGCGAGCTCGGGCAGCCAGCGTTGCTTTGCCAACGATCTTCTTGGCCACTGCCGGGTTTTCTTCTAGATAGTACGAGAAATACTCGCTCATTACTTGGTCAACGTAACGCCGCACCTCGGGGTTGCCCAGCTTATTCTTGGTCTGGCCCTCAAACTGTGGGTCGGGCAGCTTAACGAGGATAACAGCAGTGAGCCCCTCGCGGATGTCATCACCCGAGAGGTTGTCATCCTTCTCCTTGAGGAGACCATTCTTGCGCGCATAGTCATTAATAACACGGGTCATCGCTGCGCGAAAGCCCACCAAGTGTGTCCCACCATCAGGTGTGAGCACGTTATTAGCGAAAGGTCGGACGGTTTCGACGTAGGTATCGTTGTATTGCACCGCCACCTCGATCATCGAATCCTCGACCTGCTTCTCCACATAAAAGACATCGTCGCTCAGCACATCCTTACCAACGTTAAGGTTCTTGACATAACTGCGAATCCCTCCCTCGAAATAGAAGGCCTGGCGCTGCTTGGTGCGCTCATCATACACAGTGGTGTAGACGCCTTTCGTGAGGTAGGCTTGGTGGCGAAGGTAGTGTACCACCCACTTGTAGTCGAAGTCGACTGTCTCTTTGAAGATGGTCGGATCGGGATAGAAGATAATCGTTGTACCGTCAGGCCGGTCGGTTTTGCCCTTATTCTTGAGCGGTACAGTAGTATGGCCACGCTCAAATTCAATCCGATAGAGGCGTCCTTTGCGCACCACCTCTGCAACGAGGCGACTCGATAGCGCATTAACCACGCTCGAGCCCACACCGTGCAAACCAGATGACACCTTGTAGCCACCGCCACCAAACTTACCACCAGCGTGCAGCACCGTCAGCACTGTCTCGAGCGTACTCAGGCCAGTCTTGGGGTGCTTATCTACCGGGATACCACGCCCGTTGTCGGTCACCATCAGGCCACCATCGGCCAAGATGCGCACATCGACGCGCGAGGCATAGCCGGCAATCGCTTCATCGATGGAGTTATCAGCAATCTCCTTAATCAAGTGGTGCACGCCATCGTAGCCCGTGCTACCGATATACATCCCCGGGCGCTTACGGACTGGCTCGAGACCCTCGAGCACCTGAATTTGCGAACCGTCATACGATCCATTATCTACTTGTTTGTTCATTCATTTCCCTCACTATTAGGTCATTCGGGTTACATTACACGCACCTTATTGTATCATAATCGCCGAGACAGCGAAAATAACAGGGGTAGAATAGCCTACACGCTAGCGGCTCTTTACTCATATTTGCTCGTAGCAACCAGCCATAGACCACTGATGAATGCTATCGGCGCAATCACGACCCACGTAATGCCACCATATACTGCAGTCGAGATGACGAACAAGACACCTCCCCGCACAGCACTCATCGTACCCAACCACTTCACTACATCAGAAGTAAAGAGATCCAGGTCATGCCCATGCGCACATAACAGCACAAACAGCAACACGCCATGCATCATTGCCAGTGGCATAACTGGCCCAACCATCAACCAGAAGCCAACTTTGCGCTTCATCATCTGGTTCTTTGTTGTGCAATCTCCATCATCTTTGGACCGTGCTGGCAAAGCTGGCTGCGTGCCAAGCAGGAGATACCAGAGGTAGAGCGAGCCAACCAAGCCGAGTACATCGCTAACGATGATCATCGCATTGCTCTGTACGCCCACCTTAAGTGGACTCTGCAGCACCCAAAAAGCATACAGCGTTGAGCCAGTCATAAACACGGCATTAACTGCAAGTAAGCTCAGTGCTCCAATCCTCTGCCAATACCGATCGGTGCGGTGCGACTGCCGCAGCACAAGATAGCCCTGCACCAGCACACTCATACTCCAAACAACCAGCAGCCACCCAAACGCCCGCTCCCCGATAGTCCGGCTACTCACGAGCGTGACACTGTGCATACACAGCACCGCTGCACTGGCAATCGTCCCCACCGCACCCGCAATCACACAGGCCTCGAGCCAAGCCCGACGCGGCGCAGACACATCAGGTGTGGCTGTGTGGCTATGATGTTTTGCGGTAGTTGTAGCGATGGATTGCTCTGACATGGGGTGTTTCTCCTCTGTTAGACAGTAGTTTTGGTGCTTAAGTTATTCGCGCTGGCTGTTTGCCACAAGCACCATACCAATGATGAGCATGACGATACATGGCACGATCAAGATCATGCCAGCAATCATAAAGATAAGGTGAATCATGCTGAAGAACGATAGTATTGACGTAAAGATCGTCGTACCTCGGCTTGTGCTACTCATCAGCATCAACGTCCCCGAAAACTGCGCAAGAGCCGGAAGTACAAATGCCGTCACAATTAGCCAGAGACCGATACGTCGACGCCGCATCAAACGAGCATATGTTGTAGCGGGCACATCAGATGCAGTGCGTGGCGCGATTGTCCGCTTCGTACAGAGTAATAAGTACCAGAGGTAGATAGAGCCAAACGCAGCAATGACGGTACTCGCCAGCATGACGGTGCTATTTACCCATATAACCGCCTTTTGCCCAGGGCTCACAAAGAACAAATTGTATAGCCATTCGCTTATGATGAGTGCGGCTGGGTTACCCGCCACTAAGAGCACGGCAAGGAAGCGCTGCATATAATGATCTGTCCGGTGGAGCTGCATCAGTGTGCTGATCCCTTGCACTACCAAGCTCACACACCACGCCAGGATGAGCCAGCCAGCCATCCGCTCTGGTGACGTGCGGTCTACCTGCCCCACCATCAGTGCACCATAGAAGCTCACCATTGCAGCATACATCAGCATTCCTGCCGCTCCCGTCGCAATAAACGCCTCCAACACTGGTCGGCGGCGGGCTGTTACATACGTAACAGAGGTGGATGATGGGGATTGTCCGTTTGTTTGGCTAGATGATGTATTATCTACGACAGCTTGCGATTCGCTAGTTGCTGGTGCGTTGGCTAGCGCAACAGAGGTCGTATTTGCCTTTGTTGTCTTCTTTGCAACAGATCGTGATTGTTGTGATTTTTGTTTGGAACGCCGCATCGCGCGCTTCTTTGGGGATGATGTCGCTTGTGTCTCTGGCGCGGCGGGCGCTGCTAGGGTTGATTTTTTTCGTGGCATAGAACCGTCCTCCTCTGCCTAGTATACGCGCCTCTTCACCGTTTTGCCACATAAAAACATGCAATTGCCTCAAATGCAAAGACTAGTGCCAGCTCGTACCAGCCACCACGCCCCACCGAGCGCGCGCCAATCAGCAGCACCGGTGCTAGCGCCAGTACCGAGCCAAAATAATAACAACGCCGAAAGCTGAGCGTCACCGCTCGCCGCTGCGCTTCGGGCAGCCAGCGCCGCAGTGCCGCCGCAGTGCCCGCCAGCAGGTACGTTAGCAACCCTAGCATCACCACATAGCACAGCACAAAGACAAGGACGATCCCCAGGGGGTGAATCGTCGCTGGCGTGGTGGTCTGCAGCACAATGGCGAGCAGCACCGCTGCAGCCGCGCTCATACTGGCAAGCAGGATTCTTCGAGACATATCTATCACTATACCAAGCAATCCGCCTGGCGAGAAGCCCGAGCAGCCGCACAAAGCAACGCGCTTGCAACGTCCTCTATAGATATATACTTAGGACGCCCGGCAGCCGCTACGGGCCGAGGTGCTCCACAGTGTGGAGCATGAGTGGTGCGCCTCTGGCATGCGCCGTATAGAACGAGGCCACCACGTGTCGACGCCAACGATGACAAAAGCACTTCTATTGGGGGGTACTCTATTAGTATTGGCGGAGCGCAGGCAGTGCCAAAGCTCAGCGCTGTGCTGCGCTCTGCCGCTGCCTGGTGCGCGCCAATGGCGATGTGATGTTGGGTTATATAAGGTAAGCTTTTCCGTTTTATTTTTCTTGGGTGTTTGTGTTTGTCAAAGCTTACTTCTACGTTAGCACAAGCGGTATGGTAAGTCAATGCGTTTTGCGGCTGAGCCACAAAACCCCAGCAGGGCTTACGCGCTATGGTTATTGTATGCAGCATGCTTTGTTATGGATCCTCGGCTTTGACGCTTGGCGATGGGCATCGAGCGGCTATCGCTGATAGCGGCTCAACCAACCCACAGGTCGTTTGCCATTGCTATACATCGCACCAACGCAAAAGCACAAGCGACATCACTATCATGCGAACTATCGCAAAACATTGCCTCGCCACTCCCTTTCTCATCCACGCGAACATCGGCGGCGCGCCTACCTCTCGCACCTCTGTACTTTCGAGAGTTGTGCACAGGCGTTTTTGTTGTATATAGTGCAATAATTTTTTGTTCGTTTTTGGCTCTGGACTGTATGCTACCTCTGTTGTATTTCATTGCTCGTGTTGTATTTATAACACAGATTTTGGGCGATGTGTGGTCGGTCTGGGTATGTGTTCGATGTGGTATTTTTTACGCAAAAATATTGCCAAAAATCGTTGACACAAGCGGTTTTCTCCCATATCATAAGGGTAGCTTCTGAATAAAAAAATTATGCAGAGGCCAAAAATAAACAACATACGAAAACTCCACATCCAAAAACAACCACTACTCGCAGGTGGTTGTTTTTTTGGTGAGAGAGTTTGGCTCGCGCGCGGCCCTTGGTGATACTTCGCAGCAGTGTTTGTGGTTTGTACGCATGTGGCTCACCAGGTTTTTGCACAATAAAAAATCGCCCACGCTTGGTGAGCAATCATCTTCTGTATGGTGGAGCTGCCGGGTACTGCCCCCGGGTCCGCTTGGTGCCCTTGTATTCGTCTACGAACATAGGTTTGTTTGCGTGTTTGACAACGCGAGGCCGATCAGAAACAAACCAAAAATACAGCCTATCGTTGCGCGGTATATGTCCTCTCCTCGTGCCGCTGCCACCAGGAGAGCAAGCAACATAGCTATGACACTACGAGATGCCCTGTTGCTATGCACCTCATAGCGATCGCCAGACTAAGCGGCGAGTGCAACCGCGGTCTTGGAAGATGCGAAGATCTCCTCAACACTGCGGAATGCTGCTGCAACTTTACTTTTTGCAGTTATATCTATGCGTGTCGTGCATATCCGATTCGCAGAATACAATGACAAAGTCCAAACGTCGAACGCTATATCAGCCCCACGTCTCGTGTCTATTATAGCATGCTTTTGCCTATATATCCTCGCTTGAGCGTCAAGTTGGCCTATCGCCGCACAAGAACATACTCTAGACGGCCAGTGATTTCATCTCCCTGGCAGCGTCCTTTTCGTTGCCTATATTTGGATGGGTAGAACACTGTATCCTTATATACTCTCATGCTCACCCCCTATACTTCCCTCTAGAACAAAAACAATTTGCACAGACCCCACCAATATGCTTAACTATAAACAGCATGAACAAAGTCGCAAAAATCAGGTCGGTTGCACCCGTGGGGTTCGCTGGCCATATGATTGACGTCGAGAGCGACATGACGAAGGGCCTGCCCGCCCTGCAGATCGTTGGCCTGGGCAACAAAGCCATCGACGAAGCGCGCGAACGAGTGCGCAGCGCCATCACCAACTCCCTGCTGGAATATCCAGCCCAGCGCATCACCATCAACCTCGCGCCGGCCGAGCTACCCAAGGATGGCACACACTACGACCTGCCGATTGCCCTTGCCCTCCTCACCAGCAGTGGCCAGCTCCGGCCCGAGCAAGTGGCTGGTGCAGTCTTCGCTGGTGAACTGGCACTTGACGGCACGCTCCGCCCGATCAAAGGAGCCATTACCATTGCCGAAGCAGCTCGTGATAATAATTACAACACCGTCTATTTGCCCACAGAGAATCTCGCCCAAGCTTCCCTCGTATCAGGGGTGAGGCTCTATGGTGTACCAGATCTTACAACACTCTTCCTCCATCTCAAAGGCGAAAAACCGCTGCCAATCTACCAGCCATCACCCACTGATGACAAACCAACAACACCCGCGCCATCACCCCTGCTCGACGATATCTACGGCCAGGCCCAAGCCAAGCGCGCCCTCACCATCGCCGCAGCGGGCCACCACAACATCCTCTTCACTGGGCCGCCCGGCACCGGCAAGTCGATGCTTGCCAAGACGCTGCCCAGCCTTTTGCCGCCTCTGACTCCAGATGAACAGCTAGCGGTGACGAAGCTGCATAGCCTGGCTGGTCTCTCGCTCGACCAAAGCGTCCAAGCGCGGCCATTTCGGGCGCCGCACCACACAGCAAGCCGCGCATCATTGATTGGCGGTGGGTCGGTGCCGCAGCCTGGCGAGGTGAGCTTAGCCCACCTGGGCGTACTCTTCCTTGATGAGCTGCCCGAATATCCACGCACGACGCTTGAGGTATTGCGCCAGCCACTCGAGGACACGACAGTGACGGTCACCCGAGCACGAGGGCGTGCCACCTACCCGGCCGATTTTATGCTGGTGGCCACCATGAACCCCTGCCCCTGTGGCTATTATGGCGACCCAACGCACGCCTGCACCTGCAGCAGCACACAGATCATCGCCTACCAGAAGCGCCTGTCGGGGCCACTGATGGATCGGATTGATATGATCATCCCCGTCAATCGCATCCCCACCGAGCAACTGCTCTCACACCGCGCCACCACCGATCATGAGCAGCGCCATGCGATAGCCACCATCTCTACCGCCATTCGCGCCCAAGCCGCCCGCTACGGTGGCAGCGCTATGCGCAATAGCCGCCTCAGCTCGGCCCAGGTGCGGCGCTCTATCCCACTCTCGCCAGAGGTCAAGCAGTTCCTCGATGCTGCCAGCACCAAGCTTGGCCTCAGCCCGCGCGGTTACTTCAAAGTCATCAAGGTAGCCCAGACCATTGCCGATCTTGACGAAGCGCCGCACATCACCATTGCTCACGTCTCCGAGGCGTTGCAATATCGACAACCAGCGCCCATCAAAGCGTTGTAAAAATATCGTCGTGTATCTTACATCACATTCTACCTCTGTAATTCGCCATATATCAGTGAAATCTTGATAACTACGTGTGATTTACAACATTTGACAAATCATTCATCAGCCAGTCATACTAGAGCCATGCAAGCAAACTACTCTGACCAACCCCTTCACCACCCTACTCCAGGCCAGTCAGCGATCTTCCTCGCTGGCCCCACACCACGCTTCGATGAAGCGTCGCAGCAGCTCATCTCTGCGTCGTGGCGGCCCGAGGCGGTACGAATATTTGCAGCGCTAGGCTATGACGGGATCGTCTACGCGCCAGAAAAACACGATGCCTCGCCCCAGCGCGAGCTCGACCTCCTCAAGCAGGCACGCTGGGAGTGGGAGGCGCTCGACGCAGCAACAGTGGTGCTCTTTTGGGTGCCGCGGGTGATCGACCGATCACTGCCCACACTAGGCATGCCCGCCTTTACCACCAATGTAGAATTTGGCCTTCATATCGGCAAGAACCCGGCCAAGGTCGTCTACGGCCATCCAGAGGGCGCTCCCAAGACACGCTACCTTGACGCGCTCTACACCGAGCACACTGGGCGGCAGCCAAGCACAACACTCGAAGAGACAATCACACAGGCAATTGCCTGTGCCAAGGCACTGCAGATACAGGACAGCTAGCCGCCCATCTGCATCTCGCCCTACCGGTTTCTTACACTTCCTTTGGTGGGGTGTGCAGCTCGTTATTTATAAGCGCACAAAAGAGAAAACACTGTCAACCAAGGGGCTTTCATTCTCATAACCCCACCTGTAGCGTCTATCACCATGCAATCGCAGCAAAAATCACCAAACTACGGCATATTTCATTTGCCTTTTGCTGCGACATCTGGTAAACTTTTGGGGAGTCAATTCGTTTTAAGCTCAAGCAAAGGAGAGCACAATCAAATCAACCACCCGCATCAACGAAGCCATCCGCGCACGCGAGTTGCGCGTCATTGGCGAAAGCGGCGAACAACTTGGCATCATGAGCCGGCAGGCAGCCCTGGATAAGGCGCGGCAAGCTGGCGTAGACTTGGTGGAGTTTTCGCCCAATGCTAACCCACCCGTTGTGAAGATCATCGATTGGGGCAAATATCAGTACCAAAAGATGAAGGAGCAGCAGCGCAATAGGCGAAGCAACAAAGCCAATGAGCTCAAGCAGATGCGTTTTGGTCTAAAGATTGGTGCTAATGATCTTGAAATCAAGCTACGCAAGATTCGCAAATTCCTGGCTGAGGGGCACAAGGTCAAGGTTTTGATCTTCTTCCGCGGCCGCGAGATGGCACATCGTGAGCTTGGCTACAACCTGATTAGCCAGGTTGTCTCCGCCCTTGAGGACGAAGCGATTGTCGAGCAAAAACCACTGATGGCTGGGCGCAACCTCAGCATCGTAATAAGGAGTAAGTAATGCCAAAACTCAAGACCCACAAGGGCACTGCTAAGCGCATTAAGCTAACCAGTACCGGCAAACTGACCCGTCGGCGTGCCTTCGGGAACCACATGCTCTCCAAGAAGAGCAAATCGCGCAAGCGCAATATCAACACCCCTGCTACCATCACTGGTGGTATGGCCAAAAATGCTAAACGAGCCTTAGGAGTCTAACATATGCGCGTCAAACGAGGAACAACCGCCCACGCTCGCCACGCCAAGATGCTGCGAGCTGCCAAAGGAATGCAACACAATCGCACCCGGAGTTTCCGCCTTGCCAAGCAAGGGGTAATCCGTGCCCTGCAATACGCCTACCGCGACCGTCGCAACCGCAAGCGCGACCTGCGCCAGTTGTGGATCACTCGCATCAACGCTGCTGCCCGACAAAATGGTACCACCTACGGCCGCCTGATCGCTGATATCAAGGCTGCTGGTGTGGCACTCGACCGCAAGGTCCTCGCCGAGCTCGCCGTCAACGAGCCACAGGCTTTTGCAGCTGTCGTGAAGCACGTCACTCGCAAGTAGTGTAGCAATTTATACGACGTTGTGAAGAATGCACACCTCCATAACAGGGGTGTGTATTCATTTGTAGATGAGTGGTAACTTGCTGGAGCACGGCATTTAGCCTGTGCTGTTTCATTCCTGGAGCCTCCCGCACCGAAAATGTTCCGGCCAGATGAATCACAGAGCTTATCCGTCACCACAGTCGTTGGCCTTCTAGAATATTTTCTTGTTCGGCGAGGAGGTTGTAGAAAATAACAAAGCTCCAAAGTGAGAGCTAACACATCATACCATAAAGCAGCCTATCGATAAGCCGGGTTCTGTCGTGGATGATCATCTATCTAGTTTGCAAATTGCTCTGCAAATCGAGCGGTTAGCGATAGCCACAAGCGGATCACTCATCCGTGGCTATCTCCTTGCAGCCGACAGGGTTTACCTCCGCGGCATGTCACCATGCAGCGCTGTGAGCTCTTACCTCACTCCTTTCACCCTTACCCCGCTACTCAAGCGCTACTGCGCACGAGTATTGGTGTTGCGGAGCGGTATCGTTTCTGTGGCACTTTCCCTAGGGTTGCCCCCGGTCGCCGTTAGCGACTGTCGTATCCTGTGCTGCCCGGACTTTCCTCTTGCTAGGTCGCAAGCGATCATCTAATAGACTGCCTCTTTATTATAGCATAAGGGATTTATGATACGTGGGTATCAAAACCTTCATCTTCAGTGCAAGGCCCTCTCCATCACTTCGTCTGATAGAGTGTGCTAATCGGTTGTAATAACCGATTAGCAGCCCTGGCGTCAAGAGGTCGATACTCGGAGAGTATCGACCCTTATAGCGTTCTATCGGAGGGAGTGATAGAGAGGAACCGTGTGATACTCTTAGCCTTCAACCATCAAAAAATCCCAGACTCACCCCAGGCGCTTGATATTCCCCTGCATGATGCAAGGTGGGTTTCCTCATCCATACCCACGGGTACGGTGAATATTGGAATCCCTATCATATGATGTTAGGAAAATCATACACGCCCGATATTCGTCTGGGACACTCTTAGTATACCACAGAATGGTAGGTGGCGTCACGTTTGCAGTATCAAGAGTCGTGCACTTCCCTGCTTAGCCTCATACAAAGCTGATATTTGCTAACTATAATCTCTTGTATTAGCGATAGAGCTATCAAACGAATGACAGATACTCTATCTCATCTGCTGGGATATGTGCAGATAAGCTATTACCATTAGTCTCGCGCAAAGCCCTTCAACCACAAAAGGCTTAGCACCTAGCTAACCTAGCCAAGCGACACGCCAAACACTAGTGAGAAAAGCTGCAAGATACCCCTGATGGCCGCCATCATCACATTGCCAATAGCCGAGCTACCGACCAATACCAGCACAAAGACCAGCATCACGCCGTACTGCTCCACCACCTCCATGCCGCGGCGCACAAACTCCGGTGCCAAAGCATACAGCACACGCGAACCATCGAGCGGTGGGATTGGCAGCATATTAAAGACAAAGAAACCAAGATTCACACTCACCGCCGTAGCAAGCAGTGGCTGCACTGCTGGCCCAGCGATCGTCGCATATAAGCCAAAGCAGATGAAGGCAATGACGAAGTTCGTCAGTGGCCCAGCGAGCCCCACCAGCGCTGCGCCCCATTCATCGCCACGTACTCGCTCGGGGTTGTACGGCACTGGCTTGGCCCCACCAAACACTGGTAGGCCCAGCAATGCCAAGCTCAGCGGCAAGAGGATGGTCAAGAATGGATCGATATGATGCAGTGGATTGAGGGTCAAGCGCCCCTGCTCCTTAGCCGTATCATCGCCCAGCCAGTACGCCACAAAGCCATGCATCGCCTCGTGCAGCGTCATTGAGATAAGAATAACAACAAGGACGATAATGAGGTGAGCGATATCAATATGCATTTCTTTATTGTACCACATTGCCTACCCACCTTGACATTGCCTCCGTGGCAGCGTATACTAATACAGATTGTAATAATATAAGTTATAAGTGGAATAAGAATATGGCAGCACGATGTGAACTGACTGGCAAGGGTAAGCAATTCGGCAACAATGTAAGCTTCTCGTTGCGACGCACCAAGCGAGTCTTCAAACCAAACCTTCAGAAAAAGACCTTCGTTGTCGATGGGCAAAAGGTCACCATGGTTCTCTCGACCAAGGCGATCCGCACCCTCAAGAAAAAAGGCCTGCTCACTAGCGCCAAGACAAAGGCCAAGGCTGCGGCGTAGCCGCCCAGAGCAAACGACACCTGTAAAAATATCCCCTGTGTAAGGGGATATTTTGGTGGTTACTTCGCTTTATCTAGCTCAGCGATCGTTGCGAGCACGCCAGCGAACTGCCGAGCAAACTCTGGCCGCAGCACCAGTACACGCTGGGTGCCAACCGCTTCGCTCGTGACAATGCCTGCTTCGCGCAGGACTTTGCAGTGGTGCGAGACAGTCGAGAGTGAGAGATTATGATCGATCTGGCTGCAGCCCAGCCGCCCCTCCGCAGCCAAGCGGCGGACAATCCGCAGCCGCAGCGGATCGGACAGAGCGGCAAAGATATGCTCTGGTGCGAGTGCGTCAGTTGGGGTGTTTTGTTGGGATGTCATTTCCTTTGTATTGTCTCATACCTGCTGGTCATTGCCAAGGCAAGCACTACCACACCGGCCGCCACCAGTGGAATTACCTGAGCTGGCTGGCCACTAATAATCACACCGCCCAGCATACCACCAAAGCCTTGACCAATGTAAATACTGGATGAATTGAGTGAAAGATTCAGCTGAGCCCGTTCTGGAGCAAGCGCAATGACGCGATATTGCTGAGCAATCGTGGCAATCCAAGCACTAGCCGTCCATAATAACACACTGCCACCAACGAGCCCAAGCGCACCTGGCATCCCAGCCGCCACACCAAGCAAAGCAAGCGCCAACGCAAAGGCAAGCATTGCCCAGCGGGCCAGCCAAATGTGGGCAAAACGATCGGTCAGCCAGCCGCCTAGCACACCACCCAGGAGTGAGCCCACACCAAAGATGAGCAAAATCCAGCTAAAGTATTCGTGCAGACCCGCCTGCTGCACCACTGCACTCAGATACGAAATCACGCTGGTACCAGCGACAAATATCACTACCGTTACCAATAATGTCAGTGCAACCTGGCGATTCGCCAAGCCCGCCACCAATGCCCGAACGGTCGGCACCTGCTGCGCTGGCTGCGCCTCACGCGCCTGAATGCCCAGTATGATGCCACACAACACCAGCACTGCAGCCACCGCCATTGCCCAAAACAGCGCGTGGTAGCCATAGCGCTCCCCTACAACCGAACCTAGCGGCACAGCAAGCACCGTTGCCATCGTCATACCTGTTGTAACGACGGAGATTGCCTTACCACGATGCTTGGCCGGGGCAAGGCTGGTTGCCAAAGCCATCGCCGTTGGCATCATCATGGCTGAGCCCAAGGCTGCCATCACTCGAGCCACCATCATCCATACAAATGACGACGCGAGCGCTGCCACTCCATTACCAATTGCAAATATCGCTAGTGCTAGCACCAAGGTCGACCGCCGATTGCGCCGCCCCGTCAGCATGCCACACAGTGGTGCTGCCAGTGCATACACCCACGCAAACACCGTTACCAAGAGGCCGGTCTGCCCCAGCGACACCCCCAGCTGCTGCGCCACCTGTGGCAATACCGCTGCCAGCATGAAGCCATCCGCCCCAATCACGAAGGCTCCCAGCGCTAGCACCGCAATCTTACCCCACGGCGTGGTTGATCGTTGTTCCATAAGACCGTTCCTTTCTTCGATATAAATCGAAATAATAGTGATATTTCGAAGTGTATCGAATTTAGTGTGCTGTGTCAAATCGACCACATTATGACAATGATTTCACTATAAATCTCACAAATCCTCATCACTGTCTTGCACTCATTCCTTGAGAAACCTATAGGGACTGGCCCCATCTTGCCCATCGATCCACCAACACTCGTGCTGGCTACAACTAATATTCATACCCCACCAGATAAAACAGTGAGGAGAAAAAACGGAGTGAAGATGTATCACAAAAAACCAGCCTCTCCACGAGGCTGGTTGCGCTTGGGGTATATGAATCCTAGCTTCGAGCCAGCTCAAACACCGTCAGCACTTCGGGCAGGTTACTCGCTGTTTTGATCTTGAGCTTAGGTTTTTGTTCGACTGGCGCACCAAGCTCCTTCTCAAAGACCTCCACTGTGTCTTGCGGCACTTCGTACTGCAACGCACTATCAGCATAGTGGACGGGCACCACCACTCGTGGCTCGATCTTGCGAATAATGGCGGCAGCACTTGTCGCATCCAGCGTGTAGCCATAGCCACCCACTGGAATAATGACAATGTCGATCACCCCCAGTGCCTCGAGCTGAGCGTCAGTAAGCTCTGGCGCGATATTACCAATCACCGCAATGCGAATATCGCCACACTCAATGCGATACACCGTCGAGAGCTGCTCGCTCTCTGGCGTGTCGATGTGGCGCGTGGCTGCAATGCCGCGGATGGTATAGTCGCCCACCTCATACTCGCCAGGCTGATTGATGATAAGGCGCGCCTCGGGGCTATTTACCGCAAAGCGCTCTTCGGTCGCAAGCTCTACTGCGTCCTTCGTCTTGGCGTCCTTCAGGCCGAGCAACGATAGTTTGGGGTCGACCGCCAGCGTGGTTTTTTTCGTCGCAACGATGACTGTGTTGCCGCCTTTGTATTCGATATCAAGCATGATTCTCTCCTTCGTCTTCTTTTAATATATTATCAACGTCTACCAGTACGGTATGCTTGTTGGTCAGGATGGTGGTGATGAAGCGGTCGCGCACACTCAGCCGGTAATAGAACTCGTCGTAGCTCAGAATGCTATACGTTAGCTCGCGCCCCTCCTGCCGCTCGATAACCGCCACCACGCTGCGCACCTTGGTGGCTGAGAGGTTACCCACCAGCAGCAGGTCGATCGTACTGGCCGAGCCCTTCACTAGGGCCCCCGCCGCAATCGCCACACGCAGGCGCGGCAGCTGCATAATCGCATCTTGCCAAGCCGGCCGGTAGCCCGACTTGTTCTTGGCTGGAGCAATTTTTTGGTCGGCAAAGATAACGCGCAGTGGTGGATAATATTCGTACTGCTGGTTTACTTCGTAGTACAATTTGTTATCCACGCTGTCGCTCGTAATAATCCCCACCTCCAGCATATTGAGCAGCTCGCGGCGCACCGAATTAATTTGCTCATTAATCAGCCGCGTAATCTCGCGCACATAAAATGCCTTTCCTGGATTATTCAAGAAAAGGTGGAGCAACTTCACACGAGTTTTTGATCCAAACAGTGCATCTATCATACGGTCACCAACTAGATTTATGGTATCACATCTGGCGCGCTTGCGCGAGCACCTCACCAAGGTACGTCTCAGCATCCTCCAGGCTATGCCATACGATGTCGGGGTTGCGCCGCAGCCAGGTCATTTGCCGCTTGGCCAGGTGCCAGTCTGCTGTGCAAAATGCCGCTTTGGCTTGCTCAAGCGTATACTCGCCCTGTTGTAATTTATGTACAATTGGGTAGATATTCCCTGTCATTGCTTCACTGTCCCACCCATAGTGGGCAGCTAATTCCGTCGCTTCTTGCACAACACCCTGGGCAAAAAGCTGCTCTGTCCGCTCAGTAATGCGCCTGCGCAGCACATCACGTGGTGTTGCAATACCCACAACATAGGTATTTTTATCAACATGCGCTGACCTCTGTAACTGTTGTCCTTTTCGCACTATTGTATTAATGACATGCCTTTTGTTGTATTTATTATTGGGCAGTTCTATGTTGTATACTCGACAATGTTCGTGCAAAGTTTCTATAGAATAGCCCTGTAACTGCTGCATAAGCTTTTTGTTCACCGTTGGAAATTGAAATTTATACAACACTGCATCGATATACAAGCCCGTCCCGCCGACGAGAAACGGGATGCGCCCGCGCTGGCGAATCGCTGCAATCTGCCGATTAGCATAACGCTGAAAATCCACGACTGTGTAGCGCTGGCCCGGCTCTACTAAGTCCAGCCCCCAGTGTGACACGAGGGCTTGCTCGTGCGGCGAGGGCTTGGCAGTGCCAATATCCATACCCTTGTAGATAGTGCGCGAATCGGCGCAAATAATCTCACCGCCGTACTGCCTGGCAAGGCGAATCGCCAGGCTGGTCTTGCCACTGGCAGTCGGCCCAACAATGGCAATGAGCGGCAGAGTAGTGGGCGCGAGAGGCGGTGTGTTATTTTTTGTGGGCATGCGAGCCACCTTTCAGATTATTATGCGGCGTGGCATGTGGCCGCCAGCGACGCTGCGCAAAATCGACTACACGGTACGAGTCATCACACTGGATCCCATCGTGCTCGAGTAATTGCCGCTGCACCGCCTGCCCACCCGGAAAGCCGGCCGCGAGGCCTCCCTTGCAATTTACAAGTCTATGCCAGGGCAGCTCCTCTGGCCCACCATGGGCAATCTCCCCCACTCGCCGTGCGGCGTATGGGTGGCCAGCAAAAGCCGCCAGGTCGCCATAGGTCGTTACCTTGTCATCGGGCAGCTGTGCCATCAGCTCATAGACGGCATCACGCAGGGTCATCACTGGCAAGTCGCTCAATTGCCGCCTCCACTTCGTACCAATTTGCGCAGCGCACCACCCCAGCTGGCAGCGTTGCGGCTTGGTTCCAGGCATAATCGCCAAAGAGCAGCGCGTTGCGGCCATGCGCTGCTACCGCTTGGCAGTGCTTGAGCTGGTCGTCTATCAGCACATCGGCGTTGATCTGCGTCATCAACTCTGCCTTCGTGGCACGGTGCGAATCATTAGTTAACTCATCCCAAATACCCGAGAAATAAACTGCCGTGCTCGCAAAGATACCTGGAAAATGCTCGTCGATCCAAGCTATTGTATCACCCTTTACTTGTAGGCAGCGTGACGTTGCAATCATCAGATGATGGTGTTGTGCCAAATGCTCTAGCACCTCCAGCGCGCCGCCAATGTGCCCATAGCCCGCGCTTAGGCTCGTGCTCACAATCTCGGCAGTGCGACGCTCCACCTCGGCATTATCCACCTGCCACATCTTGGCCCAATGCTCATCATAATCATCGACCGTCAGGTTCGTCCCCCAGCGCTGGTTGCTAAAGGCGACGATGCCAGCGGCATTCTCCGCCAGCACGTCGTCGACATCCACAGCAATGCGCAGGCGGCGCATTAGCTGAGCCCCTCTAGGTACGCCGCGAGCTCATCCAGTGGCACCGTCGTCTCGCCCTGCTGGGTGCGCACACTTACCTGGCGATTAGCTTTGTCGCGTGGGCCAACGATAATCTGCACCGGAATTTTTACAACAGTAGCTTCGCGGATCTTTTTGCCAAGCGATTCATTGCGCATATCTGTTGTATATCTTACCTCGTTGTATTTTATAGGACGCATCAGTACCACTGTTTTGAGCACCGATGTGATTTCATCAACATAGTCTTCTACGGTGTTGTTAATAGTGAGAATACGGACTTGCTCGGGCGCAATCCAGAGGGGGAACCACCCCGCGGTGTGCTCGATAAAGACGCTCAGGAAGCGCTCGATCGAGCCCAGCAGCGCGCTGTGGATCATCACGGGCCGAGCCATCTCACCCGCTTCATCGGTATATTCGAGGCCAAAGCGCTCGGGCTGGACGAAGTCGAGCTGCACCGTCGCTACCTGGTGCTCGCGGCCAATCGCATCCGTCGCCATGAAGTCGATCTTTGGCCCATAAAAGGCCGCCTCGCCCTCCTGCTCGAAATAGTCCAGTTGCTTAGCCATCACAGCTGCCTTGAGCTGAGCCTGGGCCGATTGCCACAATTCTGGTGCCCCAAGGTAGCCCTCGCCCTCATCGCGATAGCTCAGGCGGACACGCAGCTTCATCCCCACAATGTGGTACAGCTCCTCGGCACAGGCCAACAAATTACTCATCTCCTGCTCGATCTGATCCGGCCGGCAAAACACATGGCTATCATCCTGCGTCAGCGAGCGCACCCGGCTCAGGCCGCCCAGCTCGCCAGTTTTTTCGTCGCGGTAGTCGGTCGTTGTCTCGAGGTAGCGCACCGGCATATCACGGTAGCTCCGTGGTTGGCTGGCAAAAATCTGCGTGTGGTGTGGGCAGTTCATCGGCTTGAGGGCCATCTTGTCGCTCGTCTCTTGGCTCGTCACGAGAAAGAGCTCGTCGCCAAACTTCGCCCAGTGCCCGCTCGTCTCATACAGATCTTTCTTGGTAATGTGCGGCGTCCAGACTTTGGCAAAGCCGTATTTCTCACGCAGCTGGTTAGAGAGCTGGGCTGCTTTGTCGCGCAAGATCGTGCCACGCGGTGTAAAGAGTGGTAAGCCCACCCCCACCAGTGGCGACATTGTGTAGAGGTCGAGTTCTTTGCCAAGCTTGCGGTGGTCGCGCTTTTTGGCTTCTTCGCGCATCTGTAGGTAACTATCAAGCTCCGCTTGTGTTGCAAAGGCCACGCCATAGAGCCGCTGCATCTGCGGCCGGGTCTCGTCGCCTCGCCAGTACGCACCAGCCACACGCAGCAACTTGAAGGCCCCCACCTTGCCCGTGCTCTCCACATGCCCACCACGGCATAGATCGGTGTAATCCCCCTGAGAGTAGAGTGATACCGTCTCTACCTTGCTCTCGCCTTCTGCGGCGCTACCAAGGGCCTCTCCAGCCAATTCTTTGGCAATGGTCGTCCCCGAGCGCTTCAGGTCATTGAGTAGCTCGATCTTGTATGGCTGATCTGTCTCCTTCGCCCAAGCAATCGCCTCATCTACCGGCACATCTTGGTGCGTAAAAGGCAGATCGCGCGCAATGATGCGCCGCATCTCCTTCTCGATTTTGCCAAAGTCCGCCTCAGATATCGTCACATCACCAAGGTCAATATCATAATAAAACCCCTGCTCGATGGCTGGCCCCACGCCAAACTTCGCCTGTGGCCACAAATGCTGGACGGCTTGCGCCATGATGTGCGCTAAGCTATGGCGCATTGCTTGCTGCTCGTTATTCATTGCTTTGTTTGCTCATCACCTTCTCTGCTGCGCGCTGGCAGCCAGAAGCCGACTCGCTCCTCCTTGGATATAAATTATGTTGATAAAAATAAAAAACATGCGCCCTGGCACGGATACTCCATCCGACCAATTTCGCATGTCTCGGGCCGCTTGCACACAAACGGCGGTTCCACCGGACTTCTTGGCGCTAACCGCCAAGCACTCATGACGCAACGTTCTCGCACATCACGACAGCCCACGAAGCTCGGGAGGCTGGTGAGGCCCCGTCAGCACTTACCGTCTATTGTATAACGAGAGTGGGGGTGGGTGCAAATATCGCTAAGCATAAATCATGTAGCATTTTCGCGTTCACTCTCCTCACACTCCCTCCTCAGGAACACTATAAGGGTCGATACCTCCCAAGTATCGACCTCTTGCGCTGGGCTGAAAACAGATTATTGCAATCTGTTTTCACACTC
>CALHGK010000012.1 GCA_938030095.1 uncultured Candidatus Saccharibacteria bacterium
GATCAACGTATGGCGGTGAGACATCACCCAGCTCTCTGCCGGTTACGGCGCTCCAGAACTTTGCCGATTCTTTACTGTCTGTTGAGTTTACGATAAGGTATCCAACCCTACCAATAGGCGTTTTTCTTTCCTCTGGCGTTACCCTTTTCTTTTCCATAGTTTCATTATATCAAAAGAAAGCCAGAAAGAACTCTGAGACGGCTATCGCCATTACTGCGAGTGCGTTCGGCGTATTCATCGGTATGGCACTGGTGATCGGGCTGATGTATAATGAAGCCGTCGCTGACCAAGTGCGGCTAGACCTCACACATTTGCCCGACACGCACGAAATCAAGATGTATGGTGGTATTGCCTTTATGGTCAACAACAAAATGTGCGTTTGCGTTGGTGGTAGCAAAGCAGACAATATCATGGTGCGTGTCGGTGCGGACGCATACGAGGACGCACTGAAACGAAAGGGCGCGCGCCCGACAATCATGAAAGATCGTCCGATTAAAGGTTATATCGACCTCGACAGCGAGGGGCGAGCGTAGCTATTACTTATTGCTCTGTTCAAAAGCAAGTCGCCCACGTGTTGCAACAATCGCCACGACTGCTAGCACTGTCAGACCGAGTGCAGCAGGCCAGTTGTTGGCGACAGCAACGCCGCTGAGCGTCGCAACAACAAAGAGCGACCAGTTGACGCTATTGTGCGCGAGTATGGCAAGAAACACACTGCCGCGCGCCTTGTTGACGAGCCATGACATTACGACCGACATACTCACCACTAGTACAAGGTACGCCCATAACTGCGAAACACCGCTGCGTGCCGTGTCCCATTCGGAGGTAAAGAATAATGGTATATGCCATAGACAGTGCACGATACCCAAAATAACCGCCGCAACTAGCGGGTGATACCTCTGCTGCAAACGATGAAGAGCAAAACCTCGCCAGCCACCCTCTTCTTGTAGCGGACCGCCAGCAAGATATGTAACAAATGTGACGAGCAGTGTCGTGATAATCGCAGGCGATATGTCGGACGAAATCCCAACACCACCAAAGAGGAAATACGCCGCACAAATCGCGAGAGGAATTGCCACGAATGCGAGAATATATGCCAGTGGGTGCGCTCGCCACTGCGTAAAGCTCTTTTGTAGTTGCCTTACTTCTTTGCGTCCACTCGCAATGCGAGTAACAACAAACACTGCAACCAGCGGCCCCGCAATAAGCCCGAGCTGATTGATGCCGGCAACCGCAGAATGTGGCAGCTCATACGGTAGCAACCCGACACCTGTCTGCGACAACCACCACGGACTCCACCCAATCCACGACCCAAGATATGCGAGAATAAAAAATGACGCTAGGGGATAGGCACGAACAGTGCTAATGAACTTGTTTTTTATAGATAGCTGGCTCATGGATTTATTATACCTTGCTGGTGATGTTATTGCGACCAGCGGCGCGGCTCACAGTTTTGTCCTGTTT
>CALHGK010000013.1 GCA_938030095.1 uncultured Candidatus Saccharibacteria bacterium
GGGCTGAGAATCTGTCAGCACAATGACAGATTCTCACACTCCATCGGATGAAGTGATGAGGAGGGTGAGCTAGTATCAGGAAAGCAAATACCCTTACGATTCACATTCATACTATTTTCTTCAGCAAAATAATTATCTAACCACACACCTGTTCTGCCGTTAAGTCTGAGCATTGTGTTAATGAATATTAGCTAAAAAATTCTTGCTTTCGTCACCAGACGCGTATAAACGAAGCCCTTCATCAATCACCTATATTCTCACCCAAAAAAACCAAACCTCGAGCGATGCTATTTTGAGAGCTGTGCGTCCTACGCTGGCGCTGCCGTATCATCAACGATCTTGCGATAGAGGAGGTAGATATACGCCGCGCACCATACCACCGTCACCGAGCTGATGAAGCCCGCTAGGACGGGCATCGTCGGCACGGAAGCGTACCACTGCCAGAGGTGCTTGAGCCAGGCATCAAGGAGAATGGCGGGGATCATCACCACGCACCACAGCACTGCCACACTGCCAAATAGCCACAGCAGCCGGTACAAAACCCGCAACCGCCGCCCTACCACTAAGTCACCTGCTGCTGCCAGCGCCCGCATAGGGTACATACCAGGCAGCGTCACCACCACAAGCGCAATGAAGGTGCTCGTGCCCCAATAGAGCGTTAGCACCGCCACAGTGGCCAGCAGCACATAGAAGAGCATCGAGCCAAACCCTTCGCTAATCACTCCATTACTCGACAGACCGATATACACCAGCGCCATCGCCCCCAGCGGAATGAGCTGCACGAGGAAGACGAGGACAATCATTAGCGTGGCGACTAGTGGTGCACAGGCATTATACAGCCCATCGCGCAAGCGTGGCGCTCGCCCTGCCTTGTACTCGCGCAGTAGCCACACTGTGGTGAGCCACACCAGCAAAAAGCCCAGCACCACATAGAGCTGCTGGTCAGCGCTGAGGTTGCCACTACCCGTGCCAAAGGCCGTCACCATGAGGAGCCCTGCCTCGCCTAGCTTGCCCCAGGCACCAGTGAGAATATCTTTGCCCGACTCTGCCAGCATACTCTGCAGGCGGTCGTACATTGCTTGGTTGGTAATTGCCCCCAGCGCCAAGAGCAGCACGGCATAAAACACTGCTAAGAGGCACAACGTCCGCCAGTGCGCCCGCACCATCCGCATCACTTGCGCAGTGAAAGCGATATAGCCTGGCAATTGCAGCGACCGCGCATAGTCGCGCCGGCGGGTGCGATGGAAGCTCCGATGTGGTCGTCGCTGTTGTAAATTATGCAACCATTGGCGGCTACTCGCCACTACCCTGCCACCACAAGCCCGCCAGGTGCGCCAATGGAGGTTGGTGCGCCAGCTGGGCAGCGTCGATGGAGCATCATCCGCATGCGGCGAGCGAGCCTTTGCGGGAGCAGTGCCACGAGAGGATGGTGTTGCCTTTTTTGCAACGTTAGGGTGTTTTACCTCTGTTTTTGAACCATGCTTGCTCACGTGCGCTGCGGGAGCGGTGCGTGATGATGAGCGGCGAGTTGACTTTGTTTTTTTTGCCACAGGCACCACCCTACCATTTATTCATATCTTCGTTGAGGCGCTTGATGCGATCTTCGAGCGGCGGGTGGGTGCTAAACAACCGGCTAAAGAACCCCGGCTTGAGCGGGTTCACCATAAACATATTAGCACTTGAGCTCACCTGCTTCTCCATTGGGCGAGTGTACATTTGCAGCTTGCCCAGTGCGCTCGCCAGGCCAGCTGGGTCGCGGGTGGTGAGCGCGCCAGTTGCATCAGCTAGGTACTCGCGCTGGCGACTCACTGCCATTTGCATAATGGCTGCCACGATGGGTGCAAGGATAATAGCCACAATGCCAAGCACCAGTAGCACCGGATTGGTCTCGCGGTTATCATTATCGCGGAACCACAGCATGCGCAGCGCAATGTCCGACACAAGGCCAATCGCACTCACCAGGCCAAAGGTAATCATACTCACTCGAATATCGTAGTTTTGGACGTGCCCCATCTCGTGGGCCAGCACAGCGGTGAGCTCGCGGTCATCCATAATCTCCAGCAGGCCAGTCGTCACGCCCACAATGGCATGCTTGGGGTCGCGACCAGTGGCAAAGGCGTTGGGCGCTGGGTCGTCGATAATATACACCTGCGGCATCGGTAGCCCCACGGTGATGGCAAGGTTCTCAACGATGCGCCACAAACGGGGATTATCTGCCTTGCGAATCTCCACCGCACCAGTCATACTCATAGCAAGCTTAGAAGCAATGAAGTACTGCACCAATGCATAGATCAGCGCCCCAATAAACGTCCCCCAAAAGATCGTCAGGTTGCCCTGCATGCCGCGGCTATTCATAATCAACTGCGCCGCCAGGCCAATCACCGCCACCATCGCAACGAAGACGATCATCAAAATAACTGTATTACGTTTGTTGTGTGCAATTGCTCTGTACATAGATATATTGTAGCAGATAATGGTGGTTTTGCAGGCACTCACGTTAATCCCTAAGATCCGCTCTTTCCACGTTCGCTCGCACCCCACCACTGCTTCCAATGGAGCGGGGCAATCGATTAGCGATCAATTCAAGCCCAGCGCACTATACACACCGAACCAAAAATGTTCCGGCCAGATACCACACAGAGCTCCTCCGCGTACGTAAGTGCTGGCCTCCATATATTTTCTTGTTCGGTGTGTATAGTGCGCTGACTATTGGTGAGGTTTTGGGCCTACGTCGCACCAACTTGACTAGCCTTTCATATATTGATATATATATCAGCTTTTGTTGACACATGTTCGCATTTTTGTCCAAAAGTGTTGTTTGACAAGCAGAGCATACCGCTCAAGGTGGGCTGCCCAGGCATGGCTACCATAGCCGCGCCCCAGCACCCCACCTTGAGTCGCCGCATCCGAGCGTCGACCAGTGTTATTCTACACAAGCGTCCGCTTGGGTGGGGAGAGAGAAGTGTCATGAGTGACATCGATGTTATTATTGGTGTAACAAGAGAGAAAGAGAGCACAATAAAACACATTGTCGGTATCATTATCGGCATTGCTAATATTGTCATCGGAGTAATTACATTTACTCTGCTATGGAGATGGTTCGTTGCATCTACTTTCAATCTTCCAGAGGTTAATGCAGTGCAAGCATATGGTATTATGCTTCTGATTAACTTTTTACGAGGAGGTATACCGAGTGAGTATACATCTGCGACATTAGAGCGTCACTTGGTAAGAAGCTCGGCGATCCTCATGCCCCTCTTCCTTGGATGGATCATCCACTCTTTCATGTAGAGTTCCATCTCACCGAACATGACATCCACCCTAGAAGGGTATCTACCCTCTCTTGCTCTGCTTGTCATGTTCGCTTCTTGCGGTGCTCTTGCCCATTGGCAGTGCTCTAACACCCTAATCATTGCAATTATTTTTATTACTCAAATCCCCTACCTTCTAGATAAAACGCCCCAGCCAAGCGATAAGCCGCTTACTGTAGCCACAAACCTTCTCAAACATCCCTCACTCCAAGAATGACATATAACCTGGTATTATCACCCTTATACTGTTGCAAAACAATGAAAAAACCGCCCTCCATCGAGAGCGGTTTCGCTATAACGCGCGTGATGCCTAGAATTGCACTTGCACTGGGTTTTCGACGCTGGCGCGGTCTTCCACCTCGAAGAACTCACGAGCTTTGAAGCCCAGCATGCCAGCCACGATATTGGCGGGGAACATAGCAATGCGGGTGTTGAGGTCGCGCACACCACCGTTGTAGAAGCGGCGCGCTGCCTGAATCTTGTCCTCAGTGTCCACTAGCTCTTGCTGCAGCTGGATGAAGTTTTGGTTGGCTTTGAGCTCTGGGTAGGCCTCTGCTACGGCAAACAAACTCTTCAGAGCGCCCTCGATCATATTCTCTGCCGCAGCTGTCTCTTGCACGCCTTGGGCATTCATGATGGCGCTGCGAGCCTCAGCCACGTTCTCGAAGACCTCCTTCTCGTGCGCTGCATAGCCCTTTACCGTACCGACTAAGTTCGGGATGAGGTCTGTTCGGCGCTTGAGCTGGACGGTGATGTCGCTCCAAGCTTCGTCCACGCGGATCTTCAGCTTGACCAAGCTGTTGTACGTTGCCCACATGAAGATGCCAAACAGAACGAGCAGGCCAATCACGCCGAGCAAAACGATTAATGCTATTGTCATAGTGTCGTTTCTCCTTTTTGGTTATAGCTTTATTATAGCAAATTGTGTAGCTTTCGCCAGCGGTTGGGGTAATTCTACAATAAATCTTGGGCTCATAGCTACTACGACCGCTACCACACACTACCCTTCTGGCTATGCACACGAAAAAACCACTCTCCCCGAGTGGTTTTCTCTGTTATATCACGCCTGGTGCGCAAGGCGGGAATCGAACCCGCACGGCTTTTGGCCAAGGGATTTTAAGTCCCTCGCGTCTACCAGTTCCGCCACTCGCGCGTGCAGCCGCACTTTGGCATAGCAGCCATGTGCTGCTTGTATTATACTATGTTTATGAAGCAAATTGTACATATTCATGGCGGATCAAGCTTTAATAGCTACGAAAATTACTTGAATAATCTCAAGAATAGCCAGCTGCAGTACGAACGGCTACTGTGGGCGCAAAAATGGCGTGACTGGCTGGCACAAGAAATCGTCGGCGCTGATGTTTTGCTGCCAGATTTCCCTAATAAGCAAAACGCTCACTACGCTGAGTGGAGCATATATTTTGAAAAGCTACTACCCCTGCTTGGCGATGACGTTCAGCTGGTTGGCTATAGCTTGGGTGCAATGTTTTTGGCAAAATATTTGCATGAATCACCACTTAGCACGCCAGTCCGGCGGCTCGTGCTAGTTTCGCCGTGCTATGACGACGAATCGACTGAAGACCTCGGTAGCTTTCGAGTGACAAGCGCTGCTGGGCTCGAAAAGTCCGCCAAAGAAATTCACCTATTCCACAGCCAAGACGACCCAATCGTGCCATTCACCGAACTTGCTAAATTTCAGCGAGACTTACCGACCGCTATGGTGCATATTTTTGAGGATCGCAACCATTTCTTCCAGCCAACCTTCCCTGAACTAAAAGAATTGCTAGAGCAAAAATAGCTCTATCGAGAGAGCTATTCATCAACAATTGTGGAGGCACGTACGAGAGTCGAACTCGTCTAAAAGGTTTTGCAGACCTCTGCGTAACCGCTCCGCCAACGCGCCATGCCCCTATTATACCAAACTATATCTGTTCTTTGAACATCTCGTAGAATGCACCGCGCTGCGCCATGAGTGCGGTGGCAGTGCCGTGCTCGACGAGGCGACCATGGGCGATGACGTAGATGGCGTCCGCCTTCTTGACGGTACTATAGCGGTGGCTGATGGTGATGATGGTCTTGCCCTGCTGAGCAAAGAGATGGCGAAAGATGCGTGCTTCGGCAGCGGCGTCGATAGCGCTGGTGGGTTCGTCGAGGATGATGATGGGCGCATTGCGATACAAGTTGCGCGCCAAGGCCAGGCGCTGCCACTGCCCACCGGATAGATCGACCCCTGTTTCGTGGTCATCCGCCTCCATCCATTTGCTGATATAGCTGTTCCCACCATGAGGGAGCTTGCGGACAAAATCGGCTGCCTCGGCCTGGCGCAGTGCAGCATCGCGGCGCGCTGCATCCACTGGCTGCGAGACATCGCCATACCAGACATTCTCGTGCGCCGTAGCGAAGTCATAGCGGATGAACTCCTGCCCCAATACGGCCAATTGCCGATGCCAGGCTGCTGGGTTGATATGACGGAGGTCGTGCCCATCAATGGTAATACTGCCCTTGGTAGGCTGGTACAGACCAGTAAGCAACCGAGCGAGCGTGCTCTTGCCAGCGCCATTTTCGCCCACGATGGCAATGTGCTGACCACGGCGAATAGTGAAAGAAATATCACGCAGCACCGCCGTCTGCGTGCCTGGATAGCAAAATGACACTTGCTGCACCGCGATCGCATCGCGCAGCGTTACCTCATCAATGGTGGCTGCCTGGCTCATGGTAGGCAGCGCCATAAACTGCTGGTAGTCTGTCATGGTGGCGAGGTCTTCGTCAATCATATTATATGTACTGATAATGCTATCCATTCCGCTCATCACTCGCCCTACCATTTGCTGCACCAGCACAAATTGCCCAATTGGCTGGCGGTGTGCCACGATCTCCAGCACCACCCACGCAAGCGCCACTACCTCCGCTGCCGCCTGGATAATCTCTCCGCCCAGGCGCTGCCCCATAAAGCGGCGCTCGTAGCCAAGCACCCGCAGCCGATCTTTATCTCGCAGCGCTGCACGCTCACCAAGCAGATGGCGAATCACTCCATAGAGACGCAGCTCGGCAATGAAGTTCGGCCGGCTGAGGATATGCTCGATCCACGCCATGCGCCGCCGCGTACCCACCTGATCGCGCCAGTGGCCAGCCTGCAAACGCGACAGCCGTACCTGTACCACACTACTTGGCACAAGCGCCACGAGCACGAGTAGCCCCAGCCACCAGCTCACCATCACCATCATCCACAGGCTTGTTGCCAGCGACACCAGCGCCGTCAGCATTCGCACCAGTTGGGTAAAGAGGTACGAAAATGACTGGACGAAGCGCTGCGCTTTATCAAACATATCAATGGTCGCAGGGTCGTCGTAGCGCCAAAAATCCAGCGCGTGGAGGCGGGCATACATATGGTCGCTCATGGCCGCCTCGATGCGGTAGCGCGACACTTGATCATGATACCCCTGCACCACCGACCATACACTCGCCACCACACCCAGCACTACAGTCGTCACCACATAGGTAAGGAGCTGCTGCGGCTGCCCACCCGTTGCATATGCCTCGGCCAAAGCCGTTGTGGTAAGAGCGGCGTAGTAGGCCGTGGCCAGTGGCAGCACCGCCGACAACACTGCTCCCACTGCTTGGACGACGATCGTCAGCGGTGCCTCCCGCCAAATAATCCGCACCACTAGCCACAACCCCGCCAGACGTTGGCGTAGTGAGGGGGTAGGTGTGGTGGGTAGTTTCGTCATGATCGTCAATTATTTCGTCGGCTTATAGCCTTATTGCAGTGATTGCCGCTCTGTATTTTTTTAATCTTTTGGAGAAAAACATGGGTGAGAGGAAGCGATCGAGCGAGGGGCTGGCTTTTAATACTCCCTACTGGTAGCCAGCCTCACACATTGACTGCGTAATATGTTGATAAAACGAGCGCTTCTACTTGTTTTGCGGCTAGCCTCTCAATGTTTTCTTGCTCGGTGGGTATGCTGGGCTGGCACAAGGAGTGAGTATGGCTATAGAAACTCAAATCTTGCCCAGCTACCAAGCTCGAGTGACGCCTCACGACTGATGCGCCACTCGTTTGCTTGGTAGGCATCTCTCGCAGGCTTACGCTTTCGCCAAGCTCACTTGCAGCTCAGCACCGCCCACCATAGCCGTTGTGTGGTAGAGCGCATCGGCCGGGTGTTCTGCCGCCACTGTAGCGAGGGTTTCGCTGGCGATGGTGTCGGCGTGATCGGCTAGGGCTTGGCGCAGCTGCGCAGATGGCTCATCATCACTACTGACCGCGAGGTGTAGCACAATCCGGTCATCCACCTGCAAGTCCGCTTTTTTGCGCGCGCTTTGGACGTGGCGGATGACCTCACGCATCAGGCCTTCGCGCTTGAGCTCAGGGGTGATCGTCTTATCTATTTCGACCCAGCTCTCTGGCTTAATCGCACCCTCGGCTGCGTCACGATCCGTTAAGTACTCATCCAAGTGCTCAATCCAGCGGATCTCCTTCACATTCAGCTCCTCGGCCATGATCTGCTCGTAGTACTCAGCCAGCTTTGCACCCGCATAGGCCGCGCGCTGCAGCGGCTGGCGCACCTTGATCGACTCCTGGTGCTCATCCTTCTTCATGCGTAGGCTCAGGCCGGTGTTGATCAGCTCACGCGTGCGGGCCATATCAGCCAGCACCTGCTCATCCACCGCGCCAGCTGGCAGCCAATCTTTCAGGTGGATCGACTCATCATCACCGGTCAGGTTATGATACAGCTCCTCGGCCAAAAACGGCGTAAACGGCGCCAGCAGGTAACTCAGGCGCACCAGCACATAGTGCAGGGTGCGGTAGGCATCGCTCTTGTCGCCATCATCTTCAGCGCCCGCGGCCCCTTTTGATGATCTCCAGAAGCGGCGGCGGCTGCGACGGACGTACCAGTTGCTGGCGTCATCCAGGAATGGCAAAATTGGGCTGAGCGCATCAGGGATATTGTAGGCATCCATCTGCCGCTCAACCTCCACCACCAGCTCATGAAGGCGGCTAATAATCCAGATATCGAGGGGGTTGGTCACGGTGCCGATCGTCGCTTCATCGTCCGAAACATCTGTACGCGCCCGAGAATTGAGGTTATCAACATCAGGCAGATACGAGGACTGTTTGAGCGCAGCGAGTTCCGCAGTATCACCTGCAGTTGATGAGCGAGATTCCCGGTGTGCGGAAGCCGTTTCGGTGGATGATAGGGACGTACAAACCGGCTTGCCACTCAGCGGATCCACCAGCATGCCGTCAAACTCCCAACCATCAACTTCTGCGTACATGGTGAAGAAATCATACATATTCCAAATCATCGCCAGCTTCCTCGCCACATCGCCCACATCCTTATCGTGCAGCGCGAAGTCCTCGCCATTGAGCAGCGGGCTACTCAGCAGCAAGAAGCGCAAACTATCCGCACTAAACTTATCCATCAGCTCGTTCGGGTCGGTGAAGTTACCCAGGGATTTACTCATCTTGCGGCCGTCATTGCCCGCCACCACGCCGGTGGTGATGACGTTGCTGTAGGCATTTTTGTGCTGGGCGCCAGCCTCGCCAAAGGCACCGATCTCGGCCAAGGCAGCGTTGACAGCGTGCACGTAGTAAAACCACGCCCGCACCTGGCCAATGTACTCAACGATGAAATCCGCCGGGTAATTCTGCTCAAACTTGGCCTGGTTTTCAAACGGATAATGCAGCTGGGCAAACGGCATCGAACCTGACTCAAACCAGCAGTCCAGCACTTCAGGGACTCGGTACATCGTTTTGCCACACTGCTTACACGGTATGGTAATCTTGTCAACAAAATGCTTATGCAAATCTTCGGGATAAACACCGCTCAATTCTTTCAGTTCATCGCGACTTCCCACACAGAGGGAGTGCCCGCAGTTGGGGTCGGAACACTTCCAGATCGGCAGCGGGTTTCCCCAGTACCGGTTCCGGCTGATTGCCCAGTCGCGGGCGCCTTCAAGCCATTTCCCAAAGCGTCCGTCTTTGATATGAGCGGGCTGCCAGTTGATTTTGCTATTTGCCCGCAGCATCGCATCCTTTACCTTTTCCACCGAAACAAACCAGCTGCTCACGGCACGGTAAATGAGCGGGCTTGAACAGCGCCAGCAGTGCGGATAGGCGTGCAGGATTTGATCCCGTTTCACCAGTTTCCGCTCAGCCTTCAACCGCTCCATAATATCTTTATCAGTATCTTTTACAAAGCGTCCCTGATAGTCCGGAACCTCCGCCGTAAACTTACATTCAGCATCGACCGGGCAGATCATCGGTATTCCGCTGCCCTTAAATAGCGTGCTATCCTCTTCACCGAAGCCCGGCGCCGTATGAACAATACCGGTACCGTCTTCCGTCGAAACAAAGTCGCCGATTAACGTTTGGAACGCACCCCGTCCTGCATCATCGGAACTGCCGTCCTCTTTTACGGTCAAATTCGCAAAATACGGGAAAAGCGGCTCATAGCAGATACCTTGCAGCTCTGCGCCTTTTTTCTTCCATATAACGGTGCATTTTTCCGGTTCGCGGTAGTACGCAGCTAAGCGGGATTCGGCAAGAATATAGTGCTCCCCCTCATCGGCAACCAGCACGTAGTCTATATCCGCGCCGAGTGCAAGCCCCAGGTTGCTCGGCAGTGTCCACGGGGTGGTTGTCCACGCCAAAAGATAGGTATCAGGCGGCAACGGCGCCGCAGCAAAGGTTTTCGCCGCAGAAGTTCCGGCAACGGTATACCGCGCCTTAAAGCGGATGGTAATCGCCGGATCGTGTACATCCTTATAACCGCCGAGATTCAGCTCATGATTGGAAAGCACCGTGGAACAGCGCGGGCAATACGGCAAAATATAATGCCCCTCATACAACAGATCCTTATCCCACAGCTGCTTCATCACCCACCAGATCGACTCCATATACGCGGATTCCATCGTCTTATAATCGTTATCAAAGTCAACCCAACGCCCCAGCCGGTTAATCGTATGCCGCCACTCCTTCACATAGCGCAGCACACTCGCCCGGCACGCCTCATTAAACTTGGCAATACCGTATTTTTCAATATCGGTCTTCGAGTTCAGCCCCAGCTCTTTTTCGATCAAGTTTTCTACCGGCAGCCCATGACAGTCCCATCCAAACCGCCGCTCAACCTTTTTCCCCTTCATCGTCTGATAACGCGGAATAATATCTTTAATCGTACTCGGCACAAAATGCCCAAAATGCGGCAGCCCCGTTGCAAAGGGCGGGCCGTCAAAAAACACATACTCATCAGCCCCCTCACGCTGCGCAACAGACTTTTTAAAAACATCGTGATCTTCCCAAAAGCGCAAAACCGCTTCTTCCTGTTTTGGAAAATCCACCTTAGGATCAACCGGTGTATACATACCTCATACTCCTTGTCTATAAAAGGCGTTATCTGGAACCCCTAAAACTTTAATCTTTAGAAATGCCCCTCTTTCACTAAAACGCACATCTATTTATTCTTACTAGTTTCAATTTTTTGTGTTGTTATGTCAATATTTGGGCGGCTTTTTGCTTCCGCAAAAACCAGGCTATCCGCTTGTATCTTTTTCTTGCTTCTGCAAAAATCCCGCAGCGCTTCTCCTCACGTCGAAGGCTGCTGCTGCACCATAGTCGCAATAAAAAGGATACCGCTTCTATCCTGTGCCGCGTTCAGCGGATGCCATGAATGGCATCCGCTGAACATGAGTTTACGGTACGCAAACTCACTGCTCTGACAGGAGGTCAGTGGTTCCATGCAGTATCGAGTTACGTCAATTTACAACATCCATGTTGTAAATTAACGTGCGAGTTTTGCAAAAGCAAAACATCGTTTCTGCCTAATACGCCCGTCATCCGTGGCGGTTCTGAACAAAACTCGAAGCAACCAAATGTACATGAATGTACATTTGGTTGCAATGCCTTCCATGGAGGTTCTGAATTAGCATTCTTATCAATCAAGACAGATAACAAATGCTCAGAACCGTATGATGATTTTTCACTAATTCATCTGGAGAATCCCATACGCCAAAATCTTTCGTAATACCGTCACTGTGTATGCTATTTTCATGTCCGCCGGATTGACAAGAAGCCAAATACTCGGTTAAAATACGTCCAAAT
>CALHGK010000014.1 GCA_938030095.1 uncultured Candidatus Saccharibacteria bacterium
AGGCTTTTGCTGTCCTAGAGAACTGGCTGAGCCCGGCCACGGCATTGACAACGGTGCCGAGTATGGCAGTCAGGCTCACGATCAGTGCGACGACGCTGGCGTCTTTAGGTATCCAACTCATGCTCACACGCTATGCCGTCACAGCCGTCCGCACGCGTGTTTGCTCCCTTGACGTTATTAAGGCTGTTGCTGGCCTTGACCACACGGTACGATCGCCGGTTCACACTATCCACAGCCCTTAACTCGCGCACACCGCCTTCAGTGCTTTGGCTCGCTTCCATCGGCGACCCGCGCCGCAGTTCGTCCTGGGCCGCTGGATGAAGGCATGGCTCGAGCATGGTCGCTGCAGGAGGGGGCTCTCGCCTTGCTCACTGGTGTCAGCTCGTCGGCGGTGGCACCAAGTCAGGATCATTGCTCATACGTACAGAACAGACTGCAAGAACCGCCGGCTAATCCAAACACTGAAGGGCAAATGAAGTAGAACCGATGATTAGATATATCCTACACTTGAATCCAAGCCATAGTAAATACGGCCCGCTTCCATATCATCCACCGACCTGTAAGTAGCAACGGAGCCGAACCTGCCGTATCGCCAGCGTTCCAGGTGACATTAAATATCCCATCAACGTCGATAGTCACCGATATATCCCGAGGCGCAGCCGCACTTCCTGTTGCACTGAAAATAGCTTTAAAAGCGCTCTCCTTCGCACTAAACAACACCGTTCTCCAAGAGACCGGAAGGTCATCGCAAGGGAGGAGAAGCAGTTTCTCAAGTTCATCTGGCGATGAAACCATCGCCATCACCCCGTCTTCAATATTCGCAGCATCTTCAATGTCAACTCCAAAAAAGATGTCCGCCGACCAATTTGCAACTACCGCAACCGCCAGATTGGAGCAGTGCGAAATGCTGCCTATGTAGCCAGCTGGCCAAATCGGTGCACCGTACTTGTCGGCAAGAACAACTCCATCTGAGCAACCAAAGCGCTCAAGTGCTTGCCGAGCACAGTAGCGCCCAGTAGAAAACTCTGCTATACGGCGTGATGATGCTTCAACAACAAGTGCGCACTCCGGCGGCTTTAACGCATTTCTACGATCTGCAATAACTGCGAAACAGCACCAAGCGTCGAACAAAAGGTCACCACCGTCAAGCTGGTCTAGAAACGTTCTCGCGGGGAAGGTAACAGAGCAAGCCGGCCGCACGACGATAGGCATATCTTCTGAAAACATCTCATACATACAGGAGTTCTCTATGTAGACCCCTACACCGGCACGCTCGCTGCTCGGTGGAATCGCGCGACTCTGTACGCCCATCTATAGTCCTTCATCATTACAGCAATCGTCCGTAACAATTAGGTTACGAACCGACCGGTCGGGGTTGACAGAGGGAGTCTACAACGACAACGTTGGTGCCAACGTCGACGTTGGAACACTGATTCGTTGACGTCCCAATTTGAATTCAAGAAGGGAAACACTCAGTGGAATCATCCAGGCTGCATACCTCACTTGCCAACCTTGGAAATACTCCTGCCATCATTAGCTCGAATGGTAGAGTGACCTACGACGAACTCAATCAGGAGTGGCAAAACTGGAAAACGCGACTTCAAAGCATTGGGATCCGTCCTGGCAGCGTAGTCGCATTAGAAGCAGACTATAATACCGATGCGGTTGCTGCATTGATCGCTCTCCTCGACATGAAAGCCATCACCGTCCCGATCAGCTCGCTTCCCGACGAGAAGCGTGAAGAGATCCTAACGACTAGCGGTGCTCGTTTCTACATCGAGTTGAACGGGACGAAGCAAAAAATTCATACCCTTGAAAGCGTTGACGAGGTATCTTCTGACCTCTATGACACGCTGCGAACGCGCGGAGCCGCTGGCCTGGTGCTATTTAGCTCAGGAACAACTGGAAACAGTAAGGGCGCAGTGCTAGATTTTGACAAGATTATCGATGCATATGAAAACTCGAATCGTAAGCCTCAACGAACTATCACCTTCCTTGGGTTCGATCATATTGGCGGGATAAACACACTGTTCCACGCATTGACTCACGGAAGCACGATAGTAACCGTTCAAGAACGCACGCCAGATGAGGTATTGAAGATCGTCGAAAAAGCCGCTGTTGAGGTGCTCCCTACAACACCCACGTTCCTCACAATGTGTCTAATCGGCAACAAGTTTAACCAGTATGATATATCAAGCCTACGGATCATCACGTACGGAACTGAACCCATGCCGGAACAGACACTTCAGAAATTGCATGAGGCTCTACCGGAGGTAAAGTTGAAGCAGACCTACGGGCTGTCCGAACTTGGGATCATGTCAACGAAATCGAAGTCCAACAATTCACTGTGGGTAAAACTAGGAGGTGCAGGATTCTCGTACAAAATCATCGACGGTACACTTTGGATCAAATCTGAACGAGCAATGCTGGGGTACCTCAACGCGCCGTACCATTTTGATGACGAGGGTTTCTTTGATACGCAGGATCAGGTAGAAGTTGATGGCGAATATGTAAAAATACTTGGTCGAAAGACAGAAATCATTAACGTTGGAGGGCTAAAAGTCTATCCCAGTGAGGTAGAATCAGCGCTGCTCGAAGTAAGCGGAGTTACCGATGCTCTGGTATTCGGACAGGCGAATGCAGTAACAGGACAGATCGTGCGAGCAAAAGTTAGGCCGTCAGACGGTACCGACACAGAAATGTTAAAATCGTCAATCAAACAGCACTGTGCTGAGGTGCTTGAAGATTATAAGCGACCCGTAGCAGTTGACATTACCACAACAGACCTTCATTCAAAACGGTTTAAGAAAGCCCGCGTATGACGGTTCACGATACGACAAAAGACTACGCGGTAATTACGGGGGCTTCTGGTGAACTAGGCGCAAAACTGGCTCACCGATTGCTTGAAAAAGGATGGCAGGTTGAACTATGGAGCCGAAACAGATCAGAACGTATCAACGAACTGCTTAGCTCCTACGTATCAACTGCACACTGGCAAGAAGTAGATGTAACCGATACAGCGACCATAAAGAAAGCGTTGTCATCACGATCAAACGGAGGTCAGTTACGTCTCCTCGTGAACAACGCCGGGCTACTCCATCAGGGGCTATTCGTCACAGAGCCCGAATCCACCACCGATCAGATGGTCAACGTCAATCTGCTTGGCCTACTGCACGTTACTAAGGCATGCGCTCGAGTCATGATAGGTAAAGGCGGAGGCAATATTATCAACATTTCATCCATCAATGCAATTCGTGGCCATCGAGGTGTCGCTTCGTATTCTGCAGCGAAGGCAGGAATCAACGGAATCACAACTAGCCTCGCACGGGAGCTCGGCCCGGAACAGATTCGTGTAAACACCATTATGCCTGGCTACTTTGCGAGCGATCTGTCGGCGAATGTAACCAGTCGAAATCTAGAGCGCATAAAGCGACGCACACCGCTCGGCCGACTTGGAACCCCAGAAGACATAATTGGAGCCTTCGACTTCCTTACTGATCCATCAACAAGCTTTGTAACTGCACAAACCATTGTCATTGACGGAGGACTCACATGCTAACCTCACACAAGATTGAGAACGATGTAATCGCCGAGATCAACGAAATGATAGGGGATGACATCGACGACATCAGTCTCACCAAGGAGACTTCGCTGGTAAGCGTCGGCCTCAACTCACTGATGCTTGCCAGACTCATCGTCAATCTATCTGAGAAGTTCGACTATGACCCATTTAATGAAGGAGACTATGCCATCGTTGATGTCCACACCGTCGGTAATCTGGTCAGCGCATACTCTCAGAACGGACAAGAGGTATAGATTATGCCCGAGGTACTACGCGAACACACTAGCGCCGCCATCCGGTCAATTGACGAGTACCTAGGACCGTCGTCACAACGCTTCTTTGGTAGCGGGTACAAACGATCGACCTATCACATTCAACCACATATGGATGACGATAAGCTGTCGGCGTCCGTTGATGTATCCTACCCGATTGATTGGTCACTCAAAGGAAAAGAATCGGACCTACGACCACATTTATCGACCGTCGACGTCATGATACTTGGCGTTCGGTCGACGGAAACACTACTCCGTAACGTAATCGGTTTGACTCCTAACCAGGTTGAACTAGCAACGATACAGAAGTTGGCGATACGGGCTGGAACAAGGCCGGAAGAGTCACTAGAAGGCCTTCAGCTAAGTGCCGAAATCAAGAACACTGATACGACGTCCAATTCCGACGGTCAGACAACTGACTCAACCGTTGTCGTGCAGGTAGGTGTGATGCGAGCCACTGTGACTGTTCGCCATGAAGCACCGCGCGCAAAGCGGCTCGATCCACCCGACTACTCCTACCTCATCGAAGACTCTGACAGATACTGGGGTGCGGGCTATCGTCATAGAGATCAACTCATTGAAAATGTCGTAGCCGATATAGAAACATTGTCTGCGGAGGCCGAAGTGAATGTCGTTTCTAAACTCGGCAACCTGTCAAAAATGAAAGGTAGCCATTCGCAACAGTTTGTGACCTTCATTGATGTATTTGTATCGCTACTGCAACTTGGGCAAGTGCTGATGTACGAGCTTGATGGTATTAGCCGCGATAAGTCTGAAACGCTTTGGATGCAGCGGCTCGTGATGCGTCCATCATCAGATCATGAAGGTTGTACTTCTGTAGTCGATAGAGCAATGGCGACATTGCGCATCACAGATCATCAACTCCTCACACTTCCCAACGGAAAGTGGCGTAACGTCGATTTTGCCGGCGATTCTGGCGGCATCGATCTTTCAGCAACGTTTGCTCACCGAGTCGCATAATTGAGAGGAATATGCATGCGAATTTCTATTTCTGGTACCTATTCAACCGGTAAGACCTCGACGGCGATCTGCCTGTCGCACTACTCAGGAATTCCACGTACTCTTGCGAAAGCCATTCGTGAGATCATGCCAGATGCCGTTCCTGGGAAGCGACTTTCGGAAGTTACTCCTGCCGAGTTCTTGCAGTTGATGATGCGTCGGCACTGTGGTCGTGCAGTAGCTGAGGCGAAGCTGGGCGACAATTATCTTTCGGATGGATCCTCACTCCAGGAATGGGCATACGGCTTGGCTCGAACAAAGTATGGTATGAACCCCACGGATCCCGAACGCCCAAATGAGAAAAACTGGCCGGGTATGAATTTTTACCGTGAGGTTGTTGATCAGTACGAACATGCGTTTAAGCAACATGTGAAAGCCAGCTACGACGTGATGATTCATCTCGATAACGAGCGTCCAATCACGAATGATGGGCATCGGCCGATGAATGAGCAGTTTCGCGTATTTTGTGATGAACTGCTCTGGAACGCCGCCTCAGAGCTCGACATTCCTTTGTACAGAATTAGTGGCACGCTCACCGATCGCGTGGAGCATATCGTGTCACTGCTCGATCTTCCGACCGTAACCACTCTCGACTATGCAATTGGCAAGATGGAGCAGGAGTACGCCGCAATCGACAAACGTCTGGAGACAGAACGTCAGCAAACAAGTTCTTCGACATCGACTGGCACAAACAGATGAAACTATTCTGTTTAGCGTATGCCGGAGGTACTGCGACAACTGCATATCGCAAGATGAAGTCGCGACTATCTCCTGGTATCGATGTGGTCCCAGTAAACATCCCGGGGCGTGTGGAGAAGGATGCAAGTCCTCCGAAGACAGTCGATGAGCTCATTGGCAGGTTAGCTCAGCAGATTTGCTCGAAGTCGGACGAAGACTGGGCGATATTGGGACATAGTTACGGAGCGGGCTTGGCTTTCGAAATCACGCGAAGGGCTGAGAAAGGAGGAAATCCGCCACGACTATGTATCATTTCCGGACGACGCGCTCCTAAGAGTAATAGACAGAATCATAGTTTTGCTCGGCTAGACGATGACACGCTGTTGACCAGGGTGGCCGAATGGGGTGCCCTGCCTCCAGAGTACTTCGAGCATCCAGCACTACGCTCCCTTGCGGCTGTACGTCTCCGAGAAGACTTCCAGTTTAGTGATTCACTTCACGAACGGGATCCAATGCCTCTCCGCTGTACACCTCTATACGTGATGGCCGGGACAAATGATCCTGTTGCTCCGCCCAGAGAGGTATCAGGTTGGTGTTCCCGTACGTTGACCGGAAGTAGCTTCGATAAGTTTGAAGGTGATCATTTCTTTCTATTCAACAACGCTAAAGCAGCTGACTCAGTAAGAACTCACTTGTTTTCTTTCCTCACTCAACATCCATAGGAGAAATCACATGAATGACTCAGACCAGCTTGCACGAAGGAAGCAGCGCGCCGCGATCCTGTTCGAGGAGATTATTACTAACAACCGCCTCGAACTTGCGGACGAGGTGTTTGCTCCTAACTTCTATTGGCCACAGTTTGACCTAACGGGTCCAGAGGGTGTACGTGAGTGGGTGCGTGCGTTCCGTACTGCGTTTCCTGACATGGATGATCGTGTCCAAGAGCAGATTGCTGAAGGAGATGTCGTGGTGACACGTGTGCGTTGCATTGGTACCCAAGACGGGCCGTTCCGCGGACTACCTCCTAGTGGCAAACGTGCAGACTTTACTGCGATCGGCATCGATCGCTTCGAAGGAGACTACATCGTCGAACGTTCTGCCCACTTCGATATTGCAGACCTCATGCGGCAACTCGGACACACAGTTCTTCATGTCCCTGAGGTTGATCGGCCGTAGGCGCCCGTAGCACTCGAAGGCGTGTGGCCTGACTATCACGTTACAGGTCCCCAGCTTCTGGTGCAGCCAGGCGGCGAGCAGCTTGAATTACAGCTGCTCGCCGCCTGGTGTGCTCCTCCTCGGATAGTGGCCCACAAAGCATGCGCGCGACTTGGGGGACAGTCGACCACCAGCCTGCAATCGAGAGTATGAACAGCATCAGTTGTGCAGGATCAATGTTTTTGGTGATTGCTCCCGCCTTCTGACCTTCAAGAACAGCAGCAGTCTTATCGCGGTAGAACGTCCTGCGCAGATCTTCGTCTGGTACTTCGTTATCAAACACCAACGCCTCCCAGTGGAGAAGGCGGATGAGTTCGGGTCGCTCACGATGGTAGTCATAGACACGCCCGGCGTAATCGCCGATGTCCTCTGTCGCAAATGAGGTAACTGGAACTGCCTGAGCAACCGTCGCCAATTCGTCACGAAGGATGGTTGCGAATAACGTACGTTTGCCACCGAAGTAGTTGTAAACGCGTTCCTTGTTGACGCCAGCCTTTTTCGCGATCTGCTCGACTGTGGTGCCATCAAGGCCGTACTGCGCAAACTCGGCCGTCGCGGCTTCCTTGATCTTACGTTTAGTGCCTTCTGTATCCCAAACCATCGGACTCCTCACTTTCATCTCCAACGTTGTGGTTGCATCTTCCGCTTTATTATACTACACTGGTTCCAACGATAACGTTGGAAAGGAGCGTCAGCATGACCGAGCAGCAACATCATCATGGAGACCACATTGCGGTGGCTCAACAAGGAAGCGGTGGTTCTCCAGCCGCAATCTATCCGGGTAATGGAGGTGCTGTCTCCGTCCTGGTTGTCGCCGCACTATTTGTCTTGACTCAGTTGTATGCGGCTATTCCGTTACTTGGCCCAGTCGGAGCCTCGATGGGGGCTGATGCAACCTTCGCATTATCGACATGCTTTAGTGTGACCTATGCTGTAGGGTTTCTGGTGTGGGGACCTATTTCGGACCGCTATGGACGCAAGAAGGTGATGACGGCGTCGATTGGCGTGCTTGCGGTGGCAACACTCCTGTGCTCAGCAGCTTCGTCACTGCCGATGCTCGCTGGGGTGCGGGCGCTCCAAGGTGCAGCTGCGTCTGGATTTGCGCCGGTGGCATTAGCATATTTGACTGAGGCTGTTGCTCCTCAGCGTCGGGCACGAGCAATCGGGGCAATGTCAGCCGCATTCTTGGTAGCGGGAATTTTTGGGCAAGTGCTGGCATCAACAATCGCCCTACGCGCAAGTTGGTCGTGGTTCTTCGTTGCATGCGGCGTCGTTCTAGCGATTATCTTCACGATCATCCTTTTTTCTGTCGCAGAAGTTCCCAACCACAGTCCATCAATGACGTTGCTGCAACAGTTCGGCAATCTCGTCGTGCTTCTGTTTCGGCCGGCGATCGTCTTGCTTGGCATCGCCCATATTACGCTGCTGTTATCGTTTGTGGCGTTATATACCGGCATTGGTCACCATCTCGAAGATCTTCATGTTGCCGCGTCAAACATCATTCTCATTCGTCTAGCGGCACTTCCGGCGATGTTCATTAGCCTCGGAGCAGGCGCTCTGGCCAAGCGCATCGGTGCAATTCGAGTTGCACAGGTGGGCTTTGGCTTAGCTGCAGTCGGCATGTTGGGAGAGACGTTCACAGCTCAGACGATTTTTGGCGTTGTCGTGTCCAGTATTGTTTACGTCTCGGGTGTTGCGCTGTCTATTCCCTCAATGATCATGCTGTACGGTGAGACTGCAGCGCCACACCGAGGAAGCGGTATGGCGATCAATGGTTTTGTTCTGTTCATCGGTGCAAGCATCGGCGCATTGGTTGGTAAGGCAATCGGAGGGTTTGGCACTCTGACGCTCACATTAGTTGCCCTGCTGGTCATCGCAGCAACTTCGCTTTTCACGCTTGGAGCCATTCTACGAAAGGGCTCGTCATCATGAAAACTATTCTTGTTCTTGGGGCTACGGGGCGGACTGGCCGGCTTGTCTGTAAGCATCGGCCAGATAACGCAACAGTGTATGCCGGATTGCGTCAGGCAAGTTATGTCGAAGGACAACGATCATTGCCGGATGGTGCTGATGCCTCGAGGGTTGTCGATATCGACGACCACACAAGCTTGTCGACCGCGCTAGAGGGCGTTGACGTGGTGGTCAATGCGATTCGCCTCCGAGAGGATATTGCTGCATCGGCACTCGTCGAGCTCCATAAGTCTATTGTTGCCGCGCGCGATACAAGCCGAGAACTCTTTGTCGTCCATGTTGGTGGTGCAGGAGCTCTGCATATGGACGATGGGCGACGGTTCTGGGAAACGCCAGGCTTCCCAGCCGTCACCTTACCACGGGGAATCGGTCACGCGCATTTGCGTGATTATCTAGAACAGCATGAGCAGTCGTGCCAATGGGCATACCTTATCCCGCCACCTCGGTATGCACCAGATGGCCCGCACCAAGGACGATACAGCAGACTACCTGCAGGCGACCGCGAGCAGGCCTTCTTAACTGATGGCATTAGTTATGAAGATTTTGCCGCTGCGCTGGTTGATGCGGTGCGTGAGGAGTGGCACGGGGTGTGGCTGATTGGAGGGTAGAGAGGCGTCATCATTATTCCTGCTGATCGACAAGTGACCGCTGACGACAGCGGGGCGCAATCAATGTAACTTGGTGCGATAAGCCACCGAGTTGCATTGATTGTTTTATGTTGGCCAGATAATGCATCGATATTGATTTTTGTAGTTTGACTCACTGTTTTCTTGATGTGATTAGCTTTTGGTGTTGAGGGCAAAACTTTCGATTGCTGGCACTTGTGTCGGACCCATTTATTCGAGAAAACTCCATTAACTTGAAGGCAACTTTGGTTCGCTCTTCACTGTCGCATTGAGCCATCCAATAGAAGATGAGCGTTATGAGGGCTGTTACACCTATGACTGTAGCTATTAAGCCTTGAATGATGGCGCTGGTAATAACTGATTGATCTGGTTTTAAGAGTGCCGCAAGATATGCTCCAACAAAGGCCATCATAAGCGCGCCAATTGGCGTAACAAACTTAAAAGTGTCGGCGCGACTGAGAAGGTTTGCTAAGTCTACACTAAGGTTTTGGCATACAGGGCAGTTTTGACTTTCTTTCCTGTCATAATTTTGCTGATACCACTGCTTGGATGCAATGAGATCTTCTGATTCAAATATCCGGCTTCTGCATACGTTGGGATCGCGAAATTCAAAGGGGTCATCCAAACTTTTTTCGCTTGAAGTTTGCTTTGAAGGTGGTTCCTGCGTAACTGATTTAGTGGCGTTACTTTCTTCATGCATAGAGGCTCCTTGG
Organism: uncultured Candidatus Saccharibacteria bacterium; assembly: GCA_938030095.1. GTDB lineage: Bacteria > Patescibacteriota > Saccharimonadia > Saccharimonadales > Saccharimonadaceae > Saccharimonas. Next base: position 10,058 of record CALHGK010000014.1, read on the forward strand.
GGCGTTTGGGAGTTTTGCTGGATCAGCATCATGAAGCCTATCGCTTTGCATGTTTCGGGGTAAACTCCCCAACATAAGCGATAACCTTATCGTGACATTATCGTTAACTTAACGTACTCGCTGGATGCTGTGAGTGGGCGTCCAGAGCAGATTGTTTTCACGCTGTTATATTAACTTATAGCACCCATCTATACCTCAGTTTCTGCCTCTATTTTTCACCCCCTCATGCAACCTCGGCACTACCTCCCTGACGCTGCTGGTGTCGTCGCGCCAGACCAGGCTGACCTCGGCGGCGCGTTGGCGGAAGGTCTGGAGGCGCACTAGGTAGTGCGGGTCGACCACCCAGCCGGTGAGTTGCCAGACCGGCCAGACAGGCATGTCCCACAGCACCCGCACCGCCAGGCAGGGCAGGTACGGCCCGGGTGCCGTCTGGACGGGCAGGTCATCGAGGATGGCCCGAGCGCGGTACTGCGGCTGCCCATCAACGCCCGGCTCGCGGTGGCCAACGAAGGCCGGTAACTGCGCTGCCTCACCGTTGACGCTGACTACCGGCTCACGCACGGACTGCGCTTCCATGACGCAGTCCAGCACCACCGTGGCGCTGCCCGCCGACTGAAACAGCCAGATCAGGGCGAAAGGCCGCCGCTCCGCCTCATCACGCAGGGCAGCCGCCAGCATCGCAATGCCGCGATCACTGCGCCGTAGCGCCGTGCGCTCATTGCAATGAAACACCTCGGCATAGCGCGCCAGCCGCTGCTCGAGCGACACCTCCGGCTCTGTAATGCCGACGTCTCCTAGCCAGAAGAAGGCTCCCACGTCACTGAGCGGGTCTGTACCCAGCTCTTGGCGCAGCTGCTCTAGCCGCGCCACCGCCCGCTCCACCAGGCCCAGCCCGGCGGCATCGACCAGCCAGACCAGCGGTGCCACTCGCACCGCCCACGCCCCCTGGCCACGGCGCAGCACCCGCAGCTCGGCCACGAGCCGCTGACGCAGCGGATCATGCAGTCCACCGTCCTTGGCCATAGGGCCCAGGGTGCCGGTTTTCTGTCAGTGACACCACCACCTAGCCAGCGCCAGGCTGGAAGCACCAAGGCCACAGCACCGCATCCGCTGCGAGAAACGGCACCAGGACGCGGCAAACCAGACCTGACCGAACCGTGCTGACCGTGGCCGCACTCCGCTGGTGGCGCCCCCGTCGCCCCTTCACGAAAGGACACCCCTCATGCCCACGACCGACCACTCCGACCACCTCACTGGTCCCCAGCCCGCTGCACCCGTCCTGCCGATCGCCGAGCTCTTCGCCGCCGATCTGCTCCCACCCCGGGCGCCGCAGTCGCGCAGCCTGGCCCGCACCGCCCAGCGCCGCCTGGACGAGCTGGCCGCCGACAGCCAATTGGCCCACGCCACCGACCAAGCCCGCGCCTTCCTGGCCGCTAGCGCCATGGGCAACGTCGCCACGCTGTCCGCTCTGGCCGAGTCCTGCTACCAGACCGCCCCCGCCGGCGCGACCTACTACCACGCCATCCTGCGCGCCTACGGCATCAAGGCCGCCCGGGGTATCGCGCAGTTCTGAACTGGTGGCGACATACCGAGACACCCCAGCACGACCGAGCAATCACGCACACCATCAGAAAGGACGTACCCACCATGAGCTGGATCATCAACGGCCTGGCCTTCGTCGGCTGCCTGACGCTCATCGCCATCGCCCTGCTGGCCTGGGCAGTCTGGCACGACGACACCCCGCCCACCACAGCTACTCGCGCTCAGACCGACGCCTGGCAGCAGGCCATTGCCACCAAGCAGGCCCACGACCTGGCCGCCTTCCACAGCGCCGTGGCGATGACGAGGCGGGCGCAGGAGGCGGCTGCGGAGCCAGAAGAGGTCGCCAACGGCAAGGACGAGCCGGGCGGCGCGAACAGCGCGTGCTGACATAACCGCCCAGCTGATTCGCGCTCCTCATTGCCATGTGCGGGCCGATCTGGCCGTCTGTTGCAAAAACTACAGCACGTACTTTCGATGCCACTATTTGGCCTTCGTGTCCATTTTGTTCTCTGTGGTGACACCACAGAACGGCGCAGCGCTGGCGGCGTGTCGCGTCGGTGGGAGTTGTGGCTGGCGAGGGGGTTCACAAATCGAGCAAATCGGTTCGTAATGGGGAGTGTGAGCGCGTTTTGTGCGCGCACGCAAATAAGCAGATAAGCAAGTAAAGGAGGGATCGTGATGAGCAATCTGACGAATCACGCGCTAGCGAGCCAGTCGCACGCCGCGCATAACCAGGCAGACGGGGCGCCGCAGCGCGGGACGTTCCGAGCGGTGCTGGCCGATCCGCCATGGTGCAGCCAGCAGACAGGGCGTCACGGGGCGGCGCAGCACTACCGCCTGATGCCGCTGCCGCGGCTGCGTGCCATGGGTGAGGCAGTGCGGGAGATAACGGCGCCGCGCTCGTTCTGCTTCGTCTGGGTGACTACGGCGACGGTGCCGCAGGGGATCGAGCTGCTGGAGGCCTGGGGCTTCCGCTACACCAGCTTCTACTTCTGGGCCAAGCCGCGCTTCTCCATGGGGCACACCTTCCGTAACGCCGGCGAGCTGTTGTTGCTGGGCGTACGGGGACAGGGTACCCGGGTGGCCTTTCGGGCCCAGCCCAACTGGGGCTTCCACCCGTTGCAGGAGCACTCGCACAAGCCGGAGGAGATCCACCAGATCGTCGAGCGACTGGTGGGCAACGGGCCCTTTGTGGAGCTGTTCGCCCGCCGGGCAGCACCATCACACCAGCACTGGGACATCTGGGGCGACGAGTGCGCCTCGACCATCTCGCTGGCCCGCTGGGGCTATCGCGTGCCGAGCGATCGGCAGTGGCCGCAGGCGGCGCTGGCTCCGGCTGACGATGAAGCAGCAACAGACGCTATGGATGCCGCTGGCGAGGAGGGCACGTCATGAGAGCGATGAGAGGACTGACTGATGCGAGATGGAATCGGCACGGGATCGCTGGCGGCGCGCTTCTTCCGCAGCTGCGTGTACGTCTTTGGCGGCGTGGTGTTGCTGATCTGGGCAATCGAGCTGCTCTGCCACTACTGGTGGGTACTGGCGCTGGCCGGTGTGGCGGCGCTGCTGGTCGCCGTGGGGCGCTGGTATCGCCAGCGCTGGTGATGGATCGGAGGCGGCTATGACCTGCCGCAAGCGACGAGACCAGGGGCGGCCACACTACCGCGCCGTGCCGTCCTGGCGCAGCGAGCTGGATGCCGATGCGCTGGCGCGGGTCTTGCTGCTGCTCATGCTGCAACGGCTGGAGCAGCAACGGGATGAGAAAACCACGCTACCGGATGACGATGAGGTTGATGACGCGGCTAATGACTCCGCAGCTAACCGGGCAGATGGAGGGGCGTCATGACCGGGCACTGGCAGTGGCAGGAGCTGGCCTGGGACAGCCCAATCAGCCCAGCACTGGCCACCACGGCATTGGAACGCCTGACGACGGCGACGGAGTTGGGGCCACTGGTACTGGAGCTGCGCGCCGACGCCAGTGGTGCGCACTGGGTGGTGGGCACGCAAACCGGCCGGCCCGGCCTGGCGGCACTGCTGAGCAATCACCTGCCGGTTCGTTTGCACCGACCCGAGCAGCCGCGCCTGCCCATGACGCGGGCGGTGCGCGTGATGGTACGGGGGCAGCAGGTCAGTCACCTGCCCGAGCGCGTCACTGCGGCGGTGCGCGCCCTCTATGCTGCCCTTTCTAGCCTGACGGGTTCGCAGCAGGTAGTGCTGCAACTGCTGGTGGGACGCCGACTCAGTCCAGCCTCTTTGGCGGAGACGCCGCCACCCTCGCTCTGGCGGCAGTTGCTGGTCGGCTACGACGCGGCACAGTCGTCCGCCCGCGCCAGCAAACCTGCCGATGAGCAGCATGGTGCCGCCGTCTGCCTCCGGCTCGGCTATCGTGGGCCGAGTGCTGAGGCACACCAGCGCTTTGCTCAGCTGCTTGGGGCGCTGCGCCTGGTGGAAACTGCGCAGTCGTCCGTCCGGCTGGTGGCTGAGGCGGCAGACAAGATCGATGAGGCCCGTCGCCCCTGGTGCTGGCCCCTGCGCCTGCGCTCTGGCCGGCTGGCCGCACTGACTGGTTGGCCGATCGGTGAGGCGCCACTGCCGCTGCTGGGCAACCTGCATCCGCGCCGTTTGCTGCCGTCGACACCACTGCTGGAGCGGCGTCGCGTGGTGGGTATGACCAGCGCGCCTGGCCAGGCGCAGCCAGTGGGGATCGCCATCGCCGATGCCGCCTACCACACGCACCTGCTGGGGCCGACTGGAGCTGGTAAGTCCACCGTCATGCTGGCCTTGGCTCTGGCCGACGCCGCGCAGGGCCGGGGTTTGCTCCTGATTGACCCCAAGGGTGACCTGGCGACGGACTTTCTCGCCCGCCTGCCTGAGCAGCGCCAGCGCGACGTGGTGGTGATCGACCCAAGCAACCCAGCACCGGTTGGCCTCAATCCGCTGACCGGGCCGCCTCAGTTGGCACCTGTCACGGCGGAGGCGATGCTGAGCACCTTTGAGGCGCTGTTTCGCGAGCACTGGGGCATTCGCACCGCTGATGTCCTATCTGCCGCGCTGCTGACCTTGGCCCGCCTACCGCAGGCGACGCTGCTGTGGCTGCCGCCCTTGCTGACGGATCCGGCTTTTCGCCGGTGGGTGCTGGCTCAGGTGCCGGACGATCCACTGGGCACCGGTGCCTTCTGGGCGGCCTACAACGCCAAGAAACCGGAGGCGCAAGCGACGGAGATCGCGCCAGTGCTCAACAAACTGCGCCAGCTCATCCTGCGTCCCTATCTGCGCGCCGTGCTGGGGCAAGCGCAGCCGCGCTTCGACCTGGCAGAGCTCTTTACTCGGCGGCGCATCGTCGTCGTCAATCTCAACCGTGGTCTGCTTGGGGCGGGTGCGGCCCGGCTGCTGGGCACCTTGCTAGTGTCGCGGCTGTGGACGCTCCTCCTGGCCCGCCAAGCTCTGCCGCCAGAGCAGCGCCACATCGTCAGCATCTTCATCGACGAGGCACATGAGTTCATCGGCGGCCTGCCGCATGACCTGTCCGACGCGCTGGCCCAGGCCCGCTCGCTGGGCGGAGCCTTCCACCTGGCGCATCAGTACCGCGCGCAGCTGTCGCCCGCAATGATGCAGGCGATCGAGAGCAATGCGCGCAACAAGCTGTACTTCGGCCTCTCAGGCACCGACGCCGCGGCGGCCGCCCGCCTGGCACCCGAGCTGGAGGCGGTCGACTTCCAGTTGCTGCCCGCCTTCCACGCCTACGCCCAGCTGATGCAGCGCGGCCAGCGCAGCGACTGGCTCTCGCTCACCACTCAGCCAGCGGCCGTACGGCGCCGTGACCCAGCCACCCTCTATGCCGCCAGCCACGCGCGCTACGGCGTACCGGCAGAGCAGACCGAGCAGGCGCTGCTCGCCCTCACCTCATCGACGTCTACCAGCGCACCTACATTAGCGACGGATAACGACAGCCCAATCGGCCGGAGGCAGCGATGATGCCGCTGCTTCGCACCACCTTCGCAGGACGCCTGGCACGACGGTTCGGCAGACGGGTCGCTGGCCTGAGCCAAGCCGCCAATGCCCGCCATAGCGCGCAATACGGCCAAGCAGTGGCGGTGACTGACCCCATGTTCTGGCGTCACCACTGGCCCGTGGGGGAGAAGGGCGAACCATGGAGGAGGACACCATGAGACAGCATCTTCCCCACGCCTGCGACCACCCCGCGGCGCATCGACTCCTGGCGCTGCTGGCCACCTACCGCTTCGCGACGACGACCCAGCTGGCCCGCCTGACAGCTGAGGCTTATGGCTCGCTGTCCTCCGCTATCCGCCAGACGCTGCGCCACCTGGCCCGACTGCAGGAGCACGACCTGGTCACCCGTCTGGAGCGACGGGTTGGCGGCTGGCAGGGCGGCTCCACCGTCTCCGTCTGGACGCTCACGACTCGCGGGCGCCGCGTGCAAACCGGCAGCCGTAGCCGGCAGCGCCCACGCAGCCTGTCCACCAGCTTCTTGGCTCATCTGCTGGCGATCACCGAGACCAGTGTGCAGATAACCGAGACCGCTCGCTCCATGACGGACGCCAGCGCCACCATCACTACCGAGCCAGGCTGCTGGCGCTCCTACCTGGGGCCGGCTGGGCAGCAGCTCACCCTGCGGCCCGACCTGCACGCCGTCGTCGCCAGCCCGCACTACGACGATCACTACTTCATCGAGGTCGACCGCGACACCGAGAACCCCGCCCGTGTCCTGGCCGCCTGCCAGCGCTACGCCGCCTACTACGCCAGTGGGGCCGAGCAACGAGCCTGCGGCGTCTTTCCACTCGTGCTGTGGGTGGTGCCGAGCGCTGCACGCTGCCAGCAGCTGCGCCGCGTCATCGCCAGCGACCAACGCCTACCCGCAGCGCTTTTCGCCGTCATCACTAACCAGCAGATCGGGGAGACGATACGGAATGGGGTGGCGGCGTGATGAATGCAAAAGGACTGTGACGGCTCAATAGAATACGACTTACGAAATACGGAGGTGCTGTGTGATGAACAAGAACGATGCTGACGAAAGAATGGTGTCCCATTCGACTGAAGGGTCTATCGGGGGTGGAGAGCATGGATCTAAACCAATTGTGGGTGATGTACTGGACAATTTCGGCGATCGGAGCGGTAATAGAAGTATGCAAGTATCACCCTCTCCCACCATCCAAAACTCGGCCGAGCAGCTGGCCCAGGAGCTGACTCCCCGGCGCGCCGTGTCCTACCTGCGCGTCTCTACCCGCGAGCAAGCCCGGCGGGGCGGCCGTGAGGAGGGCTTCTCCATCCCGGCCCAGCGGGCGGCCAACAAGCGCAAGGCGATGAGTATCGGCGCCATCATCGGCAAGGAGTTCACTGAGGGCGGGGTCAGCGCTACTACCACGCGGCGCCCGGCTCTCCAGGCGATGCTGCGCTACCTGGAGGAAGAAGCCCGGGCGGGGCGGCCGGTCGACTACGTCATCGTCCACAAGCTCGACCGCCTGGTGCGCAACCGCTACGACGACACGACGCTTGGCAAGCGCTTCGATGAGCTCGGCGTTCGGCTGGTGTCGACCAGCGAGAATATCGATCAGACGCCCGGTGGGCTGCTGGTACACGGCATTATGGCCAGTATCGCCGAGTTCTACTCCAAGAACCTCTCCAATGAGGTGAAGAAAGGTATGGCCGAGAAAGTGCGGGGCGGTGGCTGTATTGGCCGAGCCCCGCTGGGTTACCGCAACGTCATCACGACGAAGAATGGCCAGGAGGCGCGCATCGTGGTGGTGGATGAGGTACGTGGGCCGCTGGTGGCCTGGGCCTTTGCGGCCTACGCCAGTGGGGAGTGGACGCTCAGGCGCTTGGCCGAAGAGTTGACGCTGCGCGGCCTGACCACCGTGCCGACCGCCTCACTGCCAGAGAAGCCGGTGACGGTGCAGCTACTCAGCAAGGTGCTACACAACCCCTTCTACGTCGGTGAGGTGGTCTACCAAGGGGTGCACTATGCCGGGAGCCATGAGCCCTTGGTGGATCGGGCGACGTACGAGACGGTGCAGACGCTGCTGGCCACCCGCGTCAACGGTGAGCGGACGGTCAAGCACGCCCACTACCTGAAGTCGACGATCTACTGCGGGATCTGTGGTTCCCGTCTCATCGTGACGAATGTGAAGCCCCGCGGTGTGGTGTATGAGTACTTCGTCTGCTTGGGGCGGCACTCCAAGAAGCAGCCGCAGTGCTTGTTTCGGGCAACGCTGGCGGAGCAGATTGAGGATGAGATCGTCCGGCTCTATGACCGAGTGGCGTTGCGGCCTGGGCAGCGAGCTGTCCTCGAAACTGCCTTGCAGCGGCAGCTCGCCATGCTGGTAGCGGAGTCGACTCAGCGGCTGACGGAAGCGAAGACCGTGCAGCGACGGCTCGAACGGGAGCGAGACAAGCTCCTCCAAGCTCACTACGCCGACGCCATTCCGCTTGACGTCCTCAAGCGTGAGCAAAGCCGGATAAGCCGTGAGCTGCGCGGTGTGGAGCGACAGATGACGGGGCTGGAGGGTGAGATGACAGAGCGGCAGGCCTTGGTTGGGCAGGCGTTAGATATTGCCCAGCACATGGCTACCGCCTACCGGCAGGCTCCTGAGCACATCCGGCGCATGCTCAACCAAGTGCTCTTCGACAAGGTGTACATCACACCAGACGACGAGACCGGGCTGCTCACTGCGATAGTGCGCTACCAGCCACCGTTTGATGGGGTGCTGGGGGTGAGAGGAGGAGAGCCGTGCCTGAGCAAAGAGGGTGTGGAGGTAGGAGATGGCGACAGCCTGGAAGCCTCTGGAGACGACGAAGTCACATCGAGCCAGCCAAGTGACATCGTCGCCTCGGAGCCAGGAGAGCCAGACTTGCACGGTCTGCCAGATGATGGCCTTCCTGCCCCAAAACCCAGCAAAAACAAGCAAAAACCCACGCCATGGGGCTTCCATGACGTGGGTTTGAGTGTTGACTCAATGGTCGGGGTGACAAGACTTGAACTTGCGACCTCACGGCCCCCAGCCGTACGCGCTACCAGCTGCGCCACACCCCGACAACGTCTCTCATTATAGCACAACTGGCAGTGCGTGCTCAAAATAACTGCTCCGTTATCTCATATTACACAAGTGTATTATCTCATGCTGCGGGGCCATATGTGCTATACTAGAAAGGTTAATCAGTAAACGTGGGAGGCCCCAAGCCGCTTGCACCACAGAAAGGATACTATGGCAAAAAAAGCCGATCTGCTCGAAAAAGCAGCAGAGCTGAAACTCGATGTTTCAGAAAAAAACACTATTGCAGAGATTGAGGCAGCTATCGCGGCCGCAAACGACAAGGATGTCATTGCTCAGCGCGAAGCCACCGTGGCAAAGGCTGGTAAGCGCAGCCAAAAGGCTCTCGACGAGGCCGAAGCGAAGGCTGAGAAAGAAGCCCGCAAAGAGGCTGGCGACACAACCCCTCAGGGTGATGTCGATGCAGCGATCAAAAAAGGCCCTGCACCAAAGGTTCGCCCACTGATCGAGCGCCGTGGCAAGGCCTATCGCAAACTAGCTGAGAAGGTTGAAAAAGATAAGGTGTACTCGCTAGACGAAGCACTCCAGCTTGCGACTGAGACCAATCCTGCTAAGTTTGATGCGAGTGTTGAGCTGCACGTCCGCCTTGGTGTTGATCCACGCCAGGCTGATCAAAATATCCGCTCGACAGTTGTCTTGCCACACGGCACAGGCAAGACTGTTTGCGTTGCCGTCTTTGCGCCAGAAGCCGAGGTTGCAACTGCTACCAAAGCAGGGGCAGACATTGCTGGCGAGGAGGCTATCATCAAGCTGCTCGACAAAGGCACGTTAGACTTTGACGTTTTGATCGCCACTCCGCAGTACATGCCAAAGCTTGGTAAATACGCCCGTCTGCTTGGGCCAAAAGGTCTGATGCCCAACCCAAAGAGCGGCACCGTAACGACCGATATTGCAACTGCTGTGACTGAGGCAAAAGCTGGTAAGGTGGAGTACCGCGTAGACAAGCAAGCAGCGATTCACCTCAGCATTGGCAAGGTAAGCTTTGGTACAGAGAAGCTCCGCGCGAATGCCGACGCCTTCTTCGCCAGCTTGCAAGCTCAGAAACCAAGCTCACTCAAGGGTGTATATGTCAAATCCATCGCAGCTGCAACGACGATGGGGCCCGGCATCAAGGTTGAGCACAAACTCGACTAGTTAAGAGAAGAGTATAGCACTCGCTATAATACTGCCAGTTAGGGAAGCTGGCAGTATTATTTATGTGCCTACCTATGCATGGTATGATGGAATGAGTGGTGATACTCTCATACTACTCATTCATCACCATAGTAACGGAGGTGCTATATGAAAAAATATGTCTACTCGCTCGCTGGTAGTGTTGGTTATTTTGAGCGATTTTTGCAGCCACAGACACCAGAGCAGGTTGCACAAAAGGTGAGCCAGGCTATTGCTGACCCAACTGTCCTTGATGGCAACCGCTGCTTTAGTATCTGTGTGTGGGCCCTGCCAGATGGTATTGACCATCCAAAGAATCTACCAAAGGATAGCTTGGCTGATGGCTACTATATGCAATGTGCTGGGTCAAATACCGGCATGACTATAGAAGTGCGGGTGCCGGATCCAGGCAACCAAACAGCTCAGTATCCATATATCCACTATGTGGTCGCGCGAGAGCCAGTGGCTGATAAAGAGCGATTCATTCCACTCACCTGGCAGCGCGATGGCGAACCATTTACGATTCGTATTCATCCAGAAGAGGTATTTACGGGAGAAGAAGCTGGACAGATCTTTGCAGATTATATTATAAAGAGCGCTATACCTCCTAACTCTGTTTTACGAAAAATTGATATATAGGGAGTGGGGTATTTTGCAATGAAAATAAGAGGTTATGTAAATGACTCAGCACCAAGGTAACTACATCGTCATTGAGGGAATTGATGGCACGGGCAAATCAACCCAAGTAGAGCTTCTCGCAAACTACTATCGAGCTCAAGGCCATTCAGTGACGGTTGTTGAGGAGCCAAGCAGCGACGACCCAGCCCAGACCACGCCAATTGCTCACTACCTCCGCACTGTTATCAAAAATGGCAATCTCCGTCGCGACCCAGAGATTAATCTTGCTCTACTAAGCGCTGCCCGGCATGAACTATGGGAGCACATCATCCAACCAGCACTAGAGCGTGGCGAGACCGTCCTCGCGTCGCGTAATTATTTTTCAACACTCGCATACCAGGGGTACGGCGAAGGCCTGAGTCAAGAACATATCCGGCACATTACCGGCTTATTTACCAGCCAACGCTATCTCACGCCAGACTATCTCATCATCCTCACGCTCAACGACGAGCAGGAACGCATGCATCGTATAAAGCAGAGAGGTGCTCTCGCGACGCTAGATACCTTCGAATCACAAGACAGCGACTTTCAGCAGCGCGTCCATGATGGCTATCGCATTCTCGCGAGAAACCACCACATTCCTACAATTCAGTGCATTCGCGATGATGGAGTGCTTAAGTCGCCATACCAGATACAGCAAGAAGTTCTATCGATCATTAATCTAAAATAATTATGCTAAATACCCTATGGGGCTATTTAGCAAGAAGTAATATTAGTAATATAACTGTACCTGACCCCCTACATAATAACCTTATATTCACACAACATAGGAGTATCTTTAGTGTGAACAGCCCAGCCTCACGCATCGCATTAGTTCATTAGTATGCATCCTGCAGAGGTCAACCCTTGTGATTTTTTGATAACTTTGCTACAGTTGTATGCACTGTGTCGAATCCAACAAAAGAGCGTACAGCTAACCCAGTAAATAACACCTTAGCGCACGAGGCAAATGCGGGCTTTGATAAAGATCGATATGATATATACGAAAAAGCGCTCAATCTCACTGACATACCAGAATCTGAAACAAAGCAAATCGTATCGGGCCTCAGCCTCATGCGAGACTTTGCTGGAGAGCTATTTGCAAAATATAGCAATCACAGTGCATATACTGCGTACTTATTGTATACAGCAGGCAATCGTGATGAACTGCTCAAAACGGAGAACCTTGCCAGCCTCCGCCACAAGATGCTCGAAGATCATAAAAAAGAGTGGGAAATAGATGCATATAAAAAGTTTAACCAAATTGTTTCAATGCTGCAGGATACCAGCCAGCTGTCAAGCGCCTGGAGTAAATTTCTTAATACACAGAAGATGTCATCTGACCCAGACGCTCAGAATAAAGAGTCTCTATACACGGCCATTACGAAAGCTCGTAAGCTCGAAAAATCAAAAGGAAGGATAAAGCCTTCCTCTGCGGAGAGTCAGTATCTTACAGACGAACAGAAACAAAGTCAACTTCTTGAGACTGCAACACACGACCGCATGCAGGCAGAGAACCTGATGAAAGAACTCTGGCAACAGCCAATGAATATGCTTAAGCTTGATGACCTTTTGGATGCAGGAGAGAGCGTTGGGCTTTCGACTATTTTTATGGAGGCTGTCAACACGCTCAACAAACTTAATAGTACTCGCTATGATACGTCCGAGGCGTACGAGCTAGCCTACAAGAGCGAGGCATTGCTTGCACCACTGTGCGAAATTATTGGCTTTGATGGGCTTGCAATGGCGCTGCGAAGCAAGGTGATATGCCTCCAACTACGCAATACCGGCCAAGGGCATTTTGTGGATCTCGCTGAGCGCATCCTGTCGGAATTTGGCGTGCTGGGTACTACCGATACTGACAACCCAGATCACGTCATCACTGCCGAAGAGCGCAACCAAAACTATTGCAACATTACAGAAAAAATTCTCGCGCGCATGATTGGCAAAACAGACACAAGCGGAGGCGAAAGCAAGCTTGTCCTTGGCCAGGAGTCGAACCACAATATTGTGGTGGGGAACGGCAACTGTAGTTATGAGTGGCATACTGAGCTCCGAGCGGTATGGCGGCTCAAGTCTGTTGGATCTCTCGCACGTAAGCTTGCAGAAGGAGCAAAAAAAGCAGAGAAACAAAAGAGAGAAGAATATCAAAAAATCCGCGCCTCTATCTCACCAGACATACTGCAAGCGTATGATGACAAGATGAATGGTGTAAAAGCTAAAGAGAAAGAACGCCAGGATGGGCGAGAATTCATACCATACGAAGACTTGCAAGCATATGATGAGAAAACAATAAAAATTTTGGAAGATTTGAAGACTCAATGCATCGACGAGCTCTGTGAGCAATTTGACGATATTACACCACAGACACTACGTTCATTATCTCCACCAGAAAAAGACAGCTCACTCGAAGTACCGTTCGATATTGATGGCATCACATTCATTACAGAGGATCGCGATGAACTACTTGATGTGTTCCTGGATATGATCAACAATAACAATATTGTTACGCCATCACACGATAAAACTGCGCAAAATAACAAGACTTCAACCAACGAGGATGATGACTATATTATTACCCCATATGCTGCACCAGGCCGAGACAAGATACTCAAGGTAGAGGGAGACACTCAATTCATTAAGGATATTAAGGCTGCATTTGAGGCTCGTTATCCGGGTACTCGTGCTGAAGAGTATATTGATTTTAAGGAAGACAACAAGAAGGGCTTTCGCGTTGCTAAGATGACAGGCCTGTATGAGGATCAAGCCTCAGGTATTTTGCCCTTTGAAGTCCAGGTTCTCACCAAGGAGGATCGCGAGGCAACACGCCATGGCATAGCAGCACATATCTTATACAAGCTTGGTAAGCAGCTTGGCTATCAGCTCCAGCCGACAGAAGGGCAGCTCACGCGCATGAGCAATCTCAACAGGCGCAAGCAGGATTTTGGTAAAACAACCTTGCACCAACCAAGCCGAAGCCGCATTAACAATACGAACCGCAAAATCGACGCGATGCTTGCCCAAGCACAACTGCACAGCTAAGCTACTTCTTTACTCTGTTTATGCGCTGACACAAATAGTTTTCTACGCCTTGCATCCACCCACCACCATCTGCTATAATCTCTCCCAGACATTGCCAAAGACCGTAGCGGGCTGTTATGCACGACAAAGCAGCCGATAAGTATGCTACCGAGGGAATTTCGGATACGCCGTGGCCTCTTACGCCAGCGTTCTAATACGAAACTCGAGACTCGTCTTTGCAATCGTGCAGAGGCGATTTTTTGCGGCATATGTCGGACATTAACAATGCGGTCGGATACAACAACAAACCAGTAATACTGCACCCCTTCTCGGTGTGTATAGGTATTACAACTCCAAAGAAAGGATTTTATCTTATGGCAATTTCCAAAGATAAAAAACAAGCTTTGGTGGCTGAAATGAGCGAGCTTCTCGCAGAAGCAAAGGGCACTGCCGTTGCGACCTACCAAGGGACAAGTGTGGCAGATCTGCAGGCGTTGCGCCGCGAAGCTCGCGAAGCTGGTGTTGTCATTAAGGTGGTGAAGAACCGTCTCGTGCGTGTTGCTTTTGCGCAGCATGACACCTACAAAGATACTGACACTTCGGCCCTGGCTGGGCAATTGCTGTATGCAATTTCGCCAGACGACGAAGTGATGGCAGCGAAGGTGTTGCACGAGTTTGCCAAGACGCATCCAACAGTTCAGTTGGTTGCTGGCTTTAGTGGCGAAGGCGAAGCTCTCAACACAGCCGATGTTACTGCACTGGCTGGCTTGCCAAGCAAGAACCAGCTGGTGGCCGAAGTGGTGGCACAGCTGCTCTCGCCAGTACACGACACTACCAACGCACTTTCGGGCAACCTCCATGCGTTGCTCGATGGCATCGAAGACGCCAAAGCAGCTGCGTAACCAAGCGCAGCATTGTACTAACGTTTGCACTAGGCAGACAATAACTCGTGCGATGATTCTATCGCACATCATCGAAAGGAATCCATCATGGCAGATGTGAAAAAACTGGCCGAAGAACTGGTTGCTTTGACCGTTCTGGAAGTCAACGAACTCAAAAATGTCCTCAAGGACGAATACGGCATTGAGCCAGCCGCTGCTGCAGTTGCTGTCGCTGGCCCAGCTGCCGACGCTGGTGCTGCAGAGGACGAGCAGACCGAATTTACCGTCACCCTCAAAGAAGTTGGCGGCCAAAAGGTTGCCGTCATCAAGGCTGTTAAGGAACTCACTGGCCTTGGCCTGGGTGAGGCAAAGGCTTTGGTTGACAACGCACCAAGCCCAATCAAAGAAAAGGTCAGCAAAGACGACGCTGAAGCTGCCAAGAAGACCTTGGAAGAGGCTGGCGCTACCGTCGAACTGGCATAACCACCCCACCGACCGCATTGTTACCATCAGCACACCCGCTTGGGTGTGTTTTTGGTTGGTTTGCACCTCCGAGGAAGGGAGAATATCATGAGTAGCATGACTGTCACTGCCATCGTTCTAGTAGTTGCCGCCGGTCCATTGCCGTGGTATTTTTGCTGGTCATTACCAGCAGGGAGTTGCGATGGAAGGCACTAGATAAAGACAGAGTGATTATACGTCTCTGCCAGGCAGTCTTTTCTGGCTACATAATCGAGACGGTAGGTCTCATCGCTACTGTGTGCTATACCTTGCATATTAGTATCGTTGGGACGATCTGCTGGTCGATCGTTGGGTTACTGGGAATTACTCTCTCATATAGCAATATTCTGCAACGTTCGCATCGACCAGTTGCTCAAGAAGGCTGTCTGCAGCTATGATAGTCTGCGCGGTTTCCCATCAGAGATAGAGATTAGTAGCCGATGACGAAAGGAGGTGCCCACGCACAGCAATCTGTTGAGCTCACTGCTCCGGATTGCTGTGCGTCATTCTAGGATTAGTGGCGCTCTAAGCATCGTACCATTTTTACAACGAACTATTGGCTACCCCTGTTATCGCTGTGGATAACCACCAAGCGCCTTGACAAGGCCCCACCCCATCGCTATATAATGGGTTGATAACTAAGAAAACAGACAAGGAATTGCGAGAAAATATGTCTGAATTACCAGAGAAACAGGTGAAGCGATTACGATCGCTGATTCAAGAGGCAGAGACAAACCTGGCCGCTGCAAAGGAATTATTGATGAGTATTATTGGTGACGATGGCGAAGTCGTCGTGCCAAGCAATAGCCGCGAGGAGGTATCGGGCAAGATAGTCGAAGGAATCTTTGACGGGCAAGTAATGGTTGATGCCGATGGCAAGAATTATCCTGTGCCAGCCAATTATGCCAGCAAGTCTAAGCTTGTTGAGGGTGACAAGCTCAAGCTGACGATCGCCGACGATGGCGGCTTTATCTACAAGCAAATCAAGCGGGTGGAGCGCAAGCAGATTATTGGCACACTCACCCAACACGATGGTGCATACTACGTGGAAGCACAGGGGAGAGAATACCGGATCCTGCTGGCAAGTGTGACATTCTTCCGGATTGAGATTGGCCACCAGGTCACTGTCATCATTCCTGAGGACAAACCCGATGCAACGTGGGCAGCGGTGGAAGCACCGTTATAAAGTCACAGCTATAGATAGCTTTGTATATAGAACTCTCTTGCTCGTGTTTAGGGGTTTTTGGTTTTCTTGGTAGACATTTTACAACCGCTTGGTTTGTACGCGACGCGATTGCTCCTCCTGTATTTCGATCGCATCTCCATCCATTCTGCGGTATAATATAGCAAATGAGCAGAGCACTATATCGGACGTATCGGAGTCGGTCGCTTGATGAGATTGTGGGGCAGTCGCATATCACGCGGATTTTGCAACGGGCAATTGCTCGTGGGCATATTGCTCATGCCTATCTCCTGACGGGGCCACGTGGGGTGGGTAAGACATCGATTGCCCGTATCTTGGCGCATGAGATCAACGGTCTGCCATACACCGATGAGTCGACCCATCTCGATATTATCGAGATCGACGCAGCGAGCAATAATTCTGTGGAGGATATCCGTGATTTGCGTGACAAGGTGCAAATTGCACCAACCAGCAGCCCAAAAAAGATCTACATCATCGATGAGGTGCATATGCTCAGCAAGTCGGCCTTTAATGCCTTGCTCAAGACGCTAGAAGAGCCACCCGAGCACGTCGTCTTCATTCTTGCGACTACCGATGCAGATAAGCTTCCGGCGACGATCCTCAGCCGGGTACAGCGCTTCAATTTCCGAGCAATTAGTCCGCGTGATGCAGCCAAGCATTTGGCGTTTATTGCTGAGCAAGAGAAGATTGCCATTACACCCGATGCATTGGAGCTGATTGCAGAGCAGGGGAAGGGAAGCTTCCGCGACAGCATTAGTTTGCTCGACCAACTGCGCTCACTAAGTGATGAGACAATCGACCGCGCGATGGTAGCAGAGGTACTAGGCCTTGCACAGGATGAGCTAGTAGAGGGGCTGCTGGCTGCTTATGCTACGGCAGATATTGGCCGCGCCGCCCGGCTGATCGATGAAGCTGAGGCGGCTGGCACACCGGCCGAACTTCTTGCCGAGCAGTTGCTTGGCATCGCGCGTCAGCGCGTTGTAGAGGACGCAGCACTGTTGCCATTACTCGACAAACTACTGACTGTACCGCGAGCCGGTTGGCCGCGTATTGCGCTGCTTACCGCTCTTGCAAGCCAGGTTACGCCACCAGTCGCAACGCCTCATCGTCAACCATCACCCAGCACCGTCAGTGAGCCAGTTGCGCCATATACACGCTCACCTGCTGCACCCTCATCGCAAACACCTCCTCCCTCAGACACTCCTCATCAAAAAACAAATACTGCAGCATCGGCCAAGCAGTCTGCCACCCCACATACTTCGACCACCGATAATACACCGGCCGAACAACCAACCGTTGCTTCAGCAAACGACGAAACACCCGCAGCAGACTCAACCTCAGTCGACTTCCCATGGGAGCAGTTTCTCGATACAGTCGGAGCAGTCGGCGCGCGCGCATACCTCGCCAAGGCAGGGCATATGTATGACGGCCAGACACTCACGATCTACGCTGGCAAAAAATTCGCCAAAATGCAGATCGATCGCGCTCTCCCCACACTCAGCGCAGCACTAAATCGCCTTGGCATTACTGCAGAGATCACCGTACTCGCGAGCAGTAAACCACCCAAAGATCGCCAAAAAGCCGCCATTCTTGCTATGATGGGGGGAGGAGAAGAAATTACCATCAATGGCTGACCAATCACCCCAACCAAAAGGCAAAGTACCACCGCAAAGTCTCGATGCTGAGATGAGTTTGCTTGGTGCGGTACTTATCGACGAAGAGATTTTGGCCGATGCTAGCGAACACGTCGGCGCAGAAGACTTTTATGACAAGCGCCACGCGACGATCTTTGGGGCGATGATGCGTCTCTACGAGCGGCACAAGCCAGTCGACCTCCTTACCTTGACCGACGAACTACAAAAGAAAGACCAGCTTGCCGAGGTAGGTGGCTCGGCCTACCTAACCGAGCTAACCAACTACGTCCCTACCGCAGCCCACGCCAGCAGCTATGCCGAGATCGTTGCCCAAAAGGCGGTGCGGCGGCGCCTCATCAAAGCCAGTGCCGATATTAGCCAGCTTGGCTTCGACGAAAATACCACCACCCAAGAGCTACTCGAAAAGGCCGAGGCAGAGCTCTTTAGTGTGTCTGACCAATCGCTCAAACAAGACCTCGTGAGCCTAGAGAGTATTCTCACCGATAGCTTCGACCGTATTGAGGAGCTCCACCGCAACAAAGGACAGCTGCGTGGCATTCGCACAGGCTACCGCGACCTCGACACAATGACGGCTGGCCTGCAGCGCTCCGACCTTATTATCATTGCGGCTCGCCCCGCCATGGGTAAGACGACACTGGTGACGAACCTCGCCTACAATGTCGCAACGATCGAGAAAAAGCCCGTTCTCTTCTTTTCACTCGAGATGAGCAAGGAGCAGCTCACCGACCGCATGCTCGCTGATGCCAGTGGTGTGGACAGCTGGAATATCCGCACTGGCAACCTCAGCGATGATGACTGGGCCAAGCTCTCTGAGGCAATGGGTGAGATGGCCGAAGCGCCCATCTTCATTGATGACACGCCAGGTCTGAGCGTCCTCGAGATGCGTACCAAGGCACGGCGCGCCATGCACGACCAGCAGCTTGGGCTGGTGATCGTCGACTACCTGCAGCTGATGCAGGCCAATGGCAACCACAATGGCAACCGCGTCCAAGAGGTAAGCGAAATATCGCGCGGGCTCAAGCTGATTGCTCGCGAGCTCAATGTACCGGTCATTGCTCTGAGCCAGCTAAGCCGCTCGGTGGAGTCGCGCACGCCGCCGGTGCCACAATTGGCCGACCTGCGTGAGTCGGGCTCGATTGAGCAAGATGCCGACATCGTCTCCTTTATTTACCGGCCTGGCTACTACGAGCCAGATAACCCCGAGTTCCAAAATATTACCGACCTCATCATCGCCAAGCACCGTAATGGCCCAGTGGGCAAGATCCAACTCTACTTCCACCCCGAGCGGCTGCGTTTCATGAGCCTCGATAGACGGCATGATTGATACTATACTATAGTTATTATACGTAGGAGAACCGTCCCAATGGCAGCCCACACGACATCATCACACACACAAACCACCAAAGAGTCATCTGCCGCCTCATCGTCTTGCCCGCCACTAGTCCGCTATGCAATGATCTGTGGAGCACTTGGTCTCCTTGGCACTGCTGGGTGGCTGATATATCTTGGCTGGATGTTTGCAGTTTTTCTCTTTACACCATATTTTTTGTTACATATTAGCTTGATAACTCTTTTCTGGTGGCTGAGTGTTTCGCTTATTATCGAAGGAGTTGCAATTATTCGCACATACACCAGCCAGGGTAACCAACGCTATCGCGAAGAGGGATTTTGGCTCGCCTTGGCACTGTTCTTTCCATTACTGATAGCGGGTGAGGTGGTCTATAATGCTTTGTCTGCGCAGCAAATTCATGTGTTTTCGTCAAGCCCACAGTTGTGCCTTTTCGGTATTATAGTAACTACCCTAAGTGCTGTGTGTATGTGGTATTCGATGGGATACTCAGCACTAATACACAGCAAAGCTGCGCGAAAAAGACTTCTAGGTTTAGACCTACCACGTTAGTGATCATTATATAACATAGCGAGGAGAATACTATGACAACTCAAACACAAACCACCCCAGTGCAAGCAATCCAGCTCAAGCATCCTCCACTGAGGCAGCGCAGAATCATCGAGCACCTGCGCTTTATGAGCCTCGACAGGCGGCATAATTAATGCTATGCTATAGTTATTACACATAGGAGAACCGTTGCAATGACAGGCCACACCACATCATCACGCATACAATCTACTAAAGAATCACCCTCTTCCTCATCATCCTGCCCACCACTGGTTCGCTGTGCGATGATCTGTGGAGCACTCGGTC
The DNA here is from genome assembly GCA_938030095.1 of uncultured Candidatus Saccharibacteria bacterium. GTDB lineage: Bacteria > Patescibacteriota > Saccharimonadia > Saccharimonadales > Saccharimonadaceae > Saccharimonas. The sequence continues at coordinate 29,941 of CALHGK010000014.1, forward strand.
TCATTGGCACCGCTGGGTGGCTCATCTATCTTGGCTGGATAGTTGCAGTCTCTGCTATTGGGCTGTTTGCATTCCTGATCTGGATACAGTATGTCGTAGTAGGCTTATTCTGGATACTCGGGATTGTCCTTATTATTGAGGCGGTCGCACTGATCAATACTTACATCCGTCGCTCGGGGCAGCGCTATCACAAAGAAGGGTTTGGGCTTGGCATCACACTGCTCTATCCACTGCTCGCAGGTGTCGAGATAGGGTACAATGCACTCATACAGAGTCAATCACGGCAGGACATCATGGCATTTGCCAATCCTCTAGCGGTACTGATGGGTATTATCATGATCACACTCGGCGCAATATACCTGTGGTATCAGTTGGGGCGGTCGGCATCAATGAGACAAGCGAATAATAACAAGCCTATATCGCTCACATAACGCCTCTGTTTGTGGTCTCGCCATGATACTACTATCTACATTACGTTTAGTCCTCGAGAGGTAGAGAAAGTATATCCTTTGTGTAACCTTGCTATAATACAATCACAAGCAGCCTAGCGCAATGAAGGAGATATCTATGGCCACATCCCACACAACAACCGTCACAACTCAGACAGTCCAAACCAAACAGCAGCGCAGAATCATCGAGCGGCTTTCTATCATTCTTGTCTGCTGTGGTATTACCCTTATCGGCGTCTTCCTCACTTTTGTTGAGACGATGGGCATTTATAGTGCATCGACCGGCTTTGAGAGGACAGAGCCACATGAGTATATCACCATGTTCATCATGCTTGTCTATGCAATCAACCTCGCCGTGCAAGCCATCTATGTCATGATTCGCACTGTGCGTTCAGCAATTGCACCGTATCGTCAGCAAGCAGTGGCATTTGTGGCGATCCTTGGGTATTTTGCTGCACTGGCCGCCGTATATCTCTATCACCACTATGTTGTTCAGGATGGATTCGGCCCACACACCTTCCTCCAGACGACGGCTGGTGCTGCTCTTGGCCTCGCCATCTCTGGTCTTGGCTCGCTTTATCTGTGGTACGTATTACTGCAAACACGCAAAGGGCAGGCGATTCGCTCTTGAGCACCCCCGCAAACTCGGGTATAATAGGGCAATATGGCAAAGCAAGTTGTCGACTACCATTTGTACCGTTGGCGGTATGGCCTCGGCTATGGCTTTGTCGTGGTGGCAATTATTGCGGCGGTTGTGCTAGCTGGGCTGTTTATCCCTGGTGAGTTGCGGCAGGGCGAGCTCGATAGCGCGTTGCAGAGCAGCCAATTATCCTTCCAGAATCTTACCCCCGCTATGGTGATCAATGCGCCATACCATGGCCTGCAGAAACTGAGCTTCGCGGTGCTCGGCGTCACACCACTGTCGATTAAACTGCCATCTATGGCGATTGCTTTGATGACAGCGCTTGGGCTGCTCCTTCTATTTCGCTCCTGGTTTTCGCGAAACATTGCGCTTATTACAACAATACTCGTGACGATGACGGCGCAGTTTCTTTTCTTGGCGCAAGATGGCACACCAGCTATACTTTTTAGCTGCCTCACTGTGTGGCTGCTCTATGCTGCAACGCGTGCCATCCGGACGAAGAAGTTTCTCTCCACCTTATGGAAGGTGACAGCCTGTGTGTTGGCGGCACTCCTACTGTATGCACCACTTGGTATCTATGTCGTCGTTGCCCTTGGGATTCTAGGGGTGTCTCATCCGCACGCTCGTTACACAATTCTGCGCGTGCAGCGTAGCCGCCTTGCCCTGGCAGCCGTCATTGGCCTCGTAGCGATGCTACCACTTATCTACGCAAGCATCACTAATCATGATGTACTCAAGCAGCTCTTTGGGTTGCCACTCGAATCGATCAATGTGGGGGCAAACCTTCGCCATCTTGGCGTCACACTCTTCGGGCTCTTTGCCTCGAACAAATCGTACCTCGTGCAGCCATTATACTCGGTTGGTATGGTGCTGATTATGCTGATTGGCCTCGCCTCGCTCCTGAGCCACTACTATACAGCACGGAGCTATGCAGCACTCCTGGTGGGGCTGCCATTACTGGGCGTGGTGATTAGTAATCCACAGCTGGTGACATCACTCTTTCCGGTCGTGGCGATCATCGTCGCATTTGGCTCAGCCTGGCTGATTAACCACTGGTATAAGATGTTTCCGCGCAACCCCTACGCCCGGGTGGCTGGGCTACTCCCTATGACGCTCTTGATTGGTGGGCTCACCCTTACTGGCGTCGGGCGCTATGCCGAGACGTATCGCTATAATCCAGATGTTCTTGCTCACTACTCGAGCGACGTCAAGCTTCTCAACGACCAACTCCAGGGTGACAATGTGCGCGTCGATCGCCCTATGACGCTTGCCGTGACTGAGACGGAGCGACCAATGTATGAAATGATTGCCCGCTATAACGACCGACTGCGCGTCGTTACCACTGTACCCGAGCAGCAAACCGTCTTTACCGCAACGCGCGCCTACCGCCAGCAGCATCGCGACCTAACGCGCCCAGCGCATATTATCACCAATGCACGTGCACACGACGGCAACCGGTTTTATCAGTACGAGCCACTGTAGGTATTGTAGAAAATACTCACTAGTCGGCCGCTCATTCCTGACTTAAAAAGTTTCGGCATTATTTCATCTGCATTGCTTGATACAGCTGCACCCATTGCTTGGGCTGGAGCTCTGATGGCTTGCGCTCAGGGTTGATGCCAAGCTGAGCTCGCGGCAGGGCAGCGAAGCGTCGTGGCTGGGCGTAGTGCTGCGCCACAAACTGGCTGTACGCTGTCTGCTGATTGTGGGGCAGCCAGGGCTCGGTGCGCGGCAAGAGCTCAAGCAATACTGTATCGACGGCGGGTGGCGGCGTGAAGTCCGTCCGGCGCAAGCGGTAGCGGATCCGCGCCTGCCACCAAGGTGCCAGCTGGGCACCCAGTGCCGCCGTAAAGTGGCGGTCGCTCGGCACGAGCTTGGACGCAAACTGGCGCTGGACGATAAGATATATCGCCTGTGGTGGGGTGGAAGCGACGGTGAGCATCCGCACGATATCGGCACTGAGCGCAAATGGGATATTAGCAAATACTTTATATGGCTCAGCAGGAAGGGTAAGCTGGCGGATATCGGCCGCGATGATGCGGACATGTGGCACGGTTGCGGTATGCCTGCGCAGAGCATCAAGCGCACGTGGCTCATTCTCGACCGCTACCACCTGCTGGCAGCGCCGCGCTAAGGCGCTCGTAATGACGCCGCTACCTGCCCCGAGGTCATAAACTGTATCGCGCCGGCGGATAGTACTGTGGCCCAGTAAGATAGCCGCCACACGGGGGCTACGCAAAAAATGTTGGCCATGACTGGCAACGCGTCGTTTCATACTGCTAGTGTAACAGACCAACCTATGTGTCGTAAACGCGCACAATCTCGCCTCGGCCTATTCCGTCAGCAAGCACAAGCGTGTATACTAGAAGCAATGGATACGAATGGTGGGATGACGATGCGCTACCGGCAAGCGGCCTATTATACTGTGTTAGCACAGCGTGCACTCTGGCGCACACTGCCAGCTGGACAGCCATTGCAGACAAGCGATATAAAGCAAACTCTCTCGGATGAGCTCCGGGCAGCGCTTGCGGCGGACTTTGCGCTGAGTTTTAGCTTGGCTCAGATTGCGGAGTATACTCAGTCAGATGGCGCAGCACCGCTGATTATTACCGATCGCGATCGGTGGGCGGCAGCGCGTGCTTATGCGCTCGTGTATGATGCATTGCAACCTGGCTGCGATATTGCGCGCTCGCAAGCGGGGATTGATGCGCTCTGCACGTTAACACACGACCCGCAAACTTCATTGTCTGACGCAATACATCTCTGTGACGCCCGTCTTGGTGGTGCACTCGCCCAGGCAAGCGGCAGAGTACTTGGCCAGTCAGAGCAAACAATCTACTGTTTGATCGATAGCGTGGTGGCCCAAGACGATACCCCGTGGCACGTTGCCAAATTGTTGAGCCCAGCAGCTGACGGCACGATTATTCCGATCATCCAGCTACGGCCCAGGACACTGCTCGCCACGCTTTCTACCTACGAGCTGCTTGCGCTCTTCATTGGCTATGGGTATGAGCCGCGAATCGTTGACTGCACCACAGCCGACCCACGCCAACCAGACGCAGACTACGCTGCTGCGCTCGCGTGGGCAACTGAGCGCACTGCTGCTCTGCGCCAGCCAGCCCAACCGCGCCCACACAACGCCCGCCGACCACTGTTGCTTGTGCGCACTCCAGAACAGTTTGAGACGCTACTAGACGATGACGAAGCACAAGAGGACTCGCTCACTCCGGCCGAGCATGATACTAGTGACGCTCAGCCATCAAGCATTGCCCGGGCACAGGCAGCGCTTGCTCACCGTAAAGCAGATGGCGCTGACTCGAGCCGGGCAGGCACGCAGGCGTGGCTTGCTCAGGTGCTGGCATGGTGTGAGCCAGAGAATCTGTTTGATGCAGCAGGCAATCTCACGTTTGCCGAGACGAAGGCTCTGCCGCATACGGCTGCAACCCATACCGATGATGATCACGCCAACTCGCATACAGCTCAGCTCACAGCACAAACTCCTGCTCCGGTAGCCACGCAACTACGCCGGCCAGCCATTGAGCCCTATGCGGTCGTCGCGACGCCACCTGGCACGCAGCGCAGCAATACACTCTCTAGTGTTGGTTCGTACTTGTCTGATCTTTCCAAGGATGCAGCGCCAGATAGCTTCCGGCTTTTTATCAGTCCGTCGCTGCAGAGTGGTACGCTTGCTCAGCGTTTTGCATCAAACCCGCGAGCCTGGCAGTGGGGCAGTCAGCCAAGCATAGCACCACATGCGTCAGACGGCTACACAATGAGCTACCCAGCAGCAGGTGCGCTACGCGGTATGCAGCTTGGCTATCTGGAGCAAAGGAGGCAAAGCGTCTTCGTTGGAGCGTCCCTGCATGAAGACATGAGCGCGGCAAGTCGCTCTTATGCTGCAGCTCTATCGAGCCAGCCAAGCGATGCGCCACTACCTAGCCTCAACACCATCCTCTCACACCAGAGTGCCGAGCAGATAACCAATGCGCTTGATCAGCGAGACGCCCCCACAACGGTCTACTTCCCAGCCGATAGCAACTGCGCAGTGGTGACCCTCGATATGATGCTGTCGAGCACGCAGGCGATCAATATATTGCATGCCAGCGATACCACGCAGCCTACCTGGCTCACCACCAAGGCGGCTCGCGCTCAGATGCACGCGGGCCTTGCCACGTGGAACTTCGCCAGCCACGCCAGCCCAGATATTGTGCTTGCCGCGTGTGGTGACGTCGCTACCACAGAGGTACTGGCCGCCATTGAGCTTATCAATCAGTCTTGCCCGGCTGCTCGGGTACGCTGTGTCAACATCTCGAGCCTCACACCGCGTGGCTTTGGCACGCTCGCTCAGCCCGTTTCACGGCGAACGCTTGCCCGTACCCTCACAACGACCAAACCGGTGATTATTGCCTACCCGGGCGAGGAGCGCTCCCTTGCGGCGACGCTCTTTGCCTATGGAGTCGATAGTCGGCAGTTTGATATTCACAGCTTCGGCCTAGCACCGCACGGCGACACACTCATGATGAACCTCATCCACCAGCAGGCTAGCCGCTATGATCTTGTCATTGCCGCCGCAACGTGCCTTAGCGCGACAGGCGTTATCTCTCCAGACGACGCTCAGCGCCTCGCGGGGCACTGCCACGCAGCAATTGAGCAGTGCCTCGCCCACGCACGCGAGCACCACACTGACCACCCGATGGTCACCACCTGGCAGTGGCAGCAAGGGCAGTAGAGAAGCCCCGTGCACCACTCATCGATACCGCCATCACTTCACTATAAATGGTATAATAGACGGTGATGAGAAAGCCAACATTCGCAACAATCCAGCTCGAAAAGATCGTCGGTGGTGGGCAAGCCCTCGGCACACTTGATGATGGCCGCAAAGCCTTCGTCTGGGGTGGGCTACCGGGCGAGACCGTCACTATCCGCATCACCAAGAAGAAGTCGCACTTCGTCGAAGGAGTGGTGACTGAAGTGCTGACCGCTTCGCCCGAGCGCATCACCCCGCGCGACCCCGAGAGCTACCTCAGTACCAGCCCATGGCAAATTATGCCGCTGGCAAGCGAGCAACATTACAAAGCAGCGCTGATCGAGGAAGCCTTTGAGCTACACAATATCATCCTGCCAGAGCCGATCGACGTTTTTTGCGATGATGTACCGTATGGCTATCGTAATAAAGTTGAGCTGAGTTGGTATAGCGACAGGGCAGAGGATGGCACCGAGACGCTCGACCTCGCGTTCTTTCGGCGGGGGAGCAAGGGCAAGATTATCGTTGATGGGACGAGCCTTGCACGGCCCGAGATCAACCAGCTCGCCCGGCAGGTGCGCGACCTACTGCGCACCAAGCAGGTGACAGCGCGCCAGCTCAAGACGCTCCTCATCCGCTGCGATCAAGCCGGCCACTGCGTGTGGCAGCTCTATACCAAAGACCGCCTGCGGGATGTTATGAGCCCAGACGAAGCCGCCACTTTGTCAGCCCAGGGCGGCGAGATCATTTACTCCGACCCCCGTTCGCCGGCCAGTCGGATCACCGAGCGCTTGGCGTGCTTTGGCGATCCTGTCTTGCAGGATACCATTCTTGGCGTGCCGTTTCGCTACGCTACCGAAGGGTTCTTCCAGGTTAATTTGCCGGTCTATGAGCAAGCACTGCGCGATATGCAGCGGTTCGCCCAGGTGCAGGATGGCACGCCCCGCCCTACGCTCGACCTCTATGCTGGGGTAGGGACGATTGGCCTGACGATCGGCAGTGATAACGTCACGCTCGTAGAGATCAACGCCGATGCGGTGCGCGAGATGCAGCGCAATATCCACCAGCTAGGCCGCACAGGCCAGGCTAAGGCTGTTCTCGCGCCCAGCGAGCAAGCGCTGGAATATATTACTCGTGATGCGCTCATCATTCTCGATCCACCACGCGCTGGCCTTCATGCCGATGTTATTACCAAACTCCTCACCGCCCAGCCACAGCGTATCCTCTACCTCAGTTGTAACCCTGTCACCCAAGCACGCGACGTGGCGCTTCTTGCCACGCACTATGGCATTGCCTACCACCGAGGCTACAACTTCTTCCCTCGCACGCCGCACAGTGAGCATTTGGTGGTGCTTGACCGGCTTACGTAGTGGCTTTATATCGCTCTTATAAAAAAGCGATTCTTTACGATTCAGACATTGAGAAAGGAAATACAAAGATGGGAACACTCATAATACAAATGCAAGTTATCTATACAGCTCTTATGGCTGGGATGATGCTTATGTATACTATTACTTTAGGACGCTATTTTGATTATATTTTAAAACACAACATACCTGGCGCATCTCAGAATTGGGCACTGTTTCGTAATAATACTCGAGTGCGGATCCACCACACAGCTGTATTGGTTGGCCACGCAATGTTGTCGATAATTTCTCTCGCTACCAACTATACGAGAGGGCCAGCTCCACTCGTGGTCGCAGCGGCTGTTCCATTTCTCATGCTTACCACTCATGTGGTAACTGGCTTTGCCAAGGCGGAATTTTTTGTCAATGGTGCGCAGCGATTGGATGATGAGAAGACAGTAAAAACATATCTTGCATGGAATATGCCACTCCATATCACATACACTCTCCTCTATGCTATATCGGCCGCTCTTTTGCTTACATTGTTATAGATCTCAATCGCCAAGGGTCATGAGGAAATGAGAGAACGTTTATCTTAGTTGGCATAGCCAGGTAATGAGGCTATAATAAGTTTTATGCGACGCGCTATCCGAAGAAAGATTATTATCGTTGGGGTTCTCCTTATGACGTACAGTGCTGTTACGTACGGCCTTCCCTATCTGCTTTTGGATGCACCGTTCGCACGGGTTAATGCAACTGAGACGCTCAAGGAGCGCTTTTCTCGCGAGTATACGCAATCGCTCGATGTCAGATATAGTAAAGGGTCGCCTCAGCTCAGCCGCGAAAGCCCAAGCGGCACAGTACTTGGCTACGTCACAGACACGAAGACACGCCAGAAGCTGCTCCAAGCTCAGCCTTTTGCCGATTGCTCTGGTGGCTGCTCGTCGTGGCAGCCGTATAGTGAGTATGACAAAATATCACCACTGCTTAGTATCGAGCAAAATTCATCACCCGACTCGCATAGCATTCTTCGCGCAGCAACAGGAGAGGGAGGTCAGTGTGTTGCTCGCTACCGCCCAGAGTCGCACGGTGAGATATTCTGCTTGTCGCCTTCGACAGGGGCGTTTGCATATGGGTATGATGGTGCATCGTAGGGATGCGGCATTTTGATCTTCATCAATTCTAGCCTCACTCTCCATATTTAGAGGACTACGACAACTTGTTCAGTATTTCCAAACTTACGACCGTATATCCGTGTGGGGCCGCCGTGCTGCTGAAGCTCAGCAATGATAGAGGGCGAGGTAATGGTGTCTCTCGTCGTTTGAAGATATTCTTGCTCACTCATGCCCTGTTGGATGTGATGTTTCCTCTGAACAACGCCATGCTCGTAGACTCTCTGCATAATTTCATCGAGATTGTCTGGAATGTAGCGATCTGGCATGTCGTTGAAGAGGTCGTCTGGCGATGGTGTCGATTTGTTATTGGAGGAATTATCGCTCAAAGGCGGTCGCCGCCTTTGTGTTGTTCGTGTTCTCGCTAGTTATTCATTTCGTTCTTGATCGCACGCTCGAAGAATCTTGTCGCTCAAATCCATAATTGTCTGTCGATCTGCAACACCCATCACTTCCTGCATCCATCGCCACCCATCCTTATTGGGCGCGTAGTCACCCATCGTGAGCTCATCAATAGCGCTTGTAAGTTCGTGCCATTCTTTTACTGTTAGAGTGACGGAAACTAGCCTATCGAGATCGTGATTTTTTACTGGGTTTGACGTTGGGTCAGTAGATGACATATAAACTCCTTTATGGTATTAGTGTTACACTAAACATATCTCGAGTTGTATTTTAAATCAAGTATCATTGCTGGAGACTGGTTGATTTAAGGCGTCGTTCTACCCCAACCCATTCCATATCTCCAGCAAGGATATATAAGAATAGATACACTCATTATACAGGTGTAGTCTACCTGTATGCCCCTTATGGCTGGGGTGATGCTTCTATGCTATTCTTTAGGGTGTTCTTTATTTGTGTCGCTAGACGAAGTAGAATTGTCCAGAAACCTTCCCAACTTCTTGGAAATGTTTAAGTAATAATCAGCAGAGGAAAGGCCGTGTACATTTTCCAACTGTCTCCATTCTTCCTCAGAAGGTGCGTAGGGGCCAAGTGTCAGCTCTGTAATAAGTCCCATTAGTTTGCTCACTTCTTCGGTCGTTAACACAATCGTCATAGGTTCATCCAGCATAGCGCGTATGATCTTATCGTATGCTGATCTATCCGTATTACTCGACATAATAACAATTCCTTCCTAAGGTTAGTTCAAACTGTTAATTCTAAAAATACTATAATACCCCCGTTAATGCAAGTATGTCAAACTAATTGCTTTGCACTACTCAGCACGAGACGCCACCACAAAGCGCCGGCCCACACGCCACGCCCACCACCATTGCAGTATGGTTACTGGAATAATAACGGCAATGCTGGGCCAAAGGAGGAGTAGGTTTGGTGGGGTGAAGTCGAAAAACTCACGGAGCGGGATAATGGCAAAGCTCACCACTGTCACGAGCAATACAGCAAGCATATACAGCGTGCGGGCAAGATGAGCTCGCTTATCCAGCTGGATACCGAGCATGCGGCCAGCCAAAAATACCAGATATACGCCGTAGAAGGTCGCCACCAGCACTGTCATCGTTGCCACTTCGCCAAGGCGATCTGGGTAGAGTGTGCGGCCAAGCCAATACACACTAGCAACCGTTACTCCCGTGAGCACTGCAATTGGTGCCACGGCAAGCAAGGTGTCGTGCCAGAAGCGCCGGGGGTCAATCCGGTGCCGCGGTGAGGGCGGGAAGAGCGTCCACATAATGGTCGGCATCGTCACGAGGAAGATATTCATAAAGGTAAGGTGGCGCGGCGCATATGGGTACATAATTCCGAGGGTGAGGGTAATGGCCAGTAGCACGACACCATAGATAATTTTATGAAAGAAGAGCACGCCAATGAGCTCAATGGCCTGCATGATGCGATTGCCGAGCTGCATCCCCAGTGGTAGTGATGTGAAGGAATTGTTGAGCAAGATGATATCAGCAACGCGCCGGCTGGCCGGTGCACCGGCATACATCGCCACGCCAAGGTCGGCTCGCTTGAGCGCCAAGGCATCATTGACGCCATCGCCCACCATGCCAGTGAATTGCCCTTGGTCTGAGAAGTGAGCGATGAGTCGTTCCTTTTGCTCAGGCAAGACGCGGGCAAAGATTGTGTGAGTATCAGCCGCCTGAGCAAAGGCTGCATCATCCAGCTGGGCAAGCTCTGCCCCGGTAATAGCTGCCTCAGGCCGATCGATCCCCGCTGCCTTGGCAATGTAGCTGACCGTCCGCGGGTTGTCTCCACTAATAACGCGAATCGTCACTCCTTGGCCTTGCAAAAACTGCACCGTATCAACCACGCCATGGCGCAGGCTGTTGCGCAGGACAATTGCCCCCAGCGGCTGGCCCGAGCCAGCGGTGAGCTGCTTGAGGGGCACGGTACTATCGGCAAAGCGAGCCAGCAAGAGGACACGCAGGCCGTCATTTGCCCAGGCGTCGATCTGAGCTTGCTGGGCTGGCGAGAGCGGAGCAAGCCGCGCCACAAACTCTGGTGCGCCTAGCATCAGCGTCTGCACTGAGCCAGCAATCTCGGCCCGCACCCCTGCCATTTTCCGGCTCGATGAGAACGCCATCACCTCTTGGACGTGGGCGGCAGGAGCCTGGTGCGCGGCGAGAATTGCCTGGCCGGTGGCATTGCCACCACTGGTTTCGTGTGCAACCAGGGCGGCGTAGTGGGCGACCATCTCATCATCTGTCGATGCGTCGAACGATGCAGCCTGCTCGAAAGTTACATCATCGCTCGTCAAAGTGCCCGTCTTGTCCACGCAGAGCACGCCAAGCAGTGCCATTGCTTCAATCGCTGAGAGCTTCTGAGGCAGGACCTTAGCCTGAGCCAGGCGCAGCGAGCCAAAGGCAAGCAGGAGCGAACTCGCCAGGAGCAGCCCCTCTGGCACAACGGTAATCGCCGCGGTGATAATCGTCTTGAGAATACTCACGGCCTGCAACCCCGCAACATGGTAGCGCGCAAAGATAAGTAGCGCCAGCACCACTGCGCCGTAGGTCAGGACGGTAATGGCGCGCTGGATGGCGCGCTGGAGTGGGGTAGGCTGCGGCGCGTATTGCTTGAGCACGGTGCTGATTGCACCAGCCTTGGTGGCTCTACCAACCGCCGTCACACGCGCATGTGCTGTGCCCGCCACCACTGTTGTGGCGGCGTAGATGGTATCACCGGGTGCTTTGTCTACCGCAGCAGACTCGCCCGTGAGCATGCTCTCGTTTACCTCCAGGCCTTTTGCGTCAAGCACGACACCGTCGGCGGGTAGCTCATCGCCAGTGTGTAGTGCGAGAGTATCGCCAACCTGCAGTGCATCGTAAAGCACCTCGGTTACGGTGCCGTCGGCCTGGACAACGCGGGCGCGCGGCGCGCTCATGAGCTCAAGCTTACGCAGAGCGCGCTTAGCCCGAATCTCTTGTACGGCACCGATCAGGGAATTGACCATAATGACAAATGATATAAACCACGCATCGCGATACTCCTGCACATAGACTAGCGCTATAGCAAGGAGCAAAATCGCCAGCACGATGGGCGAGGCAAAGTTGCGCCGGATGATTGCTAGATAATCCTTCATATCGTTATTTTACCTCTCCTCGATGATATTGACACTTCGCGGCAACCCGCCAACCACTGCGCGCGTCGCTATCTGCTTGATAAATATGGCCGTCCTTCACCTCATCAACGAGGATGAGAGCTGGGTTGTATGGCGCAAGCGTACGATAGTACATAATGTCGCGATCGGTGATGCGCCCAAATCCGGGGAAGATCTCACGAAACTTCTGCCGGCCAAATTCATCAAAATACTCTGGCTGACCGCGGGGTGGAAAGAATGTCTCAGCGCGCAGACCAATTCGCACCGTGATCTTCTTCACATCGCCAAGGAGCAGGCGCGATGGTCCATAGACCAAGCAATAGAGCTGGCCGTCTGTCGCAAAAAACACCGATGCCTTGGCGGCAAGCCCCGCGGCAATATTGCGCGCCACCACGCGATCGATCACCAGCTGCACGCCAAAGCGGGCGGCGAGCGCCTTTTGCACATATGCAACATCCATGTGGTTACCAAAGTCCATGATAGTTATTATACCGGAATCTCGGCCAAGCCGCTAGAGCCGATGCGGCGAGTGTGCGATAATGGAGACATGCCTCAACACGAATTTTCGACTCGATACACACATCTCAATAGCCAGCAGCGCGCCGCTGTCGACACCATCGATGGGCCACTGCTCGTTGTGGCTGGCCCTGGTACTGGCAAAACAGAGCTACTCAGCATGCGCGCCGCCAACATCCTGCGCCAGACGGACGTGTTGCCTGAGAATATCCTCTGCCTCACCTTTACCGACAGCGGGGCAGCCGCGATGCGGCAGCGTCTGCGCAGTATTATTGGGGCAGATGCTTACCGCGTCGCTATCCATACCTTCCATAGCTTTGGCGGTGAGGTGATAAATCACCACCGGGAGTATTTCTACCATGGTGCATCACGTAAGCCTACTGATGAGCTTGGCAGCTATGAGATTTTGCGCGGTATCCTTGGCAAGCTCGATCACCATAACCCGTTGAGCAGTAAGCAAAATGGTGAGTTTACCTACCTGCAGGACATTAGCCGCAGTATTAGCCAGCTCAAGCAGGCTGGTCTCAGTAGCGCAGAGCTTCGGCAGGTCATCGATGCGGATGAGGCACTCATAGCAGCCGTCGAGCCACGTCTCAGCGAAGTCTTTTCTGCTGGGCGGATAAGCAAACCAATGGCGGGCAAGCTCGCCCCGCTGGCGGGCGAAGCAGCTCAGCTGCCACTGCCGCCGTTACCACCCACCATTCCACCACTGGCTGATAGCTTCTCGCTGAGCCTGGCTCGAGCAATCGACGAGACACTCGATAGCGGTAAGACCACACCGCTCACCGCCTGGCGTAACCACTGGTGCGAGAAGGACGCTACTGGGAGCTATGTCCTCAAAGATCGCAAACGCCTCACCAAGCTGCGCGCCCTGGCTGAGGTCTATGATGCATATCTCACCGAGCTGAGCGCAGCTGGTCTCTATGACTACGATGATATGATCCTCCAGCTCGCTCAGGCGCTTGATGCTCAGCCCGAGCTGCGCGCCAACCTTGAGGAGCAGTATCAATACATCATGGTGGATGAATTCCAAGATACCAACCTCGCACAGCTGCGCATCCTCTTTTCGCTAACGAGTAGCCCCATCCACGAGGGTCGCCCCAATATTATGGCAGTAGGGGATGACGACCAAGCAATCTACAGCTTCCAAGGGGCAGATGTGAGCAACATCCACCGCTTCCGTAGCCATTACCGCGATGTGCAGCTGATCGTCCTGACGGATAACTACCGCTCTAGCAAGGCCATCCTCACACCAGCCCGCGCCGTCATTACTCAGGGGAGCGACCGGCTAGAGGCAGTGCTTCCTGAGCTCGACAAGACGCTCACTTCCCATCACCAGCCAACCCAGACTGCCGTCAACCTCGCCGAGCTGCCCACCAGCTTAGCCGAGCGCCAATGGCTAGCGCAGCAGATCCGCCAGCAGATCGACAGCGGCACACCGCCCGAGGAGATTGCCGTCTTGGCTCGGCGCCACCGCGAGCTAGTAGCACTGGTGCCGCACCTCCAGGCGGCAGGCATTGCCATCAACTACGAGCGGCGCGATAACATTCTCGACAACCCCGTCATCCAAGCACTTGAACTACTCGCGCGGGTCATCGATGCCATAGCAGCAGGGGAGTTTCCTACCGCCGATAGCCTGCTGCCAGAGCTGATGGCGCACCCAGCCTTTGGTTTTGCTAGTCAGGATATTTGGCAGCTCAGCCTCCAGGCGTGGCGCAACCGCCAAACGTGGGGCGAGACAATGATGGCCAGCCCAACCTTCCAGCCTCTGATGGTATGGCTCATCCATATGGCGTGGCATGCGCAGCATCAGCCACTTGAGCTGGTGCTAGATGATCTGCTTGGCATCCCACAGTCAGCCGCTGGCAAAAAAACCCAGGCCGCCATAGCTAGTGTCATCACCGAATATATGGCACAGCAGATGGCCCAATTCGACCAACCCATCAGCCTCTCCACCGAAGCAACTCCTGCAATGCCCACCATAAGCTACCGCTCACCACTGTACGACTATTACTTCTCGCGTGAGAAGCTTGCCGAGCAACCCGACGCATACCTCACCTGCCTCGAGGCTTTGCGGACGCTGCGCAGCCGCACCCAGGAACATCGTGGTGATGATGAGGCGCTCCGGCTTGCCGATATGCTCGACCTCCTCAGCCTGCACCGACAGTTCAAGACACCCATCACCACCATCCGCCAGCGCACCGAGGCACACACCGGCCGCATTAACCTCATGACAGCGCACAAAGCCAAGGGGCTGGAGTTTGGCCATGTCTATATCATGGGCGCTATTGATAGCACCTGGGGGCGGCGCGTGCGCTCACCTGTGTCGCTCATCACCTATCCAGATAATCTTGCTATTGCCCCCGCCGGCAATACGTACGACGAGCGCCTCCGCCTCTTTTTCGTTGCCATGACGCGGGCACGCAACCACCTCACCATCAGCTACAGCACCCAAGATGATACTGGCAAAGCGACGCTACCGGCCAGCTTCCTCGACGGCGTTGACCTCACTGCAACTACTGTCGATATGCCCAACGACGTGCCAAGCCTCACCACCCAGCTCACCACCGATTGGCAGCGCCGCCTTGCGCCAGTTGGCACGCCCGAGCCCGATTTGCAGCAGCTCCTCCAGCCCATGCTGGAGCAGTATAAGCTCTCTAGTACCCACCTTACCGCCTTCTTAGATGTCTCGCGCGGTGGGCCGGCAGCCTTTCTCACTGACTACCTGCTGCGCTTCCCACAAGCACCCAGCCCACATGCCATCTACGGCAATGCCATCCACCACGTACTGCAGCGTGCGCACACCCATCTCACCGCTACGGGCAAAGTGCGGCCGGCCGAGGATATCCTGGGCGACTTCGAGCAAGAGCTCAGCCGCCAGCCACTGAGGCCAGAAGACTTCGCATATTTTAGCCGCAAGGGGCTTGATTCACTGAGCACCTTCTTGCAGGCCAAGGCGCACACCTTCCGTCCCGAGCAAAAGACCGAGCTAAGCTTTGCCGGCCAAGGAGTCGTGCTGGGTGATGCTCGCCTTACTGGCACGCTCGACCTTGTCGATATTGACCACACTGCCAATACCATCGCCGTTACAGACTATAAGACGGGCAAGCCCGCCCGCAGCTGGCAGGGCCGCACCGATGCCGAGAAGATTAAGCTGCACAAATACCGCCAGCAGCTGATGTTCTACGAGCTCCTTGTGCGCCACTCGCGCGACTATGCCCGCTACGACTTTGCCGGGGCTACGCTGCAGTTCGTCGAGCCAGATAAGGATACGGGCGATATCCACCAGCTCAGCACCAGCTTTTCCCAGGCCGAGCTGGATGAATTTGCTCAGCTCATCGCCGCCGTGTGGCACTGCATCACCCACCTCCAACTGCCCGACACCAGCCACTACCCAGCCACCTATAAAGGCATTCTCGCCTTTGAGGAGGATCTGCTGCGGCGTACAGAAGAGCGAGAATAGCCACTAGCGCGACACTTGCGACGCAGTAGGCAATGTATTCGCTATGCACCCTTACTGCAACGCGCTGCAGGAGAGAATGGAGTGGCTAATGGCTAAGCACATGGCATGGGCAAGCTTTTTTACTACTCTGGCCGAAACATTTTGGTGTAGTAATACGAGTGTTCTCAGCTATCGCGCTGGCGGGTGGGTTTTCTAGGGGGGAATTATTCTTCTTATCTTTATCTGATTCCTGCAGCGGGAGTGTAAGACTGTCTGAGTGCAATAAATCCGCATCGTCTGTCATTTGTTGCGAATAGTGCATAGAATGAAACAGAACGTAAGAACAAAACGAGAATCTCTGCAAGACATGCGCATATTGATTGACAGGCTCGCCGTATATTGGTATATATAGTAACAGCTCGAAACTGAGTGGAATCTGCTTGATGTCCGATACATTAGGCCTAAGACACTCAGTCTGAGTGTTTTTGACAGGATTTCACCATGCTCTCACGAGAGGAGGTGAGAGTCGTGTCGTGTCTGGCATGTACCCGTATGGGGTACAACTGGACAAAGACGTGCCCGAGCTGTAAAGGATCGGGCACAAAAGGACTAGGGTACCGTTGCGGCACTTGCGACGGTACTGGTCTTGTTTGCAGGTGTGGAAGGCCTAATAATGCCTAACACACCTACAAAGACGGTCGGGTGTTAATATCCGAGAGAGTAGGTAATTAAGATACGACAGAACAAGGTCGTGCACCTATCCGTCACTGGAGATAAGGAGTAGCCAGGCTCCTAACAATGGTGTTGTAGGTTCGATTCCTGCTATCTCCGCCATATGGCGAATGCTCCGCTTTCCCGCGTAGAGCACTGCCATAGCAACCGCCGCAGGTTACCCTTTATCGGTATCAAGGGGGTAGGCGGTATCGTTGCCACTTGGGAGGCGATGATCGAGAAGTCTCATGCTGCGCGTCCTTGTTACCGCGCACCGTGCGCTTGCCACGGAGACTTCTTTAAAATACGTGAGACTCGCGAGATTCACTCGCGCCTTGGCTTCTGGCCAGGACGAGCAGAACCGCTTGTAGTCTCTCCCGAGCTCCTGCATCCGCATCATGCGTCGAGGCAGGAGCTTCTTCCTTTTCTTGAGAATATATACTTGCACGTGTGCAAAGCTGATTAAGTATACCATCACAAGGGGAATGGAGCACACCAACGCAAGACTGCGATACGCCAGCCAGCTTTAGTGAGCTACCACTTGACAGCCTCGCCCAAGTAGATTACAATTATCTCTATCCTTGCAAAAATTCGCCGGATCTGCTCCGGCTTGAGTTTTTGTAAGGAAGGTCGGTCAATGGCGACCGACCTGGGATGCCCCGTGTGGTTGAGGGGTACGAGAGGTTTGCTTGTCGATGGAGACAAGCATGGGAGGGCACCCTCTCTCGTAGCAGGTTCGACTCCTGCCATCCCAGCTATGTGAGCCCCTCCAAGGAAATACCTTGGAGAGTTGACCCCGGAAGGGGGTGGTCTATACGACTATATGCTCACATCGCCCCGCATCCACTGCGACATCCATCTACGCATAAAGCGTGGGTGCGGGGCCTCTCCCCTGATACATTGTGTTATAATAACTTGATATGACGTCGTTTTGGAATGATTTGCCACAGCCATTTTTTGTTTTGGCGCCGATGGAGGCGGTGACGGATGTGGTGTTTCGCCATGTGGTGCGGCGGGCTGGTGCGCCCGATGTGTTTTTTACTGAGTTTGCTAATGCGACGGGCTGGGTGCACGCTGGTGACAGGGCAATTGCTGGGCGGCTCGTCAAGACGGACGACGAGTACCCCCTGGTAGCGCAGATCTGGGGCGGTGAGCCGGGTGATATGGAGCAGTTTGCCCAGCACTGCGCGCGCCTGGGCTTTGCAGGGATCGATATTAATATGGGCTGCCCCGCCAAGAGTGCTATCAAGAGTGGGGGAGCGGCGCTGATTCGTAATCCAGACGTTGCAATCGCCGCTATCGCCGCGGCCAAGACGGCTGGCTTGCCAGTCAGTGTTAAGACCCGCCTTGGCTACAGCACTGTGGATGAGTGGCGAGCATGGCTCACGACACTGCTCCAGCAAGATATCGTCAATCTGACTATCCACTTGCGCACCAAGAAGGAGATGAGCAAGGTAGCGGCGCACTATGAGCTGATCGATGACATCGTGGCGCTGCGCGATGCGATTGCGCCACAGACGCTGCTCACCATCAATGGTGATATTCGCGATCGGGCGCATGGCATGGCACTGGTGGCTGCCCACCCGGGCGTCAATGGGGTGATGATTGGCCGCGGGGTGTTTGCCGATCCATTTTGCTTTGCACCGCGTACTGGTAATGTAGCGCAGGGTAGTAGTTCTATGGTGCAGCGCAACTTCGCCCTCCTTCACTACCACCTCGACCTCTTCGACCACTGGCAGCCACAGCTCGGCCGGCCATACGAGACGCTCAAACGCTTCTACAAGATCTACGTCCGCGACTTCGACGGCGCGAAGGAGCTGCGCGACCAGTTGATGCACACTACCAGCACAGATGAAGCGCGGCGGATTATCCATCAGTGGCACGAAGCAATGTCTGCATCTGAGTAGTTGGTGTCCTTGCTATGCTTGATCCTCATATTGTGTTATGAAAATCAACTAGAGCGATGGTTCTCCATCGGTAGGAGCGGGGTAGTGATGCTCGCGATGTCTTTATCTGCGAAGAAAGAAACGCTTATTATAATTACTGTTGCCGCGCAAGAAAAAGAGGTACTAACAATGAACCTCTTAACCCAAGGGGTTAGTTTAATTTGCTTGTTATTTGATGCTGCTCCCTTTTAGAGTCTATGTAAGCACGGTCACGGTCATGCGTGGGCCGCACAACGCCATGATGGCAGCAAGGTTATAGTAGAGCATAGCAGTGGTTGCCTGCTGCTGGGCAGTTGGGTCATCTGGGTAGAGAGCCTCGGCCAAGGGTGCAAAGGCCCATGTGTCGATATTGAAGGCCTGGTGATGCTCGTGTGCGCGGTCGAATTCCCGCGCCAAGGCCTGGCGGTCGAGTGTTGTCCCCATACGTTGATTCATCACCACTGCTGCCTCATGGTGGCTACCCTGCAGCATATCGGTGTGAGCACCAGTGGGCTCAGCACTCTTTGCTAGCTGCGCGTCGACCATTGCCACAAGATCGTTGCCACTAGCCATAACAAGCTTGGACTCATCTGCTGCATGGCGAATAATCTGCTGGTGGGCTTCGTCGCTACTATCGCTACCAAGGCCAAGCTCAGTGGCGAGGCTGCGCAATTGCTCACCATGCTGAGCAATGATGGTAAAGATTGCACCCACCTTGTCAGCTGCTGCGCAGCCGGCTTGTTCGCCATGAGCATGGTCGTCCCGATGGACGTGCACCGTCGCGGGTATCTGGCCAATCCGCCCCAGAACGCGGGTATTCGCTTCATCAATAGGGTCACTATCACCGCGTACCAATCGATCTGCCACCAAGTAGAGCAAGCCACCGCCTGCACCATTTGGCACTGCTTCCGCTGTGCTGCCGGGTCGGCCATCCATGCACGCGCCAATGATGTTCTGTACTGCTGGCACATAGTACTCGCCAAGCCGCTGGACAAACTCTGCTGCGCGAGACCACTCTGGTGTATCGAGCTTACCAAGGCCATATTCGTTGCCTAGCTGATAGGATACAATAGACTGCTCATAGCAATCACCCGTAGCTTCGCCATCACACCGATAATCATACGTCCCATCTGGTAATGATGGATGGGGAGGATAAAATTCCGTCATTATATAATCTGTCTCTCTGCAGTTGTCTCTGTCGTCAATGTATTTTATACGCGGTGCTTGTTGTGGCGTCGGCGCAGGCCAGCTACCTTGAGGCGCACGGCATGGCGGTCGACCAGCTGGTGCGCTTTTTCGAGCTCTACCTGGGTGCTAGCATTGTCGCGCTGCTTGAGAGCACGCTCGAGGGCGGCTTTACTCTCGGCCTCAATGATGTCGTCACCATGCTCGGCTTCGTCGACCAAAATACGTACCTTTGTTTGGCTAATCTCAACCACCCCACCAGAGATGGCAAAGTACTCCAGATGGTCGTCACTGTCGTCCTTGGCGCGACGCACCGCCACAACGCCTGGCACTGCCAGAGTTACGAGTGGTTCGTGCCCCGGGAAGACCGCAATCTGCCCATCCGGCGTCGGCAGCATCACCTCATACACAGTCTCGTGTAGCTTGCTACCAGTCAGTGTCACAAGTTCTAAATCCATAGCCTTACTATAGCAGAGTAGCAGAGAAAAAGCGAGGTGGAAGGCAGGGTGATTTTTACTTCAAGCGAGAGAAAAGGGCGGGGAGCAGCAAGCCATATGACGCTGCTCAACCCGCCCTTTGGTGGTAGGAGGCGACCCAAGGAGCTAGATAGAAAGCCCCCAGGCAAGGAGAGATACGAAGACCCCTCCGACGGCGGCCGCTGCAATGAGCAGCAGCCCCAGCGTCTTTGGCAGGCGCTGGCCTGCCACAATGACCCCTCCGAAGAGGAGCCACGTGAGATACATCACGAGCCAGGGCAGCTCGTGAGCACGAAATGCCGTCCCACCGAAGTGGAACAGCAACAGGTAACTCCCGAGCGGTACACCCGCCCAGGAGAACACCTTGATTAGCCAGAAGGGCGCAACGTTACGCGCCTTTCTGGCTTCATGACGCATGGAACGGCCGTCCCATGCGTTGTTCCTATTGTGCATGGCATCTCCTTCCATGCGTGTCCTTGAGGCGCTGGTCGCCCCACCATCCTCAAGTGTGCCATATTTGATCGGGTAAGTCAAAGTGCGTCTATTTGAAGCTGAGCGCTTTACTGTTTTCTTATACTACTCACCGTAGATACACTGTAATAAGCATATTTCTATCTACCAATATATCTCGATACTATATCTATTCTCTATGTATATCTTTATAACTCATCTCTCTTTATCTCTATAATTTTCTTTCTCTACTATTTCTCTATCTATTTCTATATATCTATACATCTCTTTCTCTATCTATATCCTTATCTATAATTCTATCTATATCTATACTTATCGCTATATCTCTATATCCATACTTATATCTCCATATCCATCCATATCGATTTCTCTCCTACTATATAAATATATAAAAGAAGAGAAAAAGAACTCACGCTAACAGGGAAAAAACAGGGTAAACCAGGTGAATTTCGAAATTCGCCTTTTTTGAAGGAAGAAAATGAGAGAAATGGCGAGGAAGATAGGCAAAGAAAACAGCAGCCAAACACAGAGAGAATATCTCGGTTGGCTGCTGCCGTATAAGAATGTGCAGGGAGCGCTAGTCTTGCTTCTCGCTCAGTGGCACTGACGACATGTAGAACCAGTTCTCTGGTTTGTCATCATACTTGCCACTCAGGATATCCTTGGCATCGCGGATGGTGTCAGCAAGCTTGAAGTAGCTGCCGGGGTTGCCGGTAAACTGCTCGGCGACGTGGAATGGCTGGGCCAAGAAGCGCTGCAGGCGGCGAGCCCGGGCAACGATCTGCTTCTGATCGTCGCTCAGCTCTTCCATACCCAAGATGGCAATGATGTCCTGCAGCTCCTTGTATTGCTGCAAGACGCGCTGCACTTCGCGGGCCACCTGATAGTGCTCCTCGCCAACCACCTCTGGGTCGAGCGAGTTCGAGCTGGAGTCGAGCACGTCCACCGCCGGGTAGATACCAATCTCCGTCAGGGCGCGGTTCATCACGATGGTAGCATCAAGGTGAGCAAAGGTAGTCGCTGGCGCTGGGTCGGTCAGGTCATCGGCTGGCACATACACCGCCTGAACAGAGGTAATCGAGCCCTTCTTGGTACTGGTGATTCGCTCTTGCAGGGCACCCATCTCTTGCTGCAGGTTTGGCTGGTAGCCCACCGCACTTGGCAAACGGCCGAGCAAGGCAGACACCTCAGCACCAGCCTGCGTAAAGCGGAAGATATTGTCGACGAAGAGTAGCACATCCTTACCTTCATCACGGAAGGCTTCGGCCATTGCTAGGCCAGCCAGTGCCACCCGCAAACGTGCCCCCGGTGGTTCGTTCATCTGGCCAAAGACAAGTGACGTCTTATCCAGCACGCCAGCATCCTTCATCTCGTGGTAGAGGTCGTTGCCCTCACGGGTGCGCTCACCCACACCAGCAAAGACAGAGTTACCACTGTGGAATTTGGCGATGTTGTTGATCAACTCCTGGATGAGCACGGTCTTACCCACACCAGCACCAGCAAAGAGCCCAGCCTTACCACCCTTGGTGAGTGGCGCAATGAGGTCGATCACCTTGATGCCGGTCTCGAGGATCTCGGTCTTGTTGGACTGCTCGGTGAGGGCAGGGGGCTCAGCATGGATGGGCGCACGCTGCGCATCATCGGCTACTGGCTCGCCGTCGATCGGTTCGCCCACCACATTAAACATCCGTCCCTGCGTTACTTCACCTACAGGCACGCGGATCGGTGCACCAGTCGCAATCACTGCCTGGCCACGCTTCAGGCCGTCGGTCGATTGCAGACTAATGGTTCGCACCGTTTGCTCGTCAAGATGCTGCGCCACCTCAAGTGTCAGCGTCTGACCATCACGCTCGACGTGCAGGGCGTCGTAGATAGCTGGCAGCTCCACCTCGCGGTCGAACTCGACATCCACCACCACACCCATGATCTGGATGATTTTTCCTTGGTTTTTACTCATTCATTTCTCCTCTCGATCATTTCATTATACTTTCTTTGCTTGCAGATTATTATGACTATCTGGCGTCTTGGCACGATGTTTCTGTATATATCGCATAGCATCACGGGCTGCAATACCACAGTAAGCTAGCAACACCACAATTGGCACATATGGTAAGAGGCTACTGACGACTGGTAGCTCAGCACACGCCATAATAGGCTGAGCCGGCCAGGCAAGGCGAGCCACATCACTAGCCTGCGCCTCCACGCCATGCACAGCAAAGGACGCAAGAAAGCCCGCAACATACGAGCCAAGGCCAGCAAGGATCACAACTAATAGGCCAGTCGTGACACTTACAAAACTCGCACTGTGCCGCTGGCCATACCGCCAATACCACAGTCCACCGAGAGCAAACGGCAACATCAGCGCAAGGCCAAGGAGCAACCCCTCACCACGGCTAGCAGACAGCATCTGAGCACCACCCACAAGAAGCAACACCGCACACACGAGCGCATACATGGCAAGTGCAGCCACCACAATACGCCCGTAGTGTTTCATCCCATTGCCTCCACACCAGCGCTGATCTCGGTCAGCTCTTGCGTGATGGCACCTTGGCGTTGCTTGTTCATCTCGAGTGTTAGGTCATCGACAAGGCTGGTAGCGTTATCGGTGGCATTCTTCATGGCAAGCATGCGCTGGCTGTGCTCGCTCGCCCGAGCATCGAGCAGGGCTTGGTAGAGCCGGGCACTGACCATGCGCGCAGCAATGGTGTCGAGCACTGCTTGCGGGCTTGGCTCAAAAAGAGCTTCGTCGTCTGAGATTACTTCGTCGTCATCCACCGCATCGAGCTGCTCGGCATCAAGGCCAGCAGGCAAGAGATGAATCGTATCAGGGTGCTGCGTCATACTGCTATAAAAGCGGGTGAATACGACGTCGACTGCATCGACCTGCTTACTCACAAACATATCGTGCGCAGTGTCGAGAATTGCCCGGAAGGCTGGGCCTGTTGGGCGATCTGGCACATCCTCATACACCCCAACCACCTGCGTATCCTTAAGGCGCGCAACAAACTGCGCTGCCTTGCGCCCCACCGCAATGGTAGTATTTTCGATCCCGGCTGCATCGTCATCGCGCAGGAGCTGGACATAGCGCTTCAGAACATTGCTGTTGTAGGCACCAGCCAATCCTTTATCGGCGGCAATGACGATGATCAAGCGACGTTTAACCGTGCGCTGGGCAAACAGGGGGTGATCGTCGGTCGCACCCTGGCGCGAAAGGTAGCGCAAGAGGCCACGTGCTGCTGTGGTATACGGCGCAGTGGTGCGGCTTGCATCTTGGGCACGGCGCATCTTGCTCGCTGCCACCATCTGCATTGCCTTGGTGATCTGCTTGGTACTCTTAACCGAGCGAATCCGTGCTTTGAGCTGTTGCGTATTGGGCATAGCGACCTCCGTTGCTTACTCCGCAAATTCCTTGGCAATTTCGCCCGCGGTTGATTCTATCAAGTGGGTGAGTTTCTCATCAGCTCCGAACTTCTGGTCACCCTTGTTGAGGGTGCGCATTTGTTCCTTAGCCTCGGCCCAGAGACGGCTCAGCAGAGCATCTTGCGCGGCTTTGATCTTCGTGGCTGGCACGGTATCAAAGTAGCCTTGGCTCACCGCCACAATACTTACTACCTGCTCCCAAACACTCATTGGCTGGTACTGTGGCTGCTTGAGGAGCTCTGTCAGGCGCTGGCCACGGCCAATCTGCGCCTTGGTCTCGGCATCAAGGTCGCTTCCAAACTGAGCAAAGCTCGCGAGCTCGCGGAACTGGCTGAGGCCAAGCTTGAGGTTACCGCTAACACTCTTGAGCGCCTTAGTCTGGGCTGCACCACCAACACGCGACACCGAGAGACCAGCACTAATGGCTGGGCGAATACCTTGGTAGAAGAGATCTGTCTCCATAAAGATCTGCCCGTCGGTGATGGAAATCACGTTGGTGGGGATGTAGGCGGAGATATCGCCCGCCTGAGTCTCAATGATCGGCAGGGCAGTAAGTGAACCCGCCCCAAGCTCATCACTTAGCTTGGCACTGCGCTCGAGTAAGCGGCTATGCAAATAGAACACATCACCCGGGAAGGCCTCGCGCCCTGGTGGGCGACGCAAGAGCAAGCTCATCTGGCGGTAAGCGACAGCGTGCTTAGTCAGGTCGTCGTAGATCATCAACGCGTGGCCGCCATTGTCGCGGAAGTACTCACCCATGGCGGTACCAGCGTATGGCGCGAGATAGAGCAGGGAAGCTGGGTCGCTTGGGCTGGTTGCCACCACGATGGTCTGATCCATCACACCTTCTTCTTTGAGGCGCTCGACCAAGCGGGCAATCTTGCTCAGCTTCTGCCCAACGGCAACGTAGACATTCACCACGCCAGTCTTTTGACGGGCTTGGTTGATCATCGTGTCGAGTGCGATTGCCGTCTTACCGGTTTGGCGATCACCAATGATCAGCTCGCGCTGGCCCCGGCCAATCGGGAACATCGCATCGATGCTCATAATACCAGTCATCAGTGGCTCATGCACACTCTTGCGGCCCATCACGCCGATCGCCTCACGCTCGACGAGGCCGCGCTGCGTGGTGGTGATGGCTGGGCCACCATCAAGCGGCTCACCGAGCGGGTTCACCACGCGGCCAAGCAACTCCTCGCCAACCGGCACACTCAGGACCTCGCCCTTGAGCTTAACGCGGTCGCCAGCAGCCACACCTTGGTCGCTGCCAAGCAGCACAGCACCAATTTCATCTTCCATCAAGTTGAGGGCAAATGCCTCAACGACACCTGTTTTGGTCTCGATCTCGAGCACCTCGCTATAGCCAGCGTGGCGCAAGCCATGTACCCAGGCCACACCATCACCCACTCGGGTCACGATACCGACCTGCTCTAGTCCTTCAGAGGCTTCCAGGCCTGCGATCGCTTGCCGCAAGCTCTCGGACAACTCTGTAACTGTTGTTTCAGCCATGTATAATTCCTCTTATTTCGTGCCCGCAAGGGCGGTTAGTTTGTGTTGGATAGTGCCATCATAGTGCTGGCCCGGCAGAGCAATCTTCACGCCGCCGATCACCGACGGATCGACAACCTGGCGGAGCTGTACTGACGTAACTGGCGCAGTGCCACTCTGCTCAGCAAGTGCCGTGACCTCTGTCTTGAGCTGCTTCTGCAGGGCGGCCGATAGCTCGTGCGCCGTCGTAACTTCAGCCACAACGATGCCGCGCTCAGCCAGCGCTTCCTCAATCGTTGCTGCCACCACATCGACATCGCGCGTTGCACGGGTGTCAATAAGATAGGCGGCAACTTGACGCAGTAAGGCAGACACCTCAGCGCCAGCAGCAATCTGCTCAGCGACATACGCAGCGAGGCGGCGGCGCGAAAAACCGGCCGCCATCAGCCTTGCTCCTTATCAAGCTTGGTCAGATGCTTCTCGATCAGCTGGCGATCCTTCGACGCATCGACAGTCTCGGCCGTCACTGCACGCGTTGCCTCAACGACCATGTCGACCATCTCGCGGCGCAGTGCCCGCTTGGCCTCGGCCAGCTCTGTCTGCGTTTGGGTGCGCGCCGATTCTAAGATGCGCTCGGCCTGCGTGTGGGCGTCGTCTTTGGCGTCGTTCACCATGCTCGCTGCCTCAGTCTTAGCGGCGGTCACAATTTCTTGCGACTCGTAGCGAGCTTTTTTGAGCATTGCAGCGGTGCGCTCCTCAGTCTCGTCAGCCGCCTTTTGGGCTTTCTCAGCTGCTTTGAGGCCATCGCGAATCTTCGCATCGCGCTGGTCGAGCATGTCGAGCAGCGGTGGATAGACCCACTTTTTCAAGACCAAGAGCAGCACCACAAATGCCACCATTTGCAGGACAAACAGCTGCCAATCAAGACCAAGCGACGAGAACAAGTCGCCACCACCCGCCTCTGTCGATGCAAAATAGTGCAGGGTATTCACGAGTGCGAACTCCTTACATCACCTTGCCGACGATCGCGGCCACAAAACCAATGATAGCCAAAGCATCGATAAACGAAATACCAAGGATCATCATGGTGCGTAGGTCGTTAATCTTCTCTGGGTTGCGACCAGCCGCCTTCATGGCGTTGGCACCAATCCAACCACACCCGATCGCAGCAAACGCTGCTGGAATAGCATACGCCAGGGTAAATGCGATGTCTTTCATAATTATTTCTCCTTATTTAGTTATTACCAATGTTATTTTGCTCCTTCGGTCACGAGGTTCGCGTCTGAAGAAGTCGAGGTATTTGAGTGCGTATCTTTTTCCTCATCACCGCCGTGATGCGTGAGCCCGAGTGAAATAAACACGGTTGAAAGCATAAAGAAGATATAGGCCTGAATGCCACCAATGAATAGCTCAAAGAGATAGAACGGCTGGAGCACCGCTGGCATTGCCACCTGAGTGAGGTAAGCGATCATCGCGATCAAAATCTCACCCGCCAGCACATTACCAAACAGACGGAAGGATAGACTGAGCAAGCGCGAGAACTCTGCCACAATCTCGAGAATCCCGACAAAGGACATGATTGGATCGCGCAAGGGGTTGACAAAATACCGCTTGAGGTTACCGATAAAGCCAAGCTCGCGTGCTGCATACACCTGCGCCATAACAATCGTGACAACCGCTAAGGCAAATGTCATATTAAGATCAGCATTCTGGCCACGGAACAGTGGTGTATGACCAATCATCACTGGCCCCACAATAGGTAAGAGCCCCAGCCAATATTGTGCCGCTACGAAGAAAAACATCGTAATGACAAGGGGGGCAACGCGCCGCGTCCATTTCTTGCTGGGGATAACCTGCCCAACGGTGTTATATAACCCCTCAAAGCACCAGACAGTCAAGCGAGTCGCAAAGTTGGCCTTCTTCTTACCCAGCACCACTGCACGCGTGCGAAACATCAGCCAAGCCAAGACGATGAGACCCAGCAGACCAACGAGATTGGCATTAGTAATTGGCCAGCCAGCAATCGAAAACACCTCGTCTGCCTTGACCGAGATGTGTGGCACTGCCGCAAAAAACATCATGTGCGATGACCTCCCTTAATTTGGTGCGTGATGAGCCCCGCTGCAAGAGCAATGCCGACCACCAAACCAGCAAACATCAGCCACGGCTTGGTTGCAAATTGCCGGTCTGCCCAGACTCCGAGCAAAAACAACCCAACAGTTGGTACTGCCATTCGCCAGGTTGTCCCAAGTGCAGCACGCCACAGCACACTAACCACTTGGCTACCGTGCGAGCGGGCATTCTCACGAGACTCCGTACTCATATGGCCCTATTGTACCAGGAGACCCCACAGACGTAAAGAGGAAAGCGGCAGTTGGGTATGAATCTTAAATTACCGCCATCTCGCGGCACACTAGTACCGTGCTTTTACTCCTTGAGACGATAGATCACATACATAGATCGTGATGATTTGGTGTGGAGTTACTGCTCTTCTCTATATTCCATTGACTTTTATAACCATTCCTTGGGAGGATGCATGTGAGACAACTGGCGTCGCATCGCAAAGCCGCGTATACTAGAGCTATGCCACGCCGCAACAAAACACCCAAACATCAGCCCTACCGCCCACCACATAATGAAGCGGCCAAAAAGCGCTACCCGAGCCGTGCAGCCGCCTTGCGCGCCATCGCCGAGCTCCGCAAATACCAGCTGGATGTGCAGCTACGTGTGTATCAATCACCGCACGATGGTGGCTGGTATCTGACGAGCCAATACACTACGGAGGATTAGCCTCCCCTTCCTACTAGAACTATTACTGAAGAAGCTTCGCGCCTTACCTTACACTCAGTGCACTTGCCAACTCCATCACCATCCATGCTATACTAGCAAGAGCGAAAGGGGATAAGTATGAATACAATACCATCAATTATAGTATATAGCGCAGAGTGGTGCGCCTATTGCAAAACAGAGAAGCAATATCTCGACAAGCTGGGTGTACACTACACCGTCAAAGACATCGAGAAAACGCCTGGTGCTCAGGACGAGCTCGCTGCCAAAACCGGCGGCAAAGCCCAAGGCATCCCAGTTACAGACATTGCTGGCGAGATCGTCTATGGCTTTGACCGGGCTCGAATTGATGAGCTCCTTACAGCAAAGGGATTGCTGCCAGAAGCATAGCTTGGCTATGTATCACATTCAACTCACTGCTCGGGAAGGGCAGTGAGTTTTACTATTGGCTGCTCGCATACGAGGGAAATGGAGGGGTATAGGTAGTATACATATATTGTTCACGCTTTTTTATTTGACTCAACGAGAGACTTTTTAGTGACATAATTTTTGGGTATTGATTATTTATAACAGGTGTGCTGTATTAATTCTTGACTATAGTTAGTACTCATTGAGCACTAACATCTAACGTATATATTGACTAAATATCAGACCTCTTATCCTAATCACTATCTTGCAAAAACATGGGATTCTAGTGCCAGGGCTGATAGGCGACCATTACACTCATGTCATATTCTATTGAATAGTGGGTGATTCTGGGCACATTAAGCCTTGAATCTCGGATTTTTCCTGACGCGTCCATAATCCACTATTTACCTATCTAATAGAACTTCACATGGCGCTGGGCATTTGTATTCTTGTTGGCACGGGGCGTTGGGTTGGTGATGGTGGTATCATCACCTAGCTGGCCGTTGGAGTTATTGCCCACGGTGAAGACTTTGCGATTGTTGGTATAGACCACCGTTGTGCCATAGCCCGAGCGCACATACGATGCTAAGTTGCCTTGCGTGCCAAGCACGAGCATTTGCTGCGGCGTGGGGTAGATGCCGTTGGTGCCACCACCAATATGCCCAATACCCAGCTGGCCTGTCACATTGCTGCCCGCCCCGAAGACGCGGCCATCGCTGGTAACAACAAAGGTGTTGGCATTCTTGGGATCGAGACCATTGGATGTTGTCCAGGACGAGACCGCCTTGACGCCAGGCGGGAGAATGAATTTAACTGGGGTTGGGTTATATACGTGGCGTTTGTAAGCATCTAGATTGGATGTGTCGACATAGACGCCATTGCCCAGTGCACCGTTATTGAGGCCAAAGGTCTTGACCTCGCCGTTAGCATAGACCATAGTGGTAAAGTACTGGTCGGTCGTGATGTCTATTACTCCAGACGGCGCGACACGCTCGAGTGTTGGATTATATGGCAAGAATGTTCTGTCTGCATAGTACTCACACGAATTCATCCTCGTCTCGCCACCAGTTGCGATATTGACTTCAGCAACACACAGGCCTCGGCCACCAATGTCGGTGCTATTGCTAAGGTAGACATGGCTCCATGCACCTGCTGGGTAGCGGAAGTCGAAGCGCTTGCCGCCAGACCACCAAGCACACCACCGCATACGCGTCTCTTCATTATTATGGCCAGTCGCCTCGACACAGCGGTTTTGGCCTCCACCTGGGTTTGACTCGACTTGCAGGGCGTTGTTTGTCCGGTCGAAGTGCCACTTTTGGTTTGCCGCAGTACCCGAGCACTTTTCTGTCCTGAGGTTTGCTCCCACCGCCGCCAAGCAGCGATCTGACACCCCCGCACGCAGCCGGAAGGTCGGCACACCCGCTTGGCCATAGTTTGTCTTGCCCGCCGAGTAGACTGCCCCTGCGCTGTCGCGAATATAGACCGTATCGCCGTCAAAGGCGAGCTGCACCGCCTTGGTCTTGCCAGGCTTGCCAAAGTCGCCCAAACGGACGGGTACTCGCCGCTCATTAATGTCACCTTGAGCAAGCTGGCCAAAGTCGTTACCACCCCAGCCATAGACCGCGCCGCTCTCACCAATCGCATAGGCTGTTTTGCTGTCGACTGCCCAGGAGTGAGCATCAGCCCGGATCTTCTCAGGGAAGGGCATCTTGGTTGGCATCTTTATTGTCGGAGCGGTCGAGTTAATACCGGCAACACCTTTGTCGTTGGAGCCAGCTACATAGACGTTCCCCTGAGATGTTACGACAAAGGTGACAATCCCCAGCGGTGATACAAAGGTCGCAACATTGTCATTGCCAGGCAGTACAAACTGGACGGGGTTTGTTACCCATGCAATAATTTGGCTCGGGTTGCCAATCTGCCCAAAGTTATGCAGCCCCGCACCCCATACCTCGCCATTCTCCGTGAGAGCAAACAGGTTACGACCATGAGAGAGGAAGTTGGTGTAGGTACGTACGACGCGCTTGTTAGCAGGAATATTAAATTGCTTGAGCGTGAGTGTATCAGTAGTTGAGCCAACACCGAGCTGACCAAAACCATTGAACCCTGCTGAGCGTGGCCGCCCAAACTCGTCGATGACGGTAAAGAACGCACCATTGAATGTAAAGCCGCCGCCAGCCGCGTAGCCAAATGAGACGCTATCAAGCAGTGCGCTCAGGCCCGCTTGCCCTGCCAGGCGATATTCATAGCTCTTCCATACTGCGCCATCCGTCGTGCGAATAAGCTCCGTCCGACCCACCGCTGTAATGCGCTGAATGCTCCCTTCGCGGCGCTCTGGCTCACCCACCTCAAAGGTCGTGCGCACATTGCCGTCCTGCTGAACATACTGGGTGCGGCCAGCGACTACTGTGCCTTTGCAATCAGTATTAGGTCGCAATTTTGCAGCATCTGACCACTGCGCGAGGTCGTTATTGAGCTCAAGACATTTGCTCGCAAGGACAACGCCACTCTCGGCCGCCTCACGGGCCAAGCGCCGGTAGTGCTGGGCGTAGAGCCCCTCGCGAATCGCCGTCGATGCAGACGCCGCCACGAGGAGTAGCATCATCGCTACCACCGATGCCACGATCACTGTTGGCAGAGCAAACCCCGCGCTTGATCTATTTTTGTTCAGTCTCATTGCTTCTACAATAGCGTAGATTGCAACCGTAAGCAATATGTTGGTACGAAATTATGCACAGTATAGTATACATATGATAGATTCTCATGTCTGGAGCTTACATAATTCTAAAGCACACTCCACCAACGTGAAGTAGTAGGTAGAAGGGTACAGAGCAGAGAAGTAGAGACTTGTTGTAATGTTCACATTCACCACTACGAGAGGTGAGTCTACCAAGTATGCGAGTTTTCATGATATTGAAAGGTGTGTACTTGAGAGAAGGGGCGTGGAAGCAGTTGATATTTTACGATGAGATTGCCTCTTACTGCGCCCCAATCTGCACTACCTCACCACCGAGCTTTTGCCGGAAGTAATTGTCGTGGCTGACGTAGAGAATGGCGCCAGTGTAGCGCTCCAGTGCCGCCTCGAGCTCTTCGATGCTGGGTAGGTCGAGGTGGTTAGTAGGTTCATCGAGAATGAGCAGCTGCGGCTCATTAGCTAGCATGCTAATAATCTGGAAACGCGCCTTCTGCCCACCGCTCAGGCGAGCGAGTGGCACATCGCCATCCGTCTCGGCAAAGAGGTAGTCGCTCATCAACTGGCGGAGCTTGGTCTGGCCAATTGGCAGCCCACGGTCGAGGTGCATCTGCTCAATCGCCTGAGCCAGTGTGAGGCTAAGATATGTCGGGGCAATCTCTTGCTCATACACGCCAATCCGAATATGGCTATCGAGTTGCAGCGAGCCACTATAGACAATTGGTGTATCGCTACCTCTGTCCTGTACCAGATTTTGCGCGGCAAGTAGTTCTCTAATAAGTGTCGTCTTGCCCGCACCATTACGGCCGCGCAGCTCCACTGCTTCGCCTTCACGCAGGTCGATATTCACCCCCTCAAACAAGATCCGTTCGCCATAGCCCAGCGCCAAATCTCGCACCGCCACTAGTGTGCGCTGGCTCCGCATTGCGCCATCGCGCATACTCAGGCGAATCGTCCGCGCCTTAAACTTCTGGTAGCGATCAGCCACCTTATACTCCAGCTGAGCCACATTGTCGCGATCAATCCAAAACGTCGGCTTCTCAATCTGCTCGAGCTGCTCAAGCTCGGCCATAGCCTGCTGCTCACGCTGCTTGAATTGCTTAATGGTGCCGGGGTCACGCGCTCGCTCCTTCATCCGGCGAAATTGCACCACCTTATCCTTCACATTGGCAATCCGCCGCTCGACCTGCTCGTACTCATGCATCGCGTTGCCCGTTGCCGAGGCATTTTGACGGAGATAGGCATCGTAGTTGCCTCGGTAGCTGAGGGCTGTGCCATCTTTTATCTCAACGATCCGATCCATCTCTGCCAGCACATCTCGGTCGTGGGTAATGACGAGCATTGCTTGCTTCGCGCCCTTAAGCCAGTCGATAAACTGCTTCTTGGCGACATAATCCATGTGGTTCGTTGGCTCATCAATCAGTGCAAGGTCGGCCTGGGCGTGCATGATCTTCACCACCTCCACCAAGCGCTTCTGCCCACCACTCAGGCTCGCTAAGTGTCGCTCACCATAGCCTGCCATTTGGAAGTTCTTTAGCTCCTCCGCCACTAGCTCCTCAATCTGGTAGAAGCCCTTTTGGCCAAAGCGCTCCAGCGCCGCGGTGTATGCCTCGATTTTGTCCATGTCGTCACCCATCGTCTCGGGGTAGGTAGTGATGATATGGCGCAGGCGGGCATACTCCGGCAGGCCACACAAGATATATTCGAGCACTGTGATATCGCCGCTGTCGTGGTGCTCTTGGGCCGTTGCCACCACCACACTGCCACGCTTGAAGATAATCGAGCCACTATAGTCATCATCTACCCCTGTTAGCATACCAAACAGTGTCGACTTGCCAACACCGTTGCGCCCCACCAGGCCCACCTTCTCGCCATCATTCACACTAAACTTCACATCCGTCATCAGCGTCTTCGCCCCAAACGACTTCTCGGTAATGGCAATATCGGCAATCATAGGGGATATTATAGCATGGCGAATTATATCCTTTGCGGGCAGGGGAGTGAGTTGAGCACTCCGCATTATTATTCTGTTATTTTTACGACACTCTTTCCATACATTTAGCGGTATAATGGTCTGCAGACACGCTAGAAAAGAAACAATAGGAAGGATTGTTAGTTTTGTCATACATGGAAAATTCTCAGAGACACTTAGCAAGCACACAAGGGGGTGTTGACACATATACCCAGAGGCCACTTTTTGCACTTGAAGCAAAGAGCAACCCAAGCCCAGTCTCCGAAGATATGCACACCAAGCTCATATCCCAGTTCAATACACCACACCGCCAGCGCGATAGACTGCTAGACACGACCAATACCATTCTCGACCAGCAAGGCCCAGAGAGCCCTGCCGTAGAGTTTCCTCCTCTCACGATGAGTTATATCAACGAGCATCTCAACCCACTATGCGATTACGGGTACGACAACGCGAGTTGGCTCTTGCAAGATTGCCGCATTATTATTAAGTCGGGCGGAGGTCTCGCGGATGTCCAGCAGTATTTTCGCTATCTTGGTATCGATGCCACTCCCAACGACTACGAGTAGGTATAACCCCCGGAGGGCATGCTACCTGCTAGACGATGATCTCTTGGCTTGCCCAAGCCCAAATATGTCACGTTCGTGTCCTCACATGCCACCGCATCTGCTACAATAGAAGAGACGTATGAGCAAATCACATGCTACCAAGCCGCTAGTACCAGCTATTGTCAACCGCCGCGCGCGGTTTGATTATGAACTAAGCGACGACATAGTGGTCGGCATAAGCCTGACTGGCCTAGAGGTCCGCGCCGCGCGCGAGGGCCATGTGCAGCTCAAGGGGGCATATGTGACGATTCGCAATAGCGAGCTGTGGCTTAATAACGCCAGCTTCTCGCTGCGTCACAACGAGCAGGGCCAACCAAATGCTCGAACAGTCAGCACCAGCGCACGTAAGCTTCTGGCGAAGCGACGCCAGATCGAACAACTCGCTGCTCGCAAGAAGGACGGTTATACCATCGTCCCCACGAAGCTCCTTACCAGCGGTCGCTACATTAAGCTCGTCATTGCCCTCGGTAAGGGTAAGAAACGCTACGACAAGCGCGAAACCATCAAACGCCGCGATGTGGAGCGAGAGCAGCGACGGGCAGTGCGGTATATATAGGCCACAAAACAAAGAAACATCAAGCCAACGCGATCCCCGCCGAATCGTAAGCATAAGGCTATACAGCAGCTCTGTCATTTTTGACGTGTTACAGCAGGCTTATCAAGGCTCTATTCCTGGTCATTACTACGACCTAGCGCCGTTCGCGCACGGTGCAATACAGACGAAAGCAGCCCAAAACGGTCTTCACTTGGCAGCTGAGCGGCAACGTTATGTTTGCTAATGACAGATTCATACAACCGAATAAGTTTACGTACCTGATTTCGCTCTGTAAAGCGTAGTGCGAGTTGTTTACTACGCCTACCAAATTGCTGGCGCTGCTCTGTATTGCAGAGTAATCTCAAAACCTGAGCTGCCATATCCGCTGGATCATTATTAGCAAAATAACCATTCTCGCCATCGCGCATCACTTCTGACAGCTCTCTATCAACGAGGATAAGTGGCTTACTTGCGTGAGCTGCCTCATGAATTGCCCAACCTTGCGTATCCTTGAGCGATGGAAAAGCAAAAACATCGAGCGACGCATATGCAACACCAAGCTCTTCGCGCGGGATCGACCCAGTAAAGATGATTCGGTCAGGGTAGCAAGACTGCGCCGCCATCTCTTCAAGTGTTTGGCGGTAATCGAAGTCACCCACAAAAATTAGCTTAGCATGCGGCCTTTCACGACCAATCACATCAAAAGCTTCTATAAGAAGTGGAAGATTCTTCTCCTCACCAAGACGGCCAACATAGCCCACTACTTCATCATCACTCTCGATACCCCAACGTTGACGAAATGCTTGTATCTGTGCTTTTGTTGGTCTTGGAATTGCATCAACGCCATTTGGCATAAGTGTCACATCATAGAAGTATATTTCATCTTGCCAACTCTCTAGCTGTACTTTGCTCTTACGACTAAGGGCAATCACTGCATCAGCACGGCTATATATCATTGTAAGAGCCCGCTTGATGATATCCTGACTCCACTTAACTCGCCCAAGACGTGGACGCTGTAACTTAACTATTTCAATAATATCTCGCCACTGCAATTTAACACTGAGCGGAAAAACAATGTTAACTAGTGCCAATATACCCGGCAGTACATTTGGATAATCCTCTACAAACTCGTACAGATCAGTGCAGTGCTGCACAATAAAAGGAATATCATACTTACTTGCCGCATTTACACCAAGCGTCCCGACCTGAGCTGGAGTAAATATATGAATAATATCTAGGTCAAGATCTTGGATCTTACGCAAAATCGTTGGTGGAAAAAATAGAGCATAATCGGATGTGTCAAAAAAACCATTCTTGACACTTGGTATCCAGATGATATGATCATCCTCGCTTGTACGCTCTCGAATTACACTTGCGCTGATTGTCCGCGCTGGGCAAAAGACATAGACAGTATGACCCTCAGCCTCGAGATGATGTTTAAGACTATCAACGACGTACGTAATGCCATTGATAGTCGGGTGGTAAGTGTCAGTAAAAAAGCCGATACGCATAAATTAACTAGCTTATATTTTAGCATGTAACAGAGCAGGAGACAATAAAGATAGCTCTTAGTGTAATAGCACCTTCTTGTATAGTGCTACTAATTGTTCTGCTCCGGCAGCACTATCAAAGCGCCGCGCAATATGCCGAGCACGCTGCTTTGCTTGATCGTAGAAATGTTTATCCTGCATAAGGCGTTCTATATCCCGAGCAAATGATTCATCGTCTGCCGCCATAAGTGCATCTGCACGAAATGTACCATCATAATCTGGAATATCCCGTAACACAATTGGCAAACCTGCAGCAGCCGCTTCAACAATAACTAAACCAAATGTCTCTTGTTCAGATGGCAACATAAAAGCATCACTTGCAGCATAATATTTAGGCATATCCTTGAGATCAACCTGGCCAACAAAATGAACATTGGGTGGAGCACTCTCAATCATGCGCGTTATATGGTTATGCTCTGCAGCAAGGTGCTTAAACGGCATGCTCCCCACCCAAATATAGGCAATATTAGGAGTGCGCTTAGCAACTTCTATGAATGTATCAATTCTTTTGCGTGGTTGCGTTTGTCCTGCGCCAATAACAACAAAAGTATCGCTACTTATACCTAGCGAACGACGTATCTCATCACGACCGCCAGCTTGAATATATTTCGTTGTATCAATCGTATTATATACAACCTCGATCGGCTTCTTAACGCCAAGATTTATCAACCCTTGCTTTGTTTCATCAGACACAGCTAATACAAGATCTGCTCGATTGTAGAACCACCGCAAATACAACCGCGCAATCCACAGCCAATATCGCGTCAGTATAAATGATCCAACAAACGAATCTGGCAAGACGTGGGCCGACACCACTTTCTTGCGACTCTTTTTACTCAACATATGCCTCAGGGAATAAAAGCCAATCGTCTGTATGTGGACTATGTCGGACGTGCGCATAATATTAGCTTGAATATCGACATCGTCGCGTTTTGCAAGGCAATCAAAGTTCTCTTTATATGCAGTATGCACACCATGTCCTTGCACAGTAAACTCGCTTTCAGAAACCATGGTGACGATTATTTTACTGTTTCTCATACGAAGCAATTATACAGTATATTTAGTGCATCCGCTACTTTGGTCTTGTGTTGTATTAGCTTACTTAATTACGAATGTTTTTGTACACCAAAATTCTCATCATAGACAGCAACAAGCGCCTGTGGGATAGTAAGAAATGAGTGGCTATGATTATGAACTATCAATTGCTCTACAACGGGTGGTACTCCTTTTGCATGAGCAAGCGCATATGCCATTATATCGTTAACCGCCTCATGTCGATTCATTGCACTCTCACTTGGTGATACAACACGAAGCTTCTCCCGAATGCATGGCAATGCTTCAGCAAGATCCTCTGCAAAGCCAGGCTCCGCTAAACCAATCGGGTCAGTCAGGAATTGCTCTCGCCATCCACCTCTCGTACCCTGGGCAGTGTCTCGCAATGCGCTCTTCATTGGGTTCTTCTGTAGCTCAGATTCGTAAGGGTCGAACTCAGCTTGAATATATTTCTTAAGGCGGCTATTTTCAGTTATGCCAAAACCTGTCACTAGTCGCATAAGTCTTGTAATACGTGTTTTTCCGTACGATTCTCCGCTTACTGGATCATTTATAGTAAGACTATTAATATGAGAATCAAAGTAAGGTACAGCGGCTGTCATCGTCCGCCCACCAAATGAGTGTCCATAAAGCTGTATATCACGACCTTCTGCCACAACATCAATTGTCTGCGCAATTTGTTCACCATAACCAGCAAAATTACCGTGCCGAACCTCTTTGCGAACAGCAGCTGGTAGCATATCAGAGCGTCCACTTCCCGGTGGATTTATCATAACAAACAACTCATCAGGAGCATTAGCAGCAAGTGTTTGTCCCTCATAAATTGCAACAGGGTGTCGTAAATTTCCACCCCAGCCATAAGCAACACCTCGTACTACTTCAGCTTGCTTATTGCCGACCAAAGCAGCTTCAACTGCAATACCACCTACACGGATACTCACTGGATTAGTCATTGCCTCAGCCACTTCAGCATCTCGTTTCTCATCGTTACCACCCTTTGGGATAGCATATAGTTCTGTCTGCTGGATTTCTATCTTTGTATCGTGCGATAAATATGGATTATCAGCATCTAGCTGCCTTTGTGTCATTACCAATCCATTATCAAACCCGTAATCAACTCTTTCTTGTCTCATGCTATTTTTTCTCCCACATAATAAGCAACATCTTTTAGATAAACTCATAATAGCTCTCTCTCTTTAGATTTGTCAAGGATATTTTATAACATCTTGGTTATCTTAAGATTATTCTTACTCAAGCTACTTACAGAGTTAGACATACTATGTATAGGTATTGCTATATTCCATAGTAATTATATAAATACATACGACAGTAGGCTTTTACGTACAGTTCTATCTCTCAGGAAAAACTGTTATGCTATACTATCCTTATGAATCTCTACTCCTGGAACGTCAACGGTATTCGTGCGGTGATAAACAAGGGCGAGTTTGCCCGCTTTATGGCGGCGCACAACCCCGATATCCTGTGCCTGCAAGAGACGAAAGCGCAGCGCCAGCAGGTAGAACTTGACCTGCCGGGCTACCACGAGCACTTTTATAGCGCGGCCAAGAAGGGCTATAGCGGCACGGCGATTTTTAGCAAAACCGCACCGCTGCAGTGGCGTGATGGCCTGCCAGCTGAGCTGGTGGAGCAGTTCCAGCTCGCGGCAGATAGCTACGGCAGCCCAAACGATGAAGGCCGCGTCATTACAGCGGAGTTTGCTAGCTTTTGGCTGGTGACCTGCTACACACCCAATAGCAAGGGCGACCTGAGCCGGCTGGCCCTGCGCGCTAAGGCCTGGGACCCCTGTATGCTGGCGTACCTACAGGGGCTGGAGGCTGGCCAGTACGGCCCGGCTAAGCCAGTGCTGTACTGCGGGGATATGAACGTCGCCCACCAGCCAATCGACCTTGCCAACCCACGTGCCAACCGCGGCAAACACGGCTTTACAGATGAAGAACGCGCTGGCTTCCAGCACTACCTAGACGCTGGCTTTGTGGATACCTTCCGCGCCGCTCACCCCGGCCAAACCGACGCCTACACCTGGTGGACACACTGGGCCAACGCCCGGGCCCGCAACGTGGGCTGGCGGATCGACTACTGGCTAGCCTCAGCGGCAATCGCCCCACGCATCACCAGCGCCCACATCCACGCCAGCCAAATGGGCAGCGACCACTGCCCGGTGAGTATTACACTGGATGAGCCAATAATGTAAGGCTAGGAGGCGTGATAAACACGCAAACCTTGACGCACCTCTCATATATTGATATATATATTAGCTTCTCGCAATCCGGCGAGAGGTGAGTCTAGAGAGGAGGTGACCGCCATGAGCTTCCTCGGCGGAAGTGGGTCTTAGTTCACTCAGCAGAGGGTGCGCAAGCACACGTTTGCGCACTCTCTGCGCTCTAACCCTCCTATCTCCTTCTTGCTCAACCTAGTCGTCAGCGCTACTCTTACTAGAGTATATAGAGCTCCTGGGTTGGGCTTTTTCTTTTTCGCGTTTTTCACTCACCACAGGCTGTGCTCCTCATCCATCCCAGCCATAGGCCGCTCAATCCATTCCACTGCTCAGTAGCAGGGGAGATACTAGCCAGTAGCGATAGATAGCATGCACTCCCACTTCGCGGTATAATAACTCCATGCTGAGTATTTTCTCCCTGTATTATCTCCGACCGCTAGAGCGAGGTGACTACGCATGAACATCCCCTACTGGCAGCAGCAAACGCCGGCCAAACCGCTCTACCCAGACATCGTTTGGAATAAGCCTCAGCAGCGAGCCCAGGCGGGCAAGCTGGGCATTATTGGCGGCAATCGGCTAAGCTTTCGCGCTATCGAGCACAGTTATACCACTGCGCTCACTACAGGGGTAGGGCAGGCACGCGTGGTGCTGCCAGATGCCCTGCGTGGTACTATTCCCGCCAGCGTGACGGATACGATTTTTGCCGCAAGCAATAGCAGTGGCAGCCTAGGCAGCGAAGCCTGGCCAGAGCTGCAAGCCCTCACTGGCTGGGCAGACGCACTCCTCCTCATTGGCGATGCAGGCCGCAACAGCCAGACCGCCATCGTCTACGAAAAGCTCGTGAGCCACACCACCACACCACTCATCATCAGCCGTGATGCGGTCGACTTGCTTATGCCAAGCGCCCCGCAGCTTACCAGCCAACCAAACGTCCTTATCATTGCATCATTCTCGCAAGTCCAAAAGCTCCTTCGCACTCTGTACTACCCCAAGATCCTCACCTTCCGCATGCCGCTTCTCCAGCTAGTCGAGGTGCTGCACAAGTTTACCGTCACCTATCCACTTACCATAGCCACCTTCCACGCCGACACTATCCTCATCGCTCAGCGCGGCACCGTCACATCAACACCATGGTCGCAGCCAATGGCACTCTGGCAGGGCACGGTGCCAACGCGCATCGCAGCCTACACCATGTGGAATCCAGCGACGCCCCTCCAAGCAGCAACGGCAAGTTTGCTAGACGACGGGAAGGAGTAGGTACTAGGTATCGACTCTGGAACTTTTGTTATAGCTATTTGTATTTTCTTCTTCATCTCTTTGGCTAGTGAAGGGGAGTATAAGAGTCGCTCAAGCCCTAGAGCACGAGCAACATTTCTATGATCTGCTTTTTTGTCTGAGCGCCAAACGATAGGTATCTTCAAGCACGATGAATATACCCATGAGACCATCCAAAGCAATGGGATTTTATATCCTACCAAACCAATACCGAAAGGGAAGAGCGAGAAAAGAGATGTGCACGCGAAGTGCAGCGCCATTATTATGTTGTTCGTTTTTTGTGTTCAGATCATACGAAGCACAAATCATGAACAAATGTTTGCGTCACATGAGCCCACAACCTCTGTTATTATGCTGGATAAAAAAGTAGCACAAGCATAAAACACCACCAAGCGCTATACCAAAACTCTCCTATTGCATGGTGTGCTATATTTGCATGAATGTCGGTATTATATATCTTATTTATAGAACGGAAATAGCACGTTTCTAC
Organism: uncultured Candidatus Saccharibacteria bacterium; assembly: GCA_938030095.1. Taxonomy (GTDB): domain Bacteria; phylum Patescibacteriota; class Saccharimonadia; order Saccharimonadales; family Saccharimonadaceae; genus Saccharimonas. Next base: position 71,088 of record CALHGK010000014.1, read on the forward strand.
CGGAAATCAAGTACTCATATCATGTTTTGCGGTAATATTTAGCTCATCGGTAATGGCAAATCATCCATCTTCTCTTGCGCTATATGGCAAAAAGCAGGTGAGTAGTATATTTGTTCGCCCTAGTTTGTGCGCTCCGTCAACCATGATACATGAGTAATTAGCGTGTTCAGTGCATCCTCATACTGCTCTCTTTGTTTTGTGTGTTGCTATGCAGCCCCCACCTTATTCAGCGAGTAGAAACCACCGTCTCAGCCTGTATTAAAAGTCTATGTCACATGGTGAGTAATCTCGCTCATCTATCTGGGGATAGAATCGGGTGGGTATAGATGGAATATCTTGAGGAGACCATTGAATACCGTTATCCTTAGCAACTATGCCCGCAGAAGCTAACTACGGCCTATATTAAGTCTCTATCGAGTAGGGGGCGTAAATGATCTAGCTACTCGTGCCACCATCCAGAACCCGCGATGTAAAATACATATTTACACTGCCTTTCTCTATTCTTCTAGCAAAATATATACCGCCACTGACTAACATAGAGCACCACCAGAACAGACAGATTGCACTCACAATGCGCGGCTTGCCCCCTTAAAGAGCGGGCGAGAGAAAGGGTAAAGAAGCTTAATACGTCTCATCAGAGTAACCCTCACTCTACAATCCCACAGATGAGACCAATCAAAAAGAAAAGAGGACGCGCAGCTTATATTGGGTCAATGATTTACTCTCAAAAACCAAACCAATAAAAAATCACCCGTCCATGCAAAACGGGTGATTTTTGGGTTATCCGCAAACGGTTATTTATTTGCGGTGGCGGCTTACGTAGTAAGCGGCACCTGCAGCAGTGAGGCTACCAATACCAGCCAGCGGCAGGAGGGTACCGCCCAAGCCGGTGTGTGGCAACTCAGCTACTGGAGTTGGAGGAGTTTGCTCACACTTCGACATGTCGGTGGTGTAGTCATTGCTTACTTCGTTGCGGCGAACTTCGACGATCTTCTTGTCAGAGATGCGGCAGACCTTGACCTTGTCGCAGTCGGCGGTGTTCTTTGAGTGCTTCTTCTCGTCGAATTCTTTTTCCTTGATGGTAACAATAGCACCAGTCTTCAGCTCACAGACCTTCATCTTGTCGCAGTCTTTGACGTTCTTTGAGTGCTTAGTAGCGTCAAATTCGCTTTCTTTGATGGTGATGATGGTGCTGCTGCTCAGCTCACATACCTGGATGGTTGGCTGAGGTGTTACCTTGATGGTCACTTGGCAGTCTTTGCTTGTCTTCTCGACGTTGGTGCTACCACCTTCGCTACCGACCACAGTCATTTTAACGGTGTATGTGCCTTCCTTAGCGTAAGTGTGGCGAACAGTTGCACCACCGTTGGTGGTCTTGCCATCACCAAAGTCGTAGATGTAGTTAACGACCTTTGCACCTTCCTTAGCGGTTGCCTTGGCGGTGAATTGGTACTCGTTGCGCGAAACCTGAGTAGCTTGCAATGCATCGCAGGTCAGGCTTGGCTTGGCTGGTGGGGGAGTTGGGGTGCCCCAGATAGGGTTACCACAGTCCTTGATAACACCGGCAATAAACTTACCGTTGTTGTCGAACCATGCATAAACGCTAAAGGTTGTCTTGCCCAAGATGAAGCTATCACCGGTTGGGTACTGGTAGTAGGTGTGGCCACCAGCGGTGCGCTGACCTTCTGGCTGCTTCTGCTTTGTACCAGCTTTGGCCTGCAGAGTGCGGGCACCGGTAGCGACAACACGACCACCAACAGTCACGTTGCCGTTCGCATCAACTGTACCTTCTTGCATGTTGGCACCGTTGATCATCTGCTCGGTAATACCGAACTGGCTGTACAGCTGACGGATCTCTGTACGCTTTGTGTAAGTGCTGCGCAGGGTCTGCACGTCCTTTGTGCCGCACTCTACGACATTAAAGTTGCTACAACCTGCCGAGATCGCTGCCGATGCTGGCTGCGCTACCCACAGGCCACCGATTGCTGCGCCAGCGACTACGCCAAGTGCAACAAACGATTTTGCTAGTTTGTTCATTTGTTTTCCTCCTCGTCATTATTAGACGTTATGTGTTGAGATTATCATGTCCTTTATTTTTTGTCAACATTACTTTTTCATATATTGTGCTTATGCTTAAATCCATATTTTGTGGCTGCTGTTCTACCACAAAATTATGATTATAGCCACTGTTATATTGTGGTTGCGTGCAAGCGATGTTCGATGGTGTTGTACTTATCAAACATACATCGCACGCTCAGTGCTTTCGCCTGTTGCGCAGCTATGTGATGTTGCTCGGCTTTTTTGCCATATTTTTTCTTGATCGTTCATGGCTGGTTATCCGGTAGCTTAGGATGGGCGAGCGGTCGTGTTGAATGAATAGAATGACCGGCTTAGGCATATCTCCGTAGAGCCCTGCACGAGAGGCTAGCCAAGGACAGCGCAATCTGCTATACTGACAGAAGCTGCAGGATAGGGCTGCAATGATCATACACACGCCGCGGTGGTGGAATTGGTAGACACGTCAGACTCAAAATCTGATGTCCACTCGGACGTGCCGGTTCAAGTCCGGCCCGCGGTACCAGTGTTTATTCAACTGTTTTCCGAAAAATAAGCCGTAAGTGTCGGCTTATTTTTTTATTGATGACTCTTACTGTCTGTTTATGCCTGTCTCGAGAGTGTGGGCACGGGCAAGCAGTCTCTTATCCAAAAATAGGCCTTGAAACGCAAGCGATATATTGGTATATCAAAGCTAATATTGTATACTGGAAGTAGTTATGCAGCCACAAGATCCGTCACGCACAACATCACGAGGGAACTCATCATCGCAGAGCCGCGATGCACGGCTTAGTGAAGTGCGTGGGCAAATCGATGCGCTATACAATACCTCGAATAGTAGCGGCAGTACAAACCGCCCCACCATGCAGCCCATCATTGGTGGTGCACCGACTCGCCAGCCTGCGCCCAACACGAGTGCCAAGGCGGCTACCTTCTCAGTCCCAAACCTCGCCAGCAAACCAGCCAGCCATGCACCAGTGGTGCGGCACGCGATGGGTGGCGTCCAGCACAGCCAGACGGCTTACCGCCCAGGGGCTCAAGCATGGCGCCAGAGCCAAGCAGCTGCCGCGTCAAGTGCCCACTCAGCACCCACAACTCGTGAGCGTGATATCTCATCCATCACACCGCGCAGCCGGTCACAGGCGCACTACATTGGTACATCAGCCCAAGCGACGCAGTCATCACAACCCACGCCAGCCCGCACAGCCACTTCATCAACAGCTCACGCCGAGCAGCCCTCATCTCAAGACAATCATACCGAGCAGCCAGCAGCGAGCGCGCATCAGCCGCAGCAACCAGACAGCCAGCGCCCTGCCGGTGCACCACGCCAGCCCACCGCCAACCAAAAAGCCGCTTGGCAGCAATATCACAGCGCCTGGCAAAACTACTACCAGCAATATTATGAGCGCTACTACCTAGGCCAAGTCAAGAAGGCCGAAGAGCGCCTCGCCGAGCAAGCCAAAGCTCACGACGCCGATACACCTCACGCTACCGCAGCCACCACTGATGAACCAGAGGAGCTCACCCAGAGCCAAGCCATGGGTGATCTGCGCTCACGCTTATTGAGCTCGATCCGCAACGGTGCGAGTAAAGTCCGCCATAGCCGACACTTCATCCCCGCGGTGGCTGGTATTTCCGTCATGGTGTTATTCTTAGCATTGCAGTACAACCGAGTCTTTTTCTCATACGTTGCGGCCTATACCTCACCAGGCGACCTCGATGCCCAGAGTTATATCATTAGCCCATATGACTCGACCAACGTTGGCCCAGACCCTAAGCTTATCATTCCTAAGATCGCCGTGGACGTGCCCATCGTGTGGGATGCCAATGCCGCCAGCCAAGCCTCGCTCAATGCCGCGATGGACAAGGGCGTCGTGTGGTTCAACATCCCTGGTGCCAATGCAAAGCCTGGTGAAGTAGGGAATTTCGTTGTCTCAGGCCACTCGAGCAACGACTGGCTCGATAATGGTAAGTATAAGTTCATCTTCGCGCGGCTCGAGCAAATGCAAAAGGGTGACAATATCTACGTCAATTACAACGGCAAGCGCTACACCTATACTGTCACTGGCTCACAAGTCGTCAAACCGACCGATGTGCACGCGCTGCAAACCAACGCCACCAAGCCAACTATGACGCTCATCACCTGTGTGCCGCTCGGTACCGACCTCAACCGCCTGCTCGTCACAGCTGAGCAAGTCAGCCCCGACCCATCCTCCGCCAAAAAAGAAACCACGCCGGCTACCAACAGTGGCAGCAACAGCAAGAGCGCTATGCCAGGCAACTCACCAACCTTTGTCCAGCGGGTCGGCAACCTATTTTCGGGGCGGTAAGTTGGCTTTATAAACCAGTGTAGTATCTACGCTTGAAAGTGCGATATTTCTCACTGGTTACCCTAGTAGTTGGTGCAGTAGTCTACAAAGACGGGGAAGTATGTATGTATGTATGTATGCTTTGCTCATGTTCATAGACGAAACAAACAAGCGCACAGCCAGATGGCTACTAGCTATGTCAAGCGTATCAAGCATTGTACTCCTCTTCATAGGATATGCAATGCCGAGTAGCTCGCCAATGAGCATACTCCTCATGTTTGTATAGTCGCAACTGGAATATTCAGCTTTCAGCAGCTCAAGCGGCAAGAGTTGATGCGGATGCAACAAATGGGCTCCTAGCCCACCGAACATAGCTCACCGAACCATGTCTCAATCTGATCGTAGTGCATTCTATTGCACTCTTGGGTTGAGCGATTAATCCGGTTCAGTTTGAGCATGGTTGGTGGGCTATGTTTTTGGATTATATAAGATAGATGAACAAGCGAATTATGTGCTTAGTGTTCACCACAGTGTAGCAGGGGTAGCTGCACGGTCCTGATGATGACTAGTCATTGACGATTTTCGTCTGGCGTAGTGCCACGCCATCCTTCGTCTTGACGAAGCTATAGAGGTAGCGCTGGTTTTGCGAGAGGACAACAGGGAGATCGAGCGCTGAGGTGGTGATGTGCTGCTGGTTGGCGCCATCGAAGTCGTAGAGGTGTACGCCGCCGTGCGTGAAGGTGAAGTGATAGCCATCAATCCAGTTGATATCGCGCGTCAGTGGCTGGGGGAGCTTGATGGTGGAGGATTTGAGCAGCTCGAGGTCGTATGTCATGAGGCTCGCATCGTTATACACACAAGCGAAGCGGTGGCCACCGCGCGAGAAGTCGACATGGCTAATGCCGCCTGGCATACTGAGGCTAGCGACGGACTTGAGACTACTTGCTGTGCGTGAGTCGCTCGCGGCATGCGAGGTGCTGCTGAGAATCTCAGCCGTCTCACCATAGGCGATCACGTAGTATACTTTGTCGTAATACTTCTCGATACGGAAGTGGAGTGGCGCCACACCATCATCGGCATAGCTGCGGACAGTGCGAGGCTTAGTAGTGCCAATGGTGAGGTAGCCAGCGGTGCGCTGCTTGCTTGTGTGGTCGAGCTTGGTTGTGTACGTGACAGTAGTGTCACTGTAGAGCGCAAACTCAGCCACGTTACTAACGAGTGGGCCGGTGATGGTCATGTCACCGAGACTTGCTTGGCGCAGGTCGCCCTCATCAGTAAGGACAAAGAGCTTGCGGCTGTCACCCTGCGAGAACTTGGCAGTAGCAACATCCACGCCAAGCTGCCGCGTGACATTCTCGAGCTTGTGGCTCCCCTGAGTATCAAGGACGAGCCACTCGGTTTTATCGCCATTGTAGGTGTGCTTGATTGTCACATAGCGGTTATCCTTATCCCACGAGTCGAGGATGAAGGTTTGGTGCTCGGCATTGTCTGGCGCGGTGTAGTGGGCGCTGCCGAGTGTGATGTTCGTCGTCTGTGGCTTGTCGCCACTGAGGTCGGCCAGGGTAACGGTGGGCTTGTGCGCAGACGGCGTAAAGGCGAGGTAGCGATTATTACCCGAGGCAATGGCGCTTGACGCACCACTAGCTGTGGCGACATTCTTATGGCTTGGGTTGCTGGAGATGAGCCGGGCGTAGTCGAGCCATAGCACGCTGCCGGCCTTGACATCGACCGTTTTGTGCCAATCGTGGTAGCCCTCGCGCTGGATGGTAATATTGCGCTGGCCAGCCGAGAGGGTGAGCTTACTAGGCGTCTCGTTGCTGAGGCGGGTTTGGTCTACCGTCACTTGGGCGCCATCAGGGTGGGTGTCGAATTGCACCAGGCCACCCTGCACAACCTTACCACTCGACCAATTCAGCCGGTACCCCTGTATTGCATAAGCAAAAATCACGACGGTGAAGATAACAGTCAGCACCATCATGCTATAAATCAATGTCAGATGGACGCGTTGGCGTCGCTTTCGTTGCTTCGTATCCATGACAACATTATACCATGGCTGGCGAGAAGTGGGATGTGTTGTGTGTTTCGCTCAGGCTCGCAGCAAGCTCATATATTTCGTCTTGGCAATTTTATACAAAACAGCGCACACCTCTTGCAAAACCCCTTATGCTTGGAGTATTATACGATCAAAGAGGGAACAAGGGGGATATATTATTATGCGTCATACGACGGCCACACATGGTGGACACGTATCTAAGCGGGAAGCTGAGCAAGCGACCGTTGGTTTAGATATACAGAGGCCAAAGCAGCATCGCACAAGCAAATCAGAGCGACAGCCTGTGCTATACGGGCCTGAGCTCAAGATCATTCATACCCCGCGCGCTCACTCTACCGCAGCCAAGACAACTCAGAAGCATATCTCAGAAATCATCCCCGCAACCAAGGTGGTGCAATCGGCTCAGGCGGCCACAGCGACGTCGCAATCACCCGTAAAGAACCAGCTACGGGCATCTACAGGGGTCGCTCAAGCCACTCCACCGCACCCCGCGCACCAGCCAGCCACGCCACACGCAGCTACTTCGCAAAAAACAGTGGCGACGCATCGCGCTGCAGCACAGGCTGCTCGCATCACCAAACATCATCGGCCAGTGGCGGTGCAGCCCATCACATCATCTCGACCCAGTACGCCGCGCCAGCTACGGAAGCGGCAACCCGTGACGATCTCGCCACTCTCGGCTCAGCCAACAAGACCCTCATCGCCCCGTGCGCAAACCCCACACCACACTGCGCAGCATACGTCCACCCAGCCTGGCGCGCCACGTAGTATGGATTTTGTATTCGTACCATCAGAGGTAGAACCGCCCAGCGCCGCTCAGCACCAGAGCACACCGCCACCATCACAACTGGCCCGTGTGCTTGCTACCGAGCAAGCCGATCAGACGCAAACCCAAACCACACAGCCAGCCATGCCAATCGGCCTGCCCACACTCAATCTCGCCGAGCTTGCCGCCCAGCCACTGGTAGCGCAGCCTTCTGGGATGCCACAGGGTGAGGTATGGTGGCCACCAACTGAGCCAGAGCTCACCACTACGGAGAATATCCCCGTTGGCACACTGCCGCGCAGCGTCCTTACCGAGCAGAGCAAGAAGCCGGCAGCCGCGTCCAGACCCAAACATCGCAAACTCTTCACTAATAAACGCCGCACCAACGAACCCACCACCAGCGTCGCACCACCACCAGCTCGGCAGCCAGCGGCGCGCCACTGGGGTCGGCGTCTTAGTATTGCTGGGGCGATGGTGGCACTGCTTGCCTTTGGCGGCTACCTAACGTACCACAACATGCCTGCCATTGCCACGCGCATGGCCGCTGCTCAGGCCGGCATTAATGCATCGTTCCCGTCGTATCAGCCGAGTGGCTATAGCTTGGCAGGCGGCATATCGCAGCAGCAGGGGAGTGTCTTGATGAAGTTCGCTGCAAATGCTGGCCCAGGCGCCTTTACTCTCACGCAGAGCCGGTCTGATTGGGACTCCAGTGCCGTCCTGGCCAACTACGTTTTGCCCAGCTTTGGCCGCAACTTCACCACTACCACCAGCCGTGGCCTCACTATCTATAGCACCCACAACGCCGCCGCGTGGGTCAATGGCGGCATCCTCTACACCATCAAGGGCAACGCACCCCTGTCGAGCGAGCAGGTGGAGCGGATTGCAGCGAGTATGTGAATCTCATTTTGAGAAGCATCATCTCTTCTTCATACCCCATCGCTCCCTCCTCAGGAACACTATAAGGGTCGATATTCCCCAAATATCGACCTCTTGCGCTGGGCTGAAAACAGATTATTGCAATCTGTTTTCACACTCCATCGGATGAAGTGATGGGGGATGCAAGATACCACCAAAATCATGCTGCCCTAGATTGTGGCATTTCATCTGCTATACTTATCCATATGAGTAACGAAACATCATCTGATACACCATCTTCGCATGCCACTACCATTCGCACCCGCTTTGCACCAAGCCCTACGGGGTATATCCATGTGGGTAATGTGCGCGCAGCGCTCTTTCCGTGGCTGCTCACGCGCCAGCAGGGTGGGAAATTCGTCTTGCGCATTGAGGATACCGACCGCGCTCGCTTTGTACCTGGGGCGGAGGATCTGATTCTCGATACACTGGATTGGCTTGGGCTAGACTGGGACGAAGGCCCACGCGTTGGCGGTGAGGCTGGGCCATACCATCAGTCGGAGCGCCTCGCCATCTACCACCGCTGGGCCCAAAAGCTCATCGACAAAGGCCTGGCCTATGCCGACCCCTACACCCCAGAGGAAGTCCAAGGCTTTCGCGAGGAAGCCCGGGCTGCCAAGAAGGCCTTTTTATACCGCGACTATCGCCCCACCAATCCACCAGAGTGGGATGGTACCCAGCCACTGCGCTTCAAGGTAGCCGAGCCCCAGCGCTACACCTGGCACGACCCCGTGATGGGTGAGCTCTCTGCTGGGCCAGAAGCGCTCGATGACTTCATCCTCATCAAGGCCGATGGCTACCCCACATACAACTTCGCTCACATTGTCGACGACGCCGAGATGGGTATTACCCACGTCATCCGCGGACTAGAATATATTTCCAGCATTCCACGCTACCTCAGCCTATACGATGCGTTGGAGCTTGAGCCACCAGTACTAGCCTGCCTGCCACACATCATGGCACCGGATGGCAAGAAAAAGCTTGGCAAGCGCGATGGTGCCAAGAGCGTCACCGACTACCGCACCGATGGTATTTTGCCCGAGGCAATGCTCAACTTCCTCGCCTCGCTGGGCTGGAATGATGGCACCGAGCAAGAGATCTTTAGCAAGGAGGAACTGATCGAGAAATTCAGCCTCGAGCGCGTCCAGCGCAGTGGTGCCCGCTTCGACGAAAAGCGCCTCCTCTGGATGAATGGCCAATGGATTCGCCGCCTATCGCTCGATGACCTCTACGGCCGGGTCGAGCACTACTGGCCAGCCAGTGCTGCTAGCGCCAGCGAAGCATACAAAAAGCAGGTGCTTGCTCTGGTGCAAGACCGTCTCAAGACCTTGGCCGAGCTACCAATGCTGAGCCGCTACTTTTTCGAAGAGCCCACCATCAACGGAGAACTCATTACCACCAACAAGCCACTACGCAAACTAACAGGCGAGCAACGCCGAGAGCTCCTTGCCACGGCCCATGCCGCTCTGGCCCAGCAGCACACATGGACGCCAAGCGCTATCCAAGACACTCTTAACCAACTCCTCGAGACCACTGGCCATAAGCCGGGCGTGCTCTTTAGCCTCATTCGCATCGCCACTACCTGGGCACCCTTTAGCCCCCAGCTGAATGACACGCTGGCGCTGCTTGGCAAAGAGCGGACGCTGGCACGAATAGAGCAATATCTTGGGCAATAACACGCCACTGCGCATCACACACCAAACACAAAAAGCCGGCTCTCCCAGCCGGTTTTTGCTTGAACAAATAATTGCGTCATGAGCAAAAAATAATAGCAATAACAGGGGTAGGGGAGCTGCCCGCGAACACACAATGGTACTCAAGCGGGCAGCCCCGGTGGATAGAAGGGCCATGCCTATGCTATTCCATAGGCCGGCGTGAGGCTTGAGAGATCAAGCCTTTTTTGGTTCCTTGCTGAGGTCAGGAGCTAGACTACTGTCATCCTGCATTGCTTGAGACAGCGATCCCCATGCGCGGACTTCATCCTCAGTCTCATTTAGGATGGAGGGGAGGGACAGTACTCGCAACGCACGGTCGGCTTCAGCCTGCACCGCAGCTTCTCGCTCCTTGCGAGACCGACGGACAGCTTCCTGTTCAGCCTCAATGCGCTGCTGCTCAGTAGCAATAGCCTGATTGGCCTTGAGGCGGTTGATCTCGTCCTGTATATAGCCATACAGAACATCAAATGCGCGACGCCGGTATTCTTCCGGTGAGGGAAGCTCGGCACTGCACTCCTTGCTGATGAACTCGATGAGCTCAGGGTTACGCTGAATAACGCGAGCAACCGAATCGTCATCGATGTCAACCAATTTTTTGATACCGCCAGCATGAACTCCAATCTCCAGCCTGTCACGCACATTCTGAGCAAGGTCGGATTGAATGAGCCATCGAATACGAGTGATTACATCGTAATCAAACTCGATGACGCGAAGCTCGCTCCATTGGTAACGCTGGCACATCTTTTTGTATACCGTCCACTCACTACTGCAGTGTAGGCCAGCACCAGCGGACACCAAGACGCATGGAACAACAATCATCAGCCACAATAGCGACCATGTCAATGCATACATACCAATAGCGGCGACGAGCGCTGCTATTATAGCGTACCACGCATCTATTTTACAGGCGTATCGTGATTGATCGGCGTATTTACGCCATTCAGCTTCAACTTTGCCACTATCTTGCGTCCAGTAGAAAGCAAGCGGAAACCTGTACTCATCCGATACCTCATCGCCTTCCACCCAGAGAGCCTTGTAAACGGAGCTGTCACATCCGTCAGAGTCAAGCCTTCCATCCACGTAGAGTGTGCCGTGTCTAATCTCAAGGAACATATTCTCTTCCCCTTTCTATCTGTAGAGAGAATATGAAAGAAATTATATATATATATATCTGTCAAGGCCCTATTGCTGCGTTATTTACAATGATACAGAGGCGGCAGCTCACTGTCGCCTTAAAATATCATGCTATTTGCTGGTGTGGTAGTAGCCTGGCTGTGGTGGGCGCGTTGCTATCCTTGCCAAGCGATGTTCGTGCCACGAGAGAGGGAATACCGCGCAATTACTCCGCTGGAGGTATGTCGCCCAGCCAGACTGATGGTGCCGGCTCCATACCGCTCACGGAGTCCGCGCCATTAATTATCTTGCGCGCAACAGGGGAGGCGAATATTTCAACACCCTGCGGGCCCGAGCCAATCCCTATATGACCTCCGAGGGCGGCAAGCGTCATAGCTCTCATGACATCATCAGGCGACGGCTGGCGCACGCCTTCTCGCACCTGCCCCACGCGCCAATCTCCGCTGCTGGCTTGTTGCGGCGATTGTGGCGATTGGCCTTCATCATCGTGTGGCACTGTATCGGTACTTCCACCATTATCTGTACTGTCGCTCTCGTGTCGTCGTGTCATGTTTCCTCACCCAAATTATCGTTAGTGGTTATTCATTGTAGGCTATTTTTGCGGATTTGCCAAGGGGTTTGTTGGGTAATTGATCGCATTGCGCTTCTTGTGGCGAAACTGTTGGTGCCTCCTTGTTACTTCGCCTTAGGCGGTATGCGATGGCTCACTCTCCGAATCTAGATTCCAAAACCTTCCTTCCTCACGTTCAGCTCGCACCGCCTCCTATACTTCATCCGATGGAGTATGAAAATCCGCTGCAATAACGGATTTTAGCCCCAGCGCAAGAAGTCGATATTTCCCAAATATTGGCCCTTATAGCAATCTATCGGTGGGAGCGATAGGGCAATGGAGCGTGAGGAATGATGCAGGTTTTGGGATATAGGTATTCCAGAGGTGCACCAACGACACATCAATGCAAAAATCCCCAGCTCATCGCTATCCGCTCATGGTATAATGGCCATAAGATGAGTTCACCACAGAATACACCACCGGCAGCTTTTGGCGGTCGGGCGCAGCGTCGGCGTTTGCGGCGGCATGGACGGCACTTTATGGGGCTGCGGCACTTTGTGGGGCAGCACCGCATGCCCGTGATGGTGATTGGTGGGGCATTGGTGGTATTTGCTGGAGCAATGGCGTCATTTTCTCTGCTCAATAAGCCTCGCCAGGCCAAGCCCGCTCCTGTTGTGGCAACGCAGAAAGCCCCAGAGGTGTATTATTCGCCCCTGACTGGCCTCAAGGTCGCCGACCAAGCGGCCACCACCAAGCCCGTCACCGCCGTGATGCTGGAGAATAGCCCCAGTGCTCGCCCTCAGTCAGGTGTTAAGCAAGCTGAGGTGGTGTATGAGGCAATTGCTGAGGCAGGCATTACTCGCTTTCTCGCATTGTATCAGCAAAATAAGCCAGCGATGATCGGCCCAGTGCGCAGCCTGCGGCCGTATTATATCGACTGGCTGGCGCCATACCAGCCCAGCGTGGCCCATGTGGGGGGTAGCTCGCACGCCTTGCAAGAGATCCGCAATGGTACTTACCGCGATATCGACCAGTTCTTTCATGAGCGCAGCTATTGGCGCGCCACCGACCGCCGTGCCCCGCACAATGTCTACACCAGTGCCGAGCGGCTGGATGACCTCAATAGCAGCAAAGGCTACAAGCAGTCTGTTGTCAAGATCGCCCTTGCCCGGGCCGATGGCAAGCCAGCTAACCCTGCGACCGCCACTGTGGCCGTCATCAATTTTGGCAAATCCGCCCGCTACAACACGCGCTACCAATACGATGCTAGCACCAACACCTACCAGCGTAGCATCGGTGGCGAGGCTAGCTTGGACCGTGAGGAAGGGCAGATTGCGCCCAGCGTTGTGGTGGCACTAACCGTCCAGCAGACCACCGTGCAAGAGGATGGCACGCGCGAGAATATTATCACCACTGGCCAAGGCAAAGCAACCATCTTCCAAAACGGCAGCGTAGTAGAGGGAATATGGCGCAAGACCGACCGTACCAGCCCACTCGAGCTACGTGATGCCAATGGCAAGGCAATCGCTCTCACCCGCGGCCAGACATGGATAGCGGCAGTACCTGGTGGCACAGGGAGCGTGTCGTGGCAGCAATAGGCCCAGCCCGGCCATTGCCACCTCATCGTCCACCCACCCTTATTAAGCAGTATTGGCCGCGCTATAGCCGCCGTGCTATTGGTGCGAGTATCCTGATGCAGTGCACTATTGCCGGGCTCGTGGCGAGTACGCTGTGGATGATTGGCCTAAGCCCTAGCCAGCTGCAGTTTTGGCTGGTCATTATGGTTGTAGTGCTGGCGAGTATCCCACTCAATATTTTCCTGCTCATGCAGCTACTCACCCCGCTCAAAGACCTCACACATGCTCTCAGCCATGTAGCAGGCGAGCCTAGTACCATTACACCGCCCAACCCCAATGCAGCACACTTCGAGCGCGATGGCTTTAAGCCGCTGCTGCAATACATCTACCAAACGGCCGCACTAGCTGGCCAAAACCCGCCGAGCCAGGCTCAAGCACAAGCTGCCCAGATCGAGGCCGCGCTCGATCAAACCAGTGCTGGCATTGCCATCCTCACCAGCCGGGGGCAAGTATGCTACCACAACCGCCACACCCCACTGCGCCAGAAGCATGATGGCGCGGCCGAGCTCGAGCTGCTATTCGAGCCAGGCGATGGCCTGACGGAGTGGCTCGCACACTGCCGCCGCAGCGCTGTCCATGCCGAGAAGACCTGGCTGCGCATTGCAAACAAGCTGGTGGGTGAGCCTGGGCGGCGTATCTTCGACATTACGGCTAATTATGAGAAGGGCAGCAGTGCCGAGGTCATACTAGTGCTACACGATCGCACCACCCTCTACCAGCCCGAGGATGATGACCTCGATTTCATCGCCTTTGCCGCTCACGAGCTGCGCGGGCCCATCACCGTTATTCGTGGCTATCTGGATGTCCTCACTGAGGAGGTTGGCCCAGCGCTGGCTGGCGACCAGCAAGAGCTACTAGGGCGGCTCGTTGTCTCGGCCAATCGTCTCAGCGGCTACGTCAACAACATCCTTAATGCTAGCAAGTTCGACCGCCGCCATCTCCGTGTTCACCTAGCAGAAGAGTCAGTGGCTAGCATCTACAATATCATCCGCGACGACATGCAGCTGCGCGCCACCACCCAAGGTCGCCAGCTCACGGTAGATATCCCCACCACGCTGCCCACCATTGCGGCCGATCGCTCAAGCCTATCTGAGGTGCTGAGCAATATCATTGATAACGCGCTCAAATATAGCAACGAAGGCGGGCTCGTAGCTGTCTCGGCCGTGCAAGACGGTGCATTTGTCGCCATCAAGGTGCAAGACCACGGCATCGGCATCCCCGCCAATGTCATGGGCAATCTCTTTCATAAGTTCTACCGCTCGCACCGCAGCCGCGAAACTGTAGCTGGCACGGGTATTGGACTCTACATTAGCAAGGCGATCGTCGAGTCGCACGGTGGGCAGATTGGCGTGGTAAGCCGCGAAGGGGAGGGTTCCACCTTCACGATCACCATCCCCACCTACGCCAGCGTAGCAGACAAAATCGCCGATGGCAGCAACAGTCAGCTCATCACCAGTGGCGGTGGCTGGATAAAAAACCACACAATGTATAAGGGATAACAGAGGTAGGAGGAGAGAAATTATGGCAATTCAAACGATTCTCGTCATCGAAGACGATCGCTTCATCGGCGAAATGTACATGTGCAGTCTCCGCAAAGCAGGCTACACAGTAGACTGGCTCATCGACGGAGCAGACGGCCTCGTGGCGGCACGCAACAACCACTACGACCTCATCCTGCTCGACATCATGCTCCCCGAGAAGCGCGGCAGCGAGATCCTCCAGGCACTGCGCGCCGAGCCGCAGCACATCGCTGGCACGAAGATCGTCATCATGACCAACTTCGACCAAGACGAATCCACCCGCCTCGCTCTCCAAGCCAGCGTAGACGGCTACCTCATCAAAGCCGAGATCACCCCACGGCGATTACTGGAGATTATTGCGGGGATGCAGTAGGCTTTTCTTTTTTGTAGATAGAGTCTATCTTGAGCTTATGTAGTAAATCTACCACACCATCACTCGGATCAAAGGCGTGGGGGGAGTCAAACGGTCCATTCACTTTTTGGCGAACTGCTTCGACTGTTTTTGATCCACTTAGTCGCAGTTGCAGATTCGGCAGCAACAGCCCTCGCCAGCCATCCATCATACGATACGATGTAAGCGCCATCTGCCCAATCCGGCAGTCAATAGCATATGCTCGCAGCTCATGCGATAGGGTACGACGCTCAAGTTCACCATCCCTCTTCGCAAGCCATACAGGGTGCTCGATATCATCTTTCGCGTGTGTTAACTCATGACTTAGCGTTACAACCTGTCTGCTTCGACGTCTTTGATCCATATTAATAACAACATTCGGCTGATTATTAATTATAGAATCAATAACGATACCACCCTCAGCATCTCGCCTTCCTGATCCCGATCGGAAATTGAATGTCAGCCCTGCCGTACTTGATCTTTCAAGACTTAGTTCTTCATAGTCCTTTGCATCGCATTGCTTAGAGCCTTGCAAACTCTCACTGAAGAGTCCCCATTTTGTCAACTCATCAAGGTCCGGATCTATACGTACGACACTGTACTGCTCCTGCGTCATGCCTGTCATTGACGTATATGCAACTTCGCCAGGGCGCAGACCTACCACAGGAATTATCCGTTCTTTGCGCCAACCAGGCACCTCGTCAATTATTCCATCAGCACTGATATCAGGCACGCGTGCACAATCAACAGCTTCAACGAGATGTGCTGCGTGCTCTCCCAGTACATCTTGGGCTTGCGCGCTTCGTGCCATTGTATGAAGGGCCTCCAGCGACCGCTTCAGCTCATCTTGCCGCGCTGCATACTCGGCAGGGTGCGGTGTGTTACTTCTATTGCTCTCTCTCTCTCTCTGTTGTCATGTGGTGATTATACTACATTTTGCGTAGAACGCAATAGCGAACAAGCTTATTGGGGTAGCTTTCCCTCACATAGTAGGCCCATCACGCCAAATATATACCTCAAAACAACACGCAAATAAAAACACCTCGCCGGGGCAAGGTATCATAGCATGCTATACTGGTGACCTCACCGGGAATCGAACCCGGATTGCCAGGATGAAAACCTGGTGTCCTAACCGTTAGACGATGAGGCCGTGCAGGCACGTAGCAGTGCTGTGTGCCATTATACGAAAAACTCGCTGGTTTGTCCACCATAATACCGCTCTATTGCCGCGCGAGCCGAGAATCATGCTCTGGCTGCGGCGATATCTGCTATACTAATGACACACTATTGCGTTATACAACAAAGCTACCCATGGATATCTCACCCGTTCCGACATCTGTGCTGGGAGAGCACCCGCCCCAGCGGCCCGCCAAGCGGCGGCGCAATAAGCTCACGCTGTGGGTGATGCTTGCAGCGGCCATTACTGTAGTGCTCTCGGCTATTGCTGCAGCGGTGACTCTTCTCTCCGCACCACAGCGCATGCAGGCAGCAGCAGTGTCGGCCACGCCATCGCGCACCGATGTATTTCTGGCCAATGGCTATGGAGCAGGTCAGCGCGCAATGCGATTTGCGACGGGGCAGGGCGGCTTGAGCTTCTTGGGTGGCACAGCCGACCACTCGCGGCTCGCCATTGCCGGGCAGGGCGCGCAAGATGCCGCACCAGTGCTCCGGATTTGGGATACTGGGCGCAAGCAGGCAGTCGCTACGTGGCCAGCCAGTACCTGTAGCAGCGTCACACCACGTGGAGTGGTGTATTGCGCCAGCCAACAGCGGGGGCGCTCGGTCATTACGGCGGTAGAGCTTGCTACCGCCAAGGTTCTCTATGCTACCCCTGTAGCCACCCAGCCGAGCACGCTTACATATTACGGCACAGATAGCCAACAGCAAGACATTATTGGCGAGAGCGCCACCGCCACCTTCTACGCCGCCGCAGGGAATCTGCGCACTATCACTAGTGGCGATTTTCAGAACCCCACCGCCACCTGCACGATAGCGGGCGGGAGCAAGCTCATCTGCCGCCGCAATACCGAGAAAGACCACGGCGCCAAGCCATCCCAGAAGTCACCTAGCAAGCGTGCTACCTCACGTACCACCACCGGTGTCGTCATTACGAATGAGCGCCAGGCGAGCACCGCAGACCAATCGATGACCACCATCACCGTGTACGATATCGCCAGCGGCACGCGCGAAGTGCAGCGCACAGCCAGCTCTAGCAACGTCACCTTGGCAAGCGATGGTTGGCTGGAGGGCACTGCTGGCAGTAACACCGTCCAATCAAGCGGGCAAGAGACCTTCGAGAGCTATGGCCTTGATGGCACGCCACGCGGCCGCAGCACTGTCAATAGCGCGTACAAGCTCAGCCCAGCCGCCAGCTCCTTCACCAACCCCGCTGGCACTACTGCGCCAACCTACCCTCGAGAGGCTCTCACCACAGATATGCCACGCGTTGTTGTGAATGGGCAGGGTAGGGAGTTCCTGCGCATTGCCAGCCAAAACACGCAAGACTTCGCCCTCAGCCAGGCCACCTACAGCCGCACCAGCGGTGGCACACTCACTCTAGTCGACGGCGGCAACATTGTCTCCGCCAGCCTGGATGGCTCACTCCTCCTCACCAGCAACCTCCACTCCGCTGGTATCCAAGCCAGCGGCAGTAAAGGTCTCAAGATCGTCAAAGTCGCTGATGGTACAACCCTCCTCACCATCAAAGGAACCGACATGCGTAGCCTCACTATTCGTAGCAATCTCATCGCTAGCACCGGCAAGGACGGCACACTTGTGGTGTATGTGCCAGGGCTCACCCACATTTCCTCTACATAGCCGCAGTTTATAGCAAAATAACCCGCCAATTGTGAGCGGGTTATTTATAAAAGTAGTAGAGCAGGATTCTACCGGCTTGCTGCGTGGTTAAGCACATAGGCACTGAGGCAGGCCAAGCCAACGCTGAGCATAACGATGGCGGTGTGCGGATCGATGCTGTGCGAGATACTCAGTACCACTACGATAACGCTGAGCACCAGGCAGGCTGCGATGAGCAGGATGTCGAGCATTTGCTTGGGCGTCTTTTTGTGGGTGGTCGATACTGTTACCTTTGTTTTTGTAGTAGTTGTTGATGGCGCGGCTGCTTTGGCCGCTGCTTTGGTTGATTTTTTTGCCATATGGCCTCCTTTGTTTTCTGGCACTATTGTAGCACATTGTAGAGAAAAATGGGCGAATAAATTATTGCTAGGATTATAAGAAGTGACTAACAGCGAGCGCGGCTATCTCGCCCAACACTCCATTGCCATCGCCTAGGCAATCCGCTATAATACACACAAAGCATAAGGGGGATAACCAATGGGGGTGCAACAAATCAGCCGGTTTTGGCACCGGCGCTTGTGCGAGGCAAGTATGCTCTATGCCGTCATCATCGTGGCGCTGTGGGCATGGCGGCACTTTGGCGGGGTAGATCAATACAACCTCGTGCTTGGCATGCCACTCATTGCCGTCATCTTGGCCGGTATAACAGGGGTTGTGGCAGCGGTGCTTCACATCTGGCCACCGCAGCAGCGGCTTGGTCAGGCGAGTCTGGTGGTATATCTCTGCGCCGTGGCTACAACCGGCGCGCTCATTATTGGTACTGGTGGGCTTAGCTCACCCTTTATTGCAGCCTGGCTCTTAGTAGCGGTTTTTGCAATGTTTTTTGGCTGGGTAGGGCTAGCGCTCGTCTTGCTACTAGTCAATGCCTATCTCAGTTGGGGAGTGCTGGCGGGGCACATTACAAGTACGATGATCCCCAGCGCTATGCTGACGGGCGAGCTACCCATCTTGGTGGGGTGCTTGCTCTGGGGGCCGGATGATCGCGCTGCCGAGGCCCGCACCACCTCATACCGCGAGCTTGCCGCCACGCTCAGCCGGGTAGCAGGCAAGTCGGATATCGTGCTCAATGCAATTGGCGATGGTGTGATGGCGCTGGACGCAGATGGGATGATTGAACTTATCAATCCAGCAGCCCAACGTCTTGTGGGCTGGGGTGACGAAGATGCTCTGGGCCTCAGCTACCAATCCGTCCTCAAGCTTATCGACGCCAAGAATGACCCCATTACCAATGATACCGACCCTATCGCTGCTGTCCTAGCGGACAACCAGCCCCTCACCACCGACCGCCTACGCCTCGTGACGAGCTCTGGCAAGACGCCGATCATCTCACTCGTCATCTCGCCCGTCAGCAGTGAGCCGGGCAGTGGGGTTATCGTTGTCTTTCGTGATGTGACGAAGGAAAAGGCCGAGGAACGCCAAAAAGCCGAGTTTATCAGCACCGCCAGCCACGAGATGCGTACCCCTGTGGCATCGATCGAGGGCTACCTCGGCCTCACACTCAACCCCGCCACTGCCACCATCGACCAGCGTGCCCGTGATTTCATCACCAAGGCCCACCGCTCGGCTGAGCACCTTGGCCGGCTCTTTCAAGACCTGCTAGATGTAAGCAAAGCTGACGATGGCCGCCTGCAGAGCAACCCTGAAGCTATCGATCTTATCCCCTTTGTCAGCGACATTGTGGAGGGGCTGCGCCACAAGGCCGAGGACAAAAAGCTCCAGCTTATCTTCAAGCCACGCCCTGGCACAACTGGTGGCGAGCATAGCGCTACCTTTACGAGCCGGACGCTTAGTCCTGCCTTTTATGTCTCTGTCGACCCAGACCAGCTGCGTGAGGTGCTTGATAATCTGGTGGAGAATGCCATCAAATACACCCCCAGCGGGCATATTGCGGTGGATGTGACCGGTGGTAGTGGGCGCGTGACGATCGCCATTGCCGACACTGGCATTGGCATACCGGTGGAAGATCAGTCGCACCTCTTCCAAAAGTTCTATCGGGTGGATAATTCGGACACGCGCGAAATTGGCGGCACTGGCCTAGGGCTCTATCTTAGTCGCCGCCTTACAGAGGTAATGGGCGGCCGCTTGTGGGTAGAGAGTGCGTACCGGCAGGGAAGTACCTTCTTCCTTGAGCTCCCACGCCTGAGTGAGCACGATGCCCAAACCGCCCTCGCTGCCAAAGCTAAAGAGACAGCACAAGCCGCCAAGGCAGCTCCACCTCGCCCAGTGCCGGCTTTTGCCACAGCCACACTCCAGAGCCAAGGCTTTTTGCCACAGCCACGCTCAGCTACTCGCACCCAGCGCCCAGCCCAAAAGAACAGCCGCACAGCCACGCCACCCACAGCAAAAAACGTCCAATCTACCACAGTTACCGTTGCCCAGGCTGCTCCTTCCACTCCCTCAAGCGCCACACCACCATCTGCGCCAAGTACGTCGCCCACGGCGCATATCATTGCCACCAGCCAGCCCCGGCGCAGCCCCACTCGCGTCCGCGATGTCCTCACCACGCCGCGCTCTGCTGCACCACCACGGGCGGTGCGGTAGCTTGCGTGTCTCTCTCCAAAATAATACTGAGACCGATATTCTCCATAATACCGACCTCTTTTGTATCAATGTCGTCGTACTCTTGCTGCGGCAAAGAAGTGAGCAGAGAAGGGAAGAGCTACAAGGGTAATGACATCGGTCGCGACACACTTACGACTGAGTCTTCTTGCGCCGAGACTTGCTGTGCTCCACCCAACAGTCGAACAGATACACCCCAGCAGCGCCAAGGAGTGTTGCTTCAGTGCCACGCGCTACCCACTGCATTGCTGTTTCTTCCATCTGGCGCCCTTCAAGCGCAACGATGTTTGGGAACCCCTTGGCAGCAGCAATCTTCTCATCCGTCGTCATAACATGCTCAGCAACTGGGTTGAGCAGATTGACCACCGGCTCTGTCTCGCCACTTTCGTGGTAGAAACTAATACCCGCCCCAGCTGTCAGGGTTGCGCCAACGGCAGCTAGCATCCCCAGCACACGCGCCGCTCGCCAGCGCCGCGAGGATTGCTCGGGCGATTGTGCTTCCTCGATAAAGCGCTCGACTCGGCTTGGCTTCTCGCTTTTGCGTTGGGCTCGGGCTCCGGCATGTCGCATTTGTTGTGTTATTGTCATAGTTCATCTTCCTCTGTTAGAGACAATATAATACCACGGCATGGATTTATAGTCAATAGTTACACATCTACGCCCAAAACCTCCAAACCTCTCATACTTATAGCTACGCTCACAGTATCCATGCCGAAGATATACACAGAGCGCTCCCGCTTCCTGCATCGCTGGCCTTCAGATACGTTCTTCCAATCTCTCTATGCAAATCCAATTGTGCGCCCACACCACCACTGAGGCGGCTCTTTCTATCAATTCCTCTCAAAAAAACCACAAGCACTATGGTATTTTCGCTGACAATTGCGTACAATAGAGGGTGATATGACAAAGGTTAAGATTCTGCTTGTCGAAGACGACAAAAGCCTGCGCGAAATATACGGAGTACGCCTGTTGGCCGAGGGGTATGACATCGTGTCGGCCGGCGATGGGGAAGAAGCACTCGCCATGGCTATCAAAGAACGTCCACAGCTCATCATCAGCGATGTGATGATGCCCAAGATTAGTGGCTTCGACATGCTCGATATCTTGCGCAGCACCACCGAGACGCGTGGCATCAAGGTGATTATCATGACAGCACTCTCGAGCCAAGACCAGCGCATGCGCGGCGAGGCACTGGGAGCAGACCGCTACCTCGTCAAATCGCAGGTTGGCATTGAAGATGTAGTGCGTGCTGTGCACGACGTCCTTGGCGATACAGGGGTGAGCCACCGGCCAGCAGCACATACCACTCCTGAACCTCAGCCAAGCGCACCAGCCAACCCAGTGCCACTAGCCAGTCAGCCCCAGCCTACCACACTGCCACAACCCACAGCGCCATTCTCTACACCACGGCCGGCCAGCCTGGGTGAGCGAGTGATCCACCCGCTGCAGTCTTCTATGCCGAGGCCAGATTATGCCAGCTTAATAGATAACGAGCTCGATGCCGCCAATGGTGCTCCACAGCCCGCCACGCCCACACCACCGGCCGGGCCCACCACGCCACAGCCATTTACCTTGCCGCCAGCCGAAGAGGCACCAGAGGCCGAGATTGTCACGCATCATGATGAGCACCCAGCCCCTGCTAGTAGCGCGCCAAGCCCAGCCGAAGCTCCGCACCCACACACACCGCCAGCCAGCGATGCGCCCACCGCTCAGCCACCGCTCATCAACGATATTATTGCGCCGCATAGCACAGCGCCATCAGGTATTCCAGATGTACACCACCACATTGTGGCGAGCCAGCCTGCTCACTACACCCACACTCCAGCCGACGACGAAGCCGAGCTAGCCGAAGCTCTCCGCACAAGCACGCAGCAGGCCGATGATGAGGCAGACACCGATGCAGCTGCCTACCAGCCAAGCCAAAACCAGCTCGTGACGGACGCCGTAGCCAACCTCACCGAGCAGATGGATACCATTCCTACTCCAGCTCCGGTCGAACCACTAGCGCCAGCCACCACAGCATACGACGCACCAGTGCCAAACCATCCAGCACCAGCAACCTCAGCGCAGCCACCAGCTACTCACCACGAGGATCACGAGGATTCACCAGCTCATCCTGCTCCTGATAGTGCAGCCATTGCGCCGCACAGCCCACAGGCCATTACTGCAGACCCGTCTGATGCACTAGCCGCGGCGTTGCTTCAGGGCAGTGTAGCCGCTCATCCGTCGGTCTCCCCAGTCGATCATCCACTCTACGATGCCATCCGCCCAGCTCCCGTCGCTGCAGCGCATTCTGCTCCAACACAGGCCACCACTGTAGCACCTCAGCCATCAGCCATTCATCATGCAGCATCAGTGCCTCAGCCAGCAGCCGTGCCTTCGCGCCCAGCGCCGGCCATACAGCACAGCCACGACAACCTCAGTTTCGAAGAGACTGAGCGGGCAGCACCATCAACTGGGTCGCACTAAAAAGCGTATCTATATCGCTCCACACGTGCTATACTAGGTAATCATCATGCATGGAGCCTGTTATGCCCGATCGATCACCATTCGACTACCCATTCCATGAACAACCTACCGATGACCCTGTCACTGGCCCTGCTGCGCGATGCAACGATCCACTACAAGCTGATAGCCGCCAGCGTCCATCGCTTGAGTATCCACTTGATGTGCCAGAGGTCAAACCTAGCTGGTTCTTCACGCGCATTTGTGCCATTGGCCAGGTTGCTCTTCGCGGCGCGCGGAGCGTTGTCTCGGCAGCTACTCGGCCGTGGTCGCGTCACACTCATCAGCATTAATTGAGAGAGTTAGCGGCACAGAGCCGAGCCTTCGGCCAGCACGTCCTGGGTGATATAATAGAGGTATGTCGATTACTCGCCTCAACAAACACATTGCTCTTGTGCTGGGCCTGTCGCGCCGCCAAGCGGACGACCTAATCGCCGCTGGAGACGTCGTGGTTGATGGCGAGGTGGCTGTGCTGGGCGCCCGCCTCCAGCCAGGTAGTCATGTGACGGTACAGGGCACGCCACTACCCGAGCAGGTTACTTACCGTACTATTATGCTCAACAAGCCAGTCGGCTACGTCTGCTCGCGCAAGCAACAGGGGTCGCAGCCGACCATCTATAGCCTTCTGCCAGCAGAGTTGCATGCTCTTAAGCCCGTCGGCCGGCTCGATGCCGATAGCTCCGGCTTGCTCTTACTCAGCAACAACGGCGACTTTGCTTACCGCATGACCCATCCGCAGTTTGCCAAGGTCAAAGAATACCGCGTCCGGCTCGACCACCCGCTTGAGCCTCTCCACCAGCAGATGATCAGCGACTACGGCATCCAGCTGGCCGATGGTACCAGTCGGCTCATCCTCACGCGTCTTCGGCCCAATAGCCGCACCGAGTGGCACATTAGCATGAGTGAGGGCCGCAACCGCCAGATCCGCCGTACCTTCGCCGCCCTAGGCTACACCGTGGTGCGCCTGCACCGTACACACTTTGGCAGCTATAGCCTGGGCAAATTACCGCGAGGTAAGTGGCAGGACGTAGCTGAGCAGTAGGGTACTGCAAATCCACTCGCGCGCTTTCATGATATAATGAGAGCATTATGGCTACCAAACTTCCTACCGTTGCAATCATCGGGCGTGCCAATGCTGGCAAGAGCTCGCTGTTTAATCGTATGATGCGCTCGCAGCAGGCCATCGTGGCACGCGAGGCCGGTACGACGCGCGATCGGGTGGTGGGCAAGGCAGCCTACCATGGGCATGAGTTTTGGCTTGTCGATACAGCCGGCCTCAAGCCAGCAGAAGATGAGTTCGAGGCAAGTATTCAAGAGCAAATTACCGATGCATCCGATGCGGCCGACGTCATCCTCGTGGTCGTAGATAGCACCGAATACCCCAGCGATGAAGACCGGCGCGTCGCCAAGACTGCCCTCAAGAGTCGCAAACCCGTCATTCTCATCGCCAACAAAACCGACCTGCGGGGCAGCTTGCCCACTAGTGAATTCCTCCGCCTTGGCATCAAGAGCATCATCCGCACCAGTGCCGAGCACAACAGTGGCATTAGCAATGCGCTGGATGAGATCTGTCAGCACATCCCAGAGAAGCGTCAAGCCGAGCCAAACGATGTACTCAAGATCGCTTTGATCGGCCGGCCAAACGTAGGCAAATCCAGCCTCTTCAACACACTAGCGGGCAAGCAGCAAGCCATTGTGGCTGGAGTAGCGGGTACCACACGCGATGTCAATCGCATCCGCCTGCGCTACCAGGGGCAAGCCATCGAGCTGCTCGACACCGCCGGTATTCGCCGCCAAGGCAAGCAGGAGGTGGGCATCGAGAAGTTTAGCGTCTTGCGCACCCTGGCTGCCATTGAGGAGGCCGATATTTGCTTCCTCCTGATGGACGTGAATGAGCTCAACACCGCCCTGGACCAACGGCTTGCTGGCATCATTGCCGAGGCAGGCAAGGGCATGGCCATCGTCGTGAACAAGTGGGACGCCGTGGAGGGCAAAGATGCCTACACGCGCGATGCACTCGCCCCGCAGATCTCCGCCCAGTTCGACTTCACGCCGTGGGCACCGCTCATCTTCACCAGTGCCGTTACGGGCCAGAATGTGACAAAATTATTCGACCTTGCCCTTGGCATCGCTGCCCATCGCCAGCAAAAGACCACCACGCGCACCCTCAACGACCTCCTGCAGCGCTCTGTGCAGAAGCACCCACCAGCTGGTCTCAAGAATACCCACCCCAAGCTACGCTACATCGTCCAGACAGACACCAACCCGCCATGGTTTGTCATCTATGGCAGCAACCTCAAGTTCGTCCACTGGAGCTATAAGCGCTACCTCGAGCGGCGCATCCGCGACACCTACGACTACACTGGTACTCCCATCAAACTCTCCTTCCGCGACGAGAAGCAACTCAAAGCCAACCGCGAGCGCGTCAAGCGTGGCCTCGAGCCTGTGACGAAAGCATATAAGCAGCGCAAGAACGCCGAAGGGCAAGGCACACAGGGCCCAGGCAAGAGCCGCTTGTAGGTGCTTTGCTGACGCTTGCAGGACAACTATCTCAGATTATTTTATGGCATAATTAGTAGAATATATCTCGTTCTCTTCCTGTTGGTGCATAGCCCTGACCATGTTCGCCTATTTTCGAACAAAATCGTTGTAGAATAGACAGCACTTACCACTGTTATTTTACCGTATTATTGCAATATATCATAACAAGTATTGATATATATATATATATCAGCTACAATCAAATCGTCATGTTGGTTGAGCCCAAAAATCTTGGGCTCCCGGAATCCTAGAGGAGGATAACATGAAGTTCCGGAAGATCGCGTCCTTGGGTGCTACCGCTGCGTTGGCGGTGGGCGGGTTCGTTTTGAGCTCGCCGGCGAACGCCGCTGACGGCGAGTGGCCGGCGGATATTGAGGAGGCTTGCCGCCTGCAGGGGCACTCCGGTGTCTACAACTTCTTCGGCGAGCCGTACACATGGACGTGTTACGACATGTCGTACACGTTCCCGTTCGGGGTGTCGTTTGGGTCGGCTGGTAGTGTCGACATCCAGGGCTACTGCAACCGATTCTACCCCGGTTCCAAGGCCGAGGTAACGAACGCCGCGCTCGCTGAGGGCTGGTCCTGCCTGAAGCTGGACTAGCCACCGGAACGCCCACCCAGCCTTATGTTACACAATAAGGCTGGGTGGGCAAACAACATTCAGTAATAACTAATAACATAAGGAGTTGTATTATGACTCATATACCAGCTTATTTTGCTTTGTTGATTCGCGCGCCCGAGGCAAATGCGTTTTTTTGGTCGGCCGTCGCCTTCCATGTTGTGCTATTTGTGGTGGCTATTTGGCTACTTGTTTGGTTCGTCCGGCGAGTCAATCAGATGAGCCAATCGCTCACATCGATCGATGAGAAGCTAAGCGAATTCCTTGATAAGAGTCGGTAGTGTGGCTTCTAGCGGCCTATGCGGCCAAGCAATCCAGGTCGACGAATACTCCTCGCTTAAGGAAAGGCTAAGAAATCGCAAGACCCATAATATCACACCCATCTACCTCTGTTTTTGCGTACAACAAAGTAGGGGTAGGTGGGTTTTATTATGGCATAGATCTATCTTTCGATACTGCTTCTTGCCATATCACCCTCCTCTGATGTATATAAGACTCAATACCAACCTCTCGTACTGGCGCTACAGAGAAGGGAGAATGACGCAAAAGAGAAAAAATTTTTATATCCAAGCCAATAATAATCAACCCTCATTCTCTGCAATAGATCCTACCAGAGGAGTTAGTGGATAAGCCCAAGAGACTCCTCAGACCTACCTTACCCAAACATCATCAGCTGCGCCACCAGCCCATCGCGGGTGATGCTGCTGGCGTGGGTGCCAATGCAGACCAGCTTGGGTGCTTCGCCAGGCTGGCCAGTGGTGATCTGGATCTGCTCGGGCGTAGCCTCGATGTGCCGGCGCGTGCCATGCTCATCAATAAAGCACCCTTTGAGCCGGCGCAGCCCATACGTCGCAAAGAGCTCCAGCCACAGCGTCTCAAAGGCTGCCTCGGTAGCAGTGAGCTGCGACATATCGATGACGCTATAGGTCGGGTTATCTGGCACGGCAAGTTCACCATCATAAGTGTCGAAAAAGGTGAGCAGGCTCGATGGCGTTGTGATCTTACTGAGGTCAAAGCGCCCATGCGGTGCAGACAGCACCCGCGTGTAGGGTAGGGCGCGGCGCTTGGCGTCGTAGGTGGTGCGATCATCGCCATGCAGGAGATCTTCTTTGGTAATAAGGACTGTATCGGCGGCTTGCAGCTCCACTTCGTGGGCTGGCTCAATGCCATGCAATATCTCGTGCGCCGTGATGACATAATAGCTCTGCAGCAGCTCGTATTTGTCGAAGATCCGCGCATTAATGAGCTTCTCCACCAAGTTCATCGTCCGCGCAACCCCTGTTGCCTCGATAAAAACCGGGGCAGGGGACGACTGGCAAAAATCAAGCAGCATGCGCGTTAAGGCATGCTTAGACAAGCAGCACACGCAATCACCCGCCAGCGTCGTCACAAGCTCCGCCAGGCCCTCCAGTCGGTAGCCATCGACATTCTCGTTGGCATATTCATTCTCAATCACGCGCGAACCAGCAAACTCCGGCTGGCGCAAAAGATACTCCAACACGCTCGTCTTGCCCGCTCCCAGCGAGCCATTGATGAGATAGAGCGGCACCAGGCCAGGCTGGGTGCGCTGCTCATCAAAGGCAGCATTGAGGCTAAATTCAAGATCGTTATCGCGCTGGGCCATGGGTTTAGTATAACATGGCAGGGCATACCCGCTCGCTCTAACAGAGGATCTTATGGCCTTATACTAAGGAGTAAGGCTGCTGAGTATGGTGCTATAGCTGAACAAGAAAGTATATGGAGACCAGCTATACAGCAGACGGATGGTCGCTGTAATATAATCTGGCCGGAACATTTTCGGTTCAGCTACAGCACCACTAATGAAGCAATTGTGCTAATGCTTTTATAATCACAACCTCACACTACAGCCACGACAAGACCTCATCCATGCTATACTAGTACGTATGAAATTAATCCTGGCCCAAGGCAACCCTGGCAGCGAGTACGCCCGCACGCGGCACAATATTGGCTGGCAGTGCCTGGACGCGCTGGCCTGCGCGTACGGCGCCCAGTTTACCACCAAGCCCAAGCTACACGCCGCCGCCGCCAGTGCTACTATTGCTGGCCAGCCGGTGCTGCTGGCTAAGCCAACCACTTTTTACAACGACACCGGCCGGGCAGCCCGGGCAATTATGGATTTTTATAAATTATCGCTTAGTGACGTGCTTGTTATTCATGACGAGCTGGCGCTGGAATTTGGCATCATTCGCGTGCGCCACAGTGGTAGCGATGCAGGCAATAATGGTATTAAATCGCTTAATGCTCACCTAGGCCAGGGCTATGCGCGGCTGCGGATTGGTATCCACAGCCCACTACGGCGGCGCATGGGCGATGCGGCCTTTGTGCTGAGGCCCTTTAGCCAGACGGAGCAAGAGGCGCTTGGTACGGCCATCATCCCAGCCACTACCGCCCTGGTAGAGCAGTTTGTAGCCGGCACCCTGGCCGATACCAGCCAGCGCGTCTACACCACGCCAGTATAGGCACCGATGGCCGCCCCCGCCACGATATTCATAGCCTGCGGGCCAGCCGTTTGCTGGGCTATCGGCATTGCCCGGGCGAGCACGCCGGCCAGCTTACCGCCAGTGGTGTAGGGGTTGCAATCTAGCGTGACCGCCTGGGTGTGGATGCCGTGGCCTGGCGTGTACAGTGGTACCTCTACCGGGGTAACCGGCACCAGCTGCTGCACCACCCAATCCTGGCCGCGGCTGCCTGCCAGCAGGGCGTGCCACTGGCTTGCCGTGCACTGGTGGCCAAACACCAGCCCCTGGCCAAAGCCATCGTCGCAGCGTTTTGCAATATAGTCCTGCCGGCGGTGGGTGTGCTGCCAATCCAGCTGCTGGGCTGCTGCCAGGCTATAGGTCGGTGGCATGATGCGCCGCAGGGCCGGCACATCCACCCCCATAGCAGCGAGCGCCGCCAGCACCGTATCGTCCCACGCGAGGGCAAAGAGCTCCTTCGAGCGCAGCAGCCAGGCGCGCAGGTCGTTCTGCTGCACCACAGCCGGGCTGTAGCGGATAGCCTGGTAGTCGGCTATATCGACATCATAATTCGCCAGGTACACGGTATTGCGCCACAGCACATCAAAGCTATGGCCGCGCACCGTCATGCGCCCAGATTGGTAGCCAAACTCCGGCGGCTGCGCCAGCACAAAGCGAATCTCTACACCACGCTCCCGGGCAGCTTGGGTAATGCCCGCGGTGGCGGTGGGCAGATCGACAAACTTTGCTGGGTAGCCGCGCTCCATGCTCACAGCCACGGTTAGGCTCGACCTATCCGGGGCAGTGTCTATAAACCAACTGGCCAGCGCTGCGTAGAGTGATGGCGAATCAAGCATACTTGGGGCGCTAGCACCCGCCGCCTGAACGGCCGGGACGCAGGCAGCAGTGACGGCCAGTGCCTGGCGGGCGCGCTCGTAAAAGCTAATTGCTAAGGGGGCGGATTGGTTCACCTCAATAAACTGCGGCCCCTGGCTGTGGGGTGCAAGCGGCAAAAAGCCATCAATCCGGCGGAAGCGGCGGCGCATTGTGCCTGGGCTCACCGGCGGCGCATGGTCGACCAAATATTTACCTTGGGCACTGAGCGACTGGTACAAGCGATCGTACACCACCTGGCCAGGCAGAAAGCTCGGGTGGGACTCAATCGCTACTAAGGCATCCTGCAGGGTATACACCGCCTGGGCTAGCTGGGCCGCGGCCGGCGGCGTCAGGGCTAGGGGAGCCAGCAACACACTGGCCTGCTTGCCGGCAATCGTAATCGGTGGGATACTAGCCAGCTGCTGGGTGAGCTCACGCTGCTGGGGCGGCGTCAGGGCCTGCAGGGCGCTCGTCCACCGCGCCAGGGCCGCTATATCCACGGCTGGTTACTCCATAAGTCAAGCACGGTGCCGCAACCCCGTGCCAGGGCTTGGGTATAGATATGCGCAGCAAGGCTTATGTCTTCAATCCCCAGGCCAGTCGGGCCAAAGAAGACCTTCTGCGCTGGGCTGGTGCGGCCCGGCGCCTGGCCAACCAGGATATCACCAAGGTTGGTAACGTCGCTATCGGCAATAATGCCCTGGCTAAAGGCCACCGCGTGGGTCTGTACGCCACGATGCTTACTCTGCTGCCAATTATCAGATACAATCACATCCATATGGGCCAGCAGCTGGGGCTCGTTTTCGAGGCAGCCAATGTTACATATCGTCACCCCCGGCCGGTTCACCGCCTGCAGGGGCACCACTGGCTGGTTAACATTGGCCGCGCAGGTTATAACGATATCGGCATCAGCAACGGCAGCTTCGGCACTATCAACGGCACTAACGGCCAGGGCCGGGTAACGGTGGCGGAGCCGCTCAGCCAGCTGGTGCTTGCTGGTGCCCCGGCTATAGATGCGGATGGTATCAAGGCCTGGCAGGGCATGCAGCAAGCCACGAATTTGCGTCATCATATTGACGCCCGCCCCCACACAGCCCAGGCTACGGGCATCCGCGCGGGCCAACTTGGGCGCCGCCAGCGCACTCACCGCCCCGGTGCGCATGGCGCTTATAACCTGGGCATCCATAATGGCAATCGGCATTTTGTGGGCATCATCAAATAGGGTGATGGTACCCGTTGCCCGCGGCACACCTTGGGTAAGATTACCGGGCATCGCGCCCAGGGCCTTAACGCCAAACACCGTCCCCACTGGTGTACGCACAGCGGCGGGTAGCACATTCACCACACCGGCCTGGGCCTCCTGCTGCTTGTGTGCTAGCCGGAGCGATGTCTTAGCCGGCTGCAGCGCCTGGCCAGCCCGCCAGGCCGTAAAGGCTTCCTGTACCGCCTGGGTAGCCAGCGCCATATCGCCGCCGCCAGCATCCAGCACATCCTGCCGGCTGAGCCACAACACCTGGCCGGGGGCCAGGCTGTGGGTGGGGGATGATTGTGGCGACGCAGCGCCAGAACCGTGGCTACGCACCAGGGCGCTCCTGGGGTGGCAGCAGGCTCAGCAGGTCAATCGGGAACTTCGCCTTTGGCCAGTTTTGGGCGGCGCGAATATGGGCTTTGACGGCTGCGGCCCGCATGGCTACGTCATCGCGGCTATGGGCAGCAACCGTGCTAAGCAGCTGGCGCACCGAGGCGGCTGTGGTGGGCTCAATATCACTGGTTGCGAGCTGCTCGCCACGCTCCAGCCGGCGCACAAAATTAGACATACCAATGCTATAGGCCGGCGCCTGGCCCAGCTGCGTGGTAATAAACGCCGTATCCGTTTCATCAATAATTTTATTACCCACCGGCACTAATTTTACGTCATCGTGGGCTGCAAGCTCGGCCAGCTGCTGGTAAATGGTCGTACTCTTAATGGTTGGTTCAACCGCCACAAACACCATGTCAAACAGCCCCAACATGCCGACGCCAAATACATCGGCACCGGCCGTGAGGTCGGCAATAACTAGCTGATCAGGGCTATCCTGCGTGTGAGCCAGCACCAGCTGCAGCTTGCCCAGCGCCCCGTGGTGGCAGGACCAGCCCATGGTTTCCTGGCTGTAAGAGCCAAGCTCCAGCAGCACGGTGCTCGATGGGTGGGGGAGACCACGCCACGGCTCCACCTGGAACCCAAGTGGCAGGCGGTCGCCGTCGCTATAGGGCGGGAGTGTACGGGGCAGGCTGGGTAGCTCAGCCAGCTCGGGGCGTGCCTGGCGAATAGCCGCCTCGACGTATTTGTAGATCGGCGTAAACGCACTGGCCTGGGCGTGCGTCCGGCCCAAAGCCCCCGCCAGGTGCAAGTTGATATCGGCGTCAATAGCGTAGATCTCGGTAAAAAGCTCTGGCGCTAAGCGGGTTGCCAGCGACGATAGGGTCGTTTTACCGCTGCCACCCTTTCCTAAAAATGCAATTCTCATATGGGCAAATTGTACTCCCCGCGGCCTACTTTCGCAAAAATGTTGCAAAACTGCCTATTATTGCAACAAAGCGGCCCATGCGCTACTATAAAAGCTAGTATGGCAGTCACCACCACCCCCATCACCCAGCACCTGCGCCACCACGGCTATAGCATTACCGCGCCGCGCCTGGCAGTCCTGCGTGTGCTGCAGCAAGCCGATGAGCCGCTTAGGCGGGCTCATAT
Organism: uncultured Candidatus Saccharibacteria bacterium; assembly: GCA_938030095.1. Lineage (GTDB taxonomy): Bacteria > Patescibacteriota > Saccharimonadia > Saccharimonadales > Saccharimonadaceae > Saccharimonas. Next base: position 103,297 of record CALHGK010000014.1, read on the forward strand.
CGCCGAGCGAGCTACCGCCGCGCCGCCCGCAACTAGCTCCCAGCCCACAGCCGCTACGCCACGCTGCAATCGCGCCAGTGTCTACCGGGCGCTACAGGTGTTTGAACGCATCGGCATTACCACCGTGCACATGCGCGGCTGGACACCGTATATCAGCCTGGCAGAGCCCTTCCGGCCACACCACCACCATATTACCTGTACGATGTGTGGCGCGCACCAGGATGTGGCCACACCAGAGCTCGAGGCCGCCCTGCAAGCCGCCGCCAGGAGCCACGGCTATAGCCTGGGCCAGCACAGCGTTGCGCTTAGTGGTGTCTGCCCGCGCTGCCAGCATAGCGCCAGCACCCATACGCATGCACGCGGGTGCTCACACGGCACGTAGGCGGCACCAGCCAGCGCTACTGTGCCTGCTGCCGCCGGGCCAGCCGGCGCTTTTCGTACATGCTCGAGCAAATGGCCGTCACAATAAACACCAGGCCAATACTCCCGGTGACCCACTCTGGTGGCTCCACCTGGTAGAGCTTCACGTACATCATGGCGCCTAGAGCCATGATCGCCCAGTGGGCACCGTGCTCAAGGTAGCGGTACTGGGTGAGGGTACCCGCCCGCATCAAATACACCGTCAGCGCTCGCACCCAGATTGCCCCCACGCCCAGGCCCGCGATAATCAGCAGCAGGCTGGTGGTAATAGCAAAGGCCCCAATCACACCATCAAAGCTAAAGCTGGCATCGAGCACCTCAAGGTAGAGGAAGCTGGCAAAGGCCGCCCAGCCCACTTGGGCACCAGCCTGGTGCGCCGCACCGTGCTCATCATCGTGGAAGAACGAACCAAACAGCTCTATACCAATATGCAGCAGAATCCCCAAAATACTCGATATCAGCACGATGGTTTGGTACTCCGGCGCCACCGTAAAGTACAGCGCCACTGCCACGCTCAGCATCAGGCAGATCTTGAGGTTTTCGAACCGCCCCGCCCGGGCCAGCCAGGATTCGCCCTTAAGCCAGTGGGTGGTTTTGCGCCGATCCATAAAGTAGTGAATACCAATCATCAACAGGAAGGCCCCGCCAAAGGCATCGATCATCGGCGCAGCGTGGTGCAGCACCTGGCCGTAGCGGGCTGGGTCGTGTAGAGCAAGCTGCACCACATCGCCAAACCCAAGGTGGGCGGCAATCATCACAATCACAATTGGCAGCACAAACCGCACCACAAACACTGCGATGAATATCCCCACCGTCAGGAAGATCTTTTGCCAGAGGGGGCTTAGGGTTGCCAAGACGCGGCTATTGATGATGGCGTTATCGAAGCTGAAGGTTACCTCCAGCAGCACCAGGATGGCAAACACCCACAAACCGCTCGTCCCCAAATGGCCAAAGACCGCCCCGCCCAACAGCACCGTCAGCAGCGCCGAAAACCAAAAAATACGAAAAGGGTGATGAGAATGCCAGAGATGTTTCATAGTGATTTAGTATAGCACAGAATAAGGTAGAGCTTCACCTTCTATGGCCTTCTAAGCTAATTTTCGTGAAAGACCGCACCAAGGTACATTATTACTCTCGTTGCCGACCACTCGTCTTCTGCTTGTAGGCTCGTAGATGCCTCTTGTATCTCTGTGAGACTCCCAAGATAGGCAATGCGTGGCTCATACGCACGTACCGTCTCTGGGTCATCTACAATGCCATACGCACTTAGCTCGGCAGCAGTGGCTGGCTGGGCTACTGCTTGCACCATCCCAACGACCTTCATCTCGCCAGATGGAGTACGCACAACGACCACTCCACCGGACATACCGGGCAAAACGGCATCATCCAGCCCGTTAACATCATTTGCATCCTTAGCCGACCGCTCAAGGCCCGAGATCATAGCCATCTTGCCATCAGCCCCACGCTGCCCAGCAGGGAGAAGCACATCGACCTGCGGTGTGGCGATCGGTTGCCCCCACTCCACCGGCGCATTAGCAGGGAAGCCCACCGCAAAGAATGGCTGGCCAGCCTGTGTCGCTGCCGCTATCTCCTCATCTGTTGCAAGCTGGAGTGATGAGCTACCTGGCAGCTCATCACGCGGCCTCAGTGCCGCTACATCAGGCATGCCAGAGCTCCACTGGCCTTCGGGCGGTGCTTCGCCATTATGGCAGCCTTTTTGTATCTTATGAGTCTGGCCGTCAGTTGTTTGGAAGGTGATGTCGGCTTGGCGAATAGTATATTTATTAGACACCACATGGGCAGCCGTCATCACCATAGGTGTGCCATCTGGCATTGCTATAATGTAGCCACTGCCAGTGATATCCACGCTGCCTGCCTCCGCCATATTATGAGCGTGAGCGTTTATCTTGACGATGGAGTGCTGCACCGCTTGCAAAGCCTCCTGCTTTTGCTGCTCCAGCGACTCGCGATTGCCCAACGCTTCAGCTATGCCCACCGGTGAGCGCTGGGCTACCGTCTCAGGCTGCGTGAGGTCAAGCGACGAAGGCTGGCCAACTGCCATACACGGCGGCAGTGGCTCATATGGCCGCCGCGCCTCGTGCTGAGCATGCTTGGCATAGACCACGCCAGCCATTGGCATACAGCCAATCACGGCACCTACCACCGCACTAATTGCTTTTTTGCCAAAATTTGTTTTCTGCTCTCGCTGGAGTTGCAGACGCTCCATCCGCGTCCCAGGGAGAGGCGAACATGAATGAGAATTATGTTCTCGAACTGCCATTTCTGTCATGGTTTGGCCATTATAGCGCTTTGCGGGGGTAAATACAAATTTATAATAGTAGTTGACAGAGGAGAAACAGAGGACGCATTACTCCCTGCATGTAGTATAGATATTTGTCATACGATACAAAATGTACTACTATAATAACTATTATGGTCAAGAAGAATTGCGAACCACTACCACCCCCAGAAGAACAACCATCGCCAAATGAACAGCAGCCTCACCGCCGCCCAAAGCGGAAGGAGGTCATTGCTGGTCTCGCAATTATAACTCTTTCAACGTCATACTGTATCTACAATAGTCTCCCAGATTTCTATCCAGGCAACGACCCACTACCAGCCTGTAGCGACACTGAACTAGACGACGGTGCCGACCTTGGCCACGACAAACCAGCCGTCGACCATACACGCACACTGAGCGACCTTCCGTTCAGTTCTCAAGATGAAGCGTGGGAGCATGCCTTCCGTGATAGTGGTATTGACACAGCCGGCTACTCTGAGGGTGCACCAGCTCTTACTGCTACTAAGGTGAGAATATCAGGAGGGGAGACAGATGTGCTCTACTCTGGTGTTATTACCTACTCTGCAAACGATCGTGAGCAGGGCCATCCCATTATTCTCACCGTTGTCAATTCAGAGGACCTCGAAAATCTCACTCCAGACAATATTGGTATTATTACAATAGGTTCCAATGAGTCAGAATTTCATCCCAACGGCGGCTGTACCATGCCGATGCCTGGCTCTTCTGGCAAGCATATTGTCGCTCTGACTCTTGCTAAGAAAAATGAGAACCATGCCTATCGGCGAACAAGCCGCCAGATGTCGCTCGAGGTGAAGAATGGTGTCATTACGACAATTGCTCAAGATGACCTCCTCGAGCAGCCGCTCACTGTCGTCAATTATGGCAGCCAAGATAACGAGCGCAAGATTGGCAAACCAATTGTTACGTCTGGTTTTGTCGTTGGATATAACGATGCTGCCCATACCAAGACATTTCTTGTTGCGACTGCAACATCTTCATCAAAAGAAGAAGCCTTTGCAGACCGCACAGGGCAGGGTTCGCCACTCTTTGTACAGAATAACCCAGATAACCCATATGAATTCCAGCTAGGCGGTCTCGTCGTGGAAGGTAGTGTGGCCAGCCCATCGTCGCAACAGCTAAAGCATTACAACCTTAATATTACTGACGAGGAGATTGAAGAGTATGGTCTCCAGCTCATCACTGTCACTGACTCAGCAATCACTAAAGACCTTGTCACCAACCCAGATGTCACAGAGAAGGCTGCTCAAGACGAAGCACAGCAGAGCACAACCTCAAACACAAGTGGAAGCAATCTGTATGCATCCGATAAGCCACGCCCATACTGGGAAGAGCCAGAAAACCAGGCTCATAGCATCCCCAAGTACTATGTTGATCCAAACGCTACTTCAGCAAACAGCCAGCACGTAGCAACACAGCTCAGCTCTAATGCTTACTAGCATATAATAGCGTTTTCTTGCATATCCCTCGCTTGAATAAATAATAAGTTCACTGCGCAATAACAGAGGAAAACATGGTGAAAAGTATTGTTCAGTCATAGATTTTGTGCGTGCTGGGCTATATAGGTATGCCTGGTGTAAGCGTGTGTCAATCACATAGCGTTTCAGCTTGCACCTCTACTTGTCTGTGCCGCGCACATACGTGCGCCCATCGCAAGCCACAATGTTGCTATAGCAACTACTTCTCGATGCTCGTTTTTCTCATTGAGAAGTATGTAGTTGAGGGTGAAAAATTATCAACACACAAGGTATTGTATACTGCGCCAGAGAGCATAGCAGCGCGGAGAAGGCCTTTTATCAAACCTTACATGCAAGCCTCTCAGTCCCTGCAGTAAGTTCTACAAGCAGGGCAAATCCGCCAGGATCGTGGCTACTACCACAGATACCAGCTACCTTTGCCTTGGTAGCACATGTCACAAACCAGAGCAATTCATAGCGTATTCGTACACCAAAGTAAATCAGCTTAAAATAGCCCCTGCTCGGGGTAGACCATCACCAATTCACCCCAACAAAAAAGCGCTCATAGTAAGGGTGGGCATCACTATGAGCGCTTGGTTTGCCCTTCGTCCCACCCAATCAGGGTATACGTGATCTACTCACACATACGAGATCCGCTGGACAAAGGGGTTAGTAAGCACACAACCCTGTCTAACGGTGCTGCAGTGGAGGGTAGATAACTACAGCACAGATTGTGTGCAACCTAACACATTACCTTCGTGAAAACACTGGGGTAACTATGTTAAAATAGGGGGTATAAGGTACTTGAACGAGCTTGCGCTCAATCAATCACTTATGATACTAGCACCCGCTTGACAAAATGTCAACACTTTTCAGCACAAATCATGCAACAGATCAATCACACCACACCACAAGCCCACCAATATCTCAATCCACTCTGCCATATTGCCAAGCCACCGCAGCAGATCCACTACCTCGGCACACTACCTGAGGAACGCCGCCCGAGCGTGGCGATCGTTGGGTCGCGCCGGCCCACACGCTATGGCCGGGAAGTGACGGAGCAATTCGCCCGCGAGCTGACCCGCCAAGGGGTGATTATCATCAGTGGGCTGGCCCTCGGGATTGACAGCATTGCGCACCAGGCCTGTGTGGCGGTGGGTGGCACGACGATCGCCGTGCTGGGCAATGGCCTGCCACGGATCTATCCGGCCAACCATACTGCGCTTGCGGGCGACATCGTGGCCAAGGGTGGGGCAGTGGTGTCGGAGCACTTGGCGGGAGATGGCTACCGCTTTGGCAGCTGGAGCTTTCTTGAGCGCAACCGCCTCGTCGCTGGCCTGGCCGATGTCGTCGTCATCACCGAGGCAGCCGAGCGCAGCGGCACGCTCAACACTGCTGCCCATGCACTCGAGCAAGGCAAGGACGTCTTTGCGGTGCCAGGCAACATCACCAGCCCACTCTCGCAGGGTTGCAACAACCTTCTCAAGCAAGGTGCGTTGCCCGCCACCAGCCCAGCTGACATCCTCGCTGTCATGACCATCACACCACCCCAGCGTCAGCAGAGCGAGAATGCCACCCTGCCACTGGGTAGCACACCGCTCGAGGCTGCCATCATCAAGCTGCTGCGCCAAGGCCTGCGCGACGGCGAAGAAATGCAGCGCCGCCTAGGCACGCCCATCAGCGAGTTTACCATTGCGCTGACGATGCTGGAGATCAATGGCGTCATCCGCTCGCTCGGCGCCAACCAGTGGACATTGGCTTAGTATTGTGGTACAGTACCATATACTATGGCGACAGCAGAGCAGCCCCCAAGACAACGCAAACGCAAATATCACATGAGAGATATTCCTACTGTGCCAAATGCCATCTCGGCTACTGGGCTAGGGTTAGTAGCTGCCGGTGCTCAGAAATTTGACACTGCGACAAAGGAGAACGACAAAGCTGGCCAGATCATTGGCGCACTCATGATACTTGGTGGTCGTGCATGTGACTCAGCAGATGGCCCAGCGGCACGACGTCTTCGCCAAGAAAGTGACTTTGGTGCAGGGTTTGATGCTTTTTGCGACAAATTCGGTATGGCAGTGATTGGTATAATAGCAGGCAAGCTCTATATTGTACCCAAATCAGTTTTAGCAACAATTGCCACTAAGAATGCCGTTAATGCTAGCGCGACCATCTATCATGGTCTCACAAATGATGAAGCCTTCCGTACGCCAAAATCCGGCAAGTTCAGTATGGCAGCAGATAATATAGCAATTGCTGCCTATTTTCTCAAGTCGCTCGCTCCTGAGGGTAGTAAGCTTGAGCGTTATGCTGGTGTAGCAGCACTAGGGTCGTTTGCTGTAGGTACTGTCCTTGGTATTGCCGCTGCGAAGGACTATCTCACTGGCCACTATGCCAAAGCCAAAGACTACAGCAAATCTACCGAGTCTACCCCAACAACACATACCTCACCACGGCAACATCGCACCCGTATGCGTCGCACACGCCGCGTGCGTGGGTGATGCGATTGATGGTTCGTGCAGCATTCTTTATTGGTAGCCAGACTTCTTATATATTTTCCGCACTATCAGCAATACCCCTGCCTATAAGCCAGGGAGGGGGAGAGGGTATCCGAACTAGCCTCTCGATATTTTCTTGTGTGGTGAGTTGCCGGGAGAGTCGATAGTGGAGTGTTGCGGCTCAAGATGCACCCCATTTGCATTCCATTCTACTTTGCGGTATCATAGGCGCTTGATTAGATAGGTTAATAGCAAGCATATAACTATAACAAGCGAGTAGATAATCAATGAGCAAACACACACAACTAGTCATCGTCGAGAGCCCAGCCAAGGCCAAGACAATCGAGCGCTACCTGGGCGAGGAATACCAGGTACTCTCGAGCGTGGGGCACATCCGCGCCATCCCCAAGAAAACCAAGGATGGACAGCCGCCGATCGATATCAAAAACGACTTCAAGACCGTCTACGAGATAGACCCAGACAAGAAGAAGGTCATCACCGAGCTCAAGAAGGCCGTCAAGGCGGTTGGCGCGGATAATGTGTGGCTCGCAACCGATGAAGACCGGGAAGGGGAGGCGATTGCCTGGCACTTGTGCGAAGTGCTTGGTCTAGACCCGCAGCATACCAAGCGCATTACCTTCCATGAGATCACCAAGCCCGCTATCGAGGCGGCTATCAAGCAACCTCGCACTGTCGATATGCAGCTGGTGGAGGCGCAGCAGGCACGGCAGATCCTCGACCGCATTGTGGGCTTTGAGCTGAGTCCTGTGGTGTGGCGCAAGGTGCCAGGCGGCAAATCGGCTGGCCGCGTGCAAAGCCCAGCGGTGCGCCTGCTTGTGGAGCGCGAGCGCGAGATTCGCGACTTTGCCAGTAGTGCACAATTCCGCGTAACGGCGCATTTTGTCGTAGATGGCGAGGAGCTCAAGGCCGAGCTCAAGCAGCGCTTCGATAGCGAGCAAGCTGCCCACGACTTCCTGGCAGGCCTGAGCGGCGCTCGCTTCACCGTCAGCAGCATTACCAAGACACCTAGCACACGCAACCCCGCTGCACCATTTACCACCAGCACCCTCCAGCAAGAGGCCAATAGCAAGCTCGGCATGGGCAGCCGCGCCACCATGGCCAGCGCCCAGAAGCTCTACCAAGAGGGGCTCATCACCTATATGCGTACCGATAGCGTCAATCTCAGCCGTCAGGCCATTGCCGCCAGCCGCACATACATCACCCAGCAGTTTGGCGCCGACTATTCGCACAGCCGCACCTTCGCTACCAAATCGGCTGGTGCCCAAGAGGCTCACGAAGCCATCCGCCCGACCGACATCGCTCGCGAATCCGTCGCTGGCAGCAGCTACGACCAAAAGCTCTACGACCTCATTCGCCGGCGCACCCTAGCCAGCCAAATGGCCGCCGCAAAGCTAGAGAACACCACCATTACCATCAGTATCGACAGCACGCAGCTCGAAGCCGAGAAAACACTCGTCTTTGAGGCAAAGGGTCAGACAGTGCTGTTTGATGGATTTTTGCGCGTCTATGGCGGTAAGGATTCGACCATCCTGCCATCAGTCAGCCAGCACACCGCCCTTGAGCTTACACAGGCCGAGGCACGGCAGGTCTTTGCCCGCCCACCAGCCCGCTATACCGAGGGGACGCTCGTCAAGAAGCTTGAGGAGCTTGGTATTGGCCGGCCTAGCACGTACGCCACCATCATGAATACCATCCAGACTCGTGGCTATGCCGAGCGGGGCGAGAGTGAGGGTGAGCCACGTGATGTCATCGTCCTAGAGCGCAGCGGCGAGGCACCGAGCGATAATACCCCTGTTGTCACTCGCCGCATCGTTCAAGAAAAAACTGGTGCTACCCGTGGCAAGCTACTGCCCACCCCGGCGGGCGAGCTGATCGCTGGCTTTTTGACCGATCACTTCGACCCCATCATTGACTATGGCTTCACCGCCCGCGTCGAGACCGACTTCGACAGCATCGCTGCCAGCAAGCTTGCGCGCAATGCCATGCTGCGCCAATTTTACGAGCCCTTCCACGAGCTCATCGAAAAATCCGGCGACATCGACCGCAGCACCGTCGGCGCGCACCGCGAGGTTGGTACCCACCCCAAGACTGGCAAGCCGATCTTCGCCCGCTTTGGACGTTTTGGGCCAATGCTACAGTTAGGCAGTAGCGAGGATAAGGCCGCCAAGCCACAGTTTGCGCCACTCCCCAAGGGTGAGCGCATCGAGACCGTCACGCTCGAGCAAGCTCTCAAGGCCTTCGAACTACCACGCACTGTTGGCACCACCGAGGATGGTCAGACCATCAAAGCAAACATCGGGCGCTTTGGGCCGTACATTCAGGTAGGCAAGCTCTACGTGAGCCTCAAGGAGCATGACCCGCGCGAGATCACCGAGGCCGAGGCTCGCGTGCTCTACGCCGCCAAGCTCAAGGCTGAGGCAGAGAAGCACATCGCCGATTTTGGCACCATCAAGATCCTCAAGGGGCGCTGGGGGCCATATGTGACTGACGGCAAGACCAACGCACGTGTGCCCAAGGATACTGATCCAACAACTCTCGATGAGGCGCAAGCCCGCGAAATCTTAGCCGCCGCACCACCCAAACGCGGCCGGCGCAAGGCCACAACTCGCACCACCACCACACGCAAGAAGCGCACCGCCTAGCCTGGCGACCTCTCATATACCAGCGGCTCCTCTGTACTAGCCGCTGGTTTTTCTATGCCAGCCCGCATTGCTGCGAGCCCGTCAACTGCCCCGTCATGCTCGCCACATCACTTGCAAATGAAAAGCCTCAAAAAATTGTTTACCATAAGCGTAAAGTGTGTGCTATAATAGTTCTATGATGAAACGATTGACTTATATCACCTATTATTCTATAATCAAATGTAAGAAGTGCGAGTGGGCATTCGCAAGCAACTGAGAAGGAAATGGAGAACCGAATCATGAACCAATCAACCAAACAACCAACCGAAATTTTTGCCGCGTCGATCGCTACCATCCTTGATGCAGTCGGCGAAGAACACGACCGCGAGCGCGAGATCATCGTGCGCCGCTTTGGCCTCAAAGAGCGCCGCGAGACACTCGAGCAGATCGGCGAGCTGCTTGGCATTACGCGCGAGCGTGTCCGCCAGCTCGAGAAAGCCATCGTGGTGCGCCTCAAGCTTGCTGCCGAAGCAGGCGAGTTAGAGGGCCTGCACGACGCCGAGCGCCTCATCATCCGCGACCTCTCCGAGAATGGCCGCGTGGGGCGCGTCTCAGACATCACACAGCGCCTGTTAGATGTCGAGACACCCACGGTGCAGCAGCGCGCCCACATTGCCTTCATTGGCGAAGTCTCAGCCCGCCTCACCCCTATCAATGAGACCGACAAATACCACCAAGGCCTGGCCATTGCCGAATACGGTGATGAGAAGGCGGTGCGGAGCCGTGTGGATGAGATCGTTGCTGCCATCAAGCAGCACGGTGCACCGATCAGTCTCGAAGCCCTGCACGACCAACTCACCTACGAGAACCCCAACCAAGTACGCGGCCTGGCTAGCCTCTCTACCCAGCTGGCCCACCTCAAAGACATGTGGGGCCTGAGCAAGTGGCCAACCGTTAATCCCAAGAATATCCGCGACAAGATCTACGTCGTCCTACTAGACGAAGGCAAACCGCTGCACTTTAGCGAGATTGCTCAGCGCATCAAGGAAAGCACTTTCAAGCGCCGCAACGTCACCAAGCAAGCCATCCACAACGAGCTCATCAAAGACAAGCGCTTCATCCTCATCGGCCGCGGCATTTATGCGCTCGACATCTGGGGTTATAGCCAAGGCACTGTGGCAGATATCATTGCTGGTATCTTGCGCGATGAGGGCGGCCCATTGCACCGCGACGAGATCGTCAAGCGCGTCCTCAAAAGCCGCCAGGTCAAGGAGACCACCATCCTCCTCAACCTCCAAAGCAAACCGCTCTTCAAGCGCGTCGCCAAAGCCACCTACGCCCTCGAACCACCCAAGGAGCAAGCAGAGGCGGTCGCAGCAGCGTAGCTCTAGACAAGCAATACACTAATAAGAGACGGGGCGATGAGGCTTCGTCTCTTAGTTTTGGGTGCTCTATCTGCTCACACAGGCCTAATTTATCAAAATTATTGCACTTTTTTGCTATTTTGCATACAATGAATAAACAAACCTAAAGAGAGATACACCATCTATGTCAGAATCTCCACTCAATCACCATCTTCACGGGCCAGAGCGCCCCACTTCTAGCGAAACTACCCCCCCCCGAAAGATATTGGGGCGTTAGCTTGTAGGGCGGCAGATTCTTACTGTCGCGAGGAATCATCGACATCCTTACTGCTAACGACAGATAACTCCACGCCAAGTGTTCGTGAGTATAAAGAAACAGCTCATCAACATACAGATTCAGAACATACTAACACTACTGCGAATGAGATGGTGGCTGCCCACGCAAACCACTACGCAGACCTGCCGAAAATACCGAGTGATTTATTTGCATCAGAGCCAATGCCACAACTGCGCTCTTCTTATTTCATCGAGGGAGAGGTGCGCGCTTGCGTCAAAATCCCCAGTGACATATATAATGATATCAATTGTTTAAATTCTCATGGCCTCACTGATGCAGATACGTTGGGTGTACAAATTGAAGCCTGCGACAAACTAATTCATTACCTTGACCGATATCGAGATATGGTAACCTTCTCCAATATCCGCTTTATATCAGATGAGCTGGAAGAAAAATTCGAACGTCGCGAGTTAAGACTCGAAGATTGGAAACGAGCGCGTCGAGCTATTACAGGACTACAGGTGGAAGTATCTTGTGAGATCGATAGGCTTAAGGACCTTCGCCACAAAGCAATTTGGGGAAATAGCTATTCATATCGAGTCGATTCTTCTACATCTTAAACTTCTCAAACCTTTTACAAAAAAACGATACAAGCAAGGATTTTTCTCCTGACAGTGCACACAAAAAAGCTAGGGGAGTGCAGCACTACATCACGCTTCTTGCAGCCGAAAAACTGGCAGGGAAGTAGCCTCCCCTCCCGCCCCGAACACCACATATACTCAGCTATAACAGAGGTAATTTGCTGCGTGGACAAATATCGTGTACACATGATGGCTGCGGATATTTGCGTGTGATTTTGCGCTCATAGGCTTATGTATCGGCCGTTTTGTGTGCAAGACAATTCCTTCCGCCGCATCCACAATTTGCTCATATACACCTCTTGCATCTATTCCTTTGCAGAGAGCATCTCAAGTACACAGCAAAAGCAAACAAAAAGGGTAGGGCAAGGCAGGGGAGTCTGCCACCCTTTCGCCAAAAATTCCTGGCAACCGCCCTACCCCTGTTTTTGCCTCATTTCACTAGCATCTACCACTGATAATTTCATATATGAGGTACGTTCTCGTGACATACCTCACCTGAGCTGTAGCTCTCTGCTCACCTCCAGCTTATTCTGTACTTATTATCCCTCAGGTTAGCCAAAGAGTCATATTTGCCCTTGCAGATATACCACTGCCTATAGCAGCCAAACAGCGGCACTCAGCCTATATTTGGCTAACTATAGGCTATCCAACTATGCTGGGACATATTAGCATACCACACAATAAAATAGGCAATCACGCACAGCAAAGTAGCAGCCAGCAGCAAAGCATAAGCATAAACATCAGCACTCATAGACAAGGGGATGATGAGCCGCACCATGATGCAATCTATGCGTGCACAATAATTCACACCCACGCAGCAGTGGGGTAGGTGCAAAAGATGCATTGTTGGTCATCTTTGAGAGTGTAATATAACTTCGCACAATAATCCTTTTACGATGCATATATAGATCTGACCCCAGATGCGGCCCGAATTGAGCTGGGTTTGGCGGTTATGGGCTTCATGAGCATAAAACGTATATATCCGGTATATAGATCTTCGATTATTGATCGATCTTGCTTCTTGTTCAGCAGGTTCACTTAAGATATCCGCGCCATCCAATGGGGAGAGTAAGGATAGAGCTGCGGGCACTTATACGTCCTGCAAAAGTAAAAGCAGACGCTTGTTCTATTGGAGGGAGCACACTGTGTATATGTTCATGAACGTTTGTGTGTGCAAAGTTATGTACATTTGTTCGTGTGAGTGTATCTGATTGCCGCGCAAGGTTTGTGACTTGTCTGAGCAACAGCTTGATATCGAACAAATGAGCTTGGCTGCAGATCTAGGCATACGCGCTCTGGCCTCGTATTGCCTGGCGTCATGCCAGTGCTAACCCGATCCTCGCAGATTCTGAGCCATGGTTGCGTTGTTTGACATTTTGTTTGCTTAGTATTTTTGCTATGTTTTCTACCCTGCTTGGGGTGACCGAGATTAAAATACTATACAACATCATGATTTGACTTTTCTGCAAAAAACATCTCCCCTACTATTTTTTGCATTTTGTTGATTTTGTAGTATAGATATAGTATTTGCATTTTTTATGTTTTGTTATGTAAGGTGTTGTAAATTTGTTCTTTTTTACAGAACAAGCTCCCCTGCCCTTTGCTGAGATACGCTGCAGGTATTGACCGCGATCAATTACATATCTTCAGTAGTTCTGCACTGTTTCTTTTGTCACGCCGCTCTATTCTCTGGAATATTAATGGAATGGTCTCTAGTATCTTTCTTACACAGCCGTTCCTGGTGCGGCGCTTGTGATAGATTTAGCCTCACTACAACACCGTATTCAGTGGAGTGGCTACTTGTTAGAGATATCAAAAATTCTTAACATTAAAAACATAAATGCTCTATTGTCACTACCCTACTACCGATACGCCGCTCGGCCACTGACGCGGACATCAAGATATTTGGGAGTGATGTGGTGCTGCGCCAGATAACGAATGGCCCGGGCGGCATCCTCGCTCTGCAGACCAGCCGAGCGATCAACTGAGAACTTAACAGGATACTCCACCCCTGTAAACCAGACGTAGATTTGACGCGTCGTGCCAGCAGGCAGCGTAATCTTTTGGACGGTAAGCTGGTAGCGGCGGACGGCACCAACGACTTTACCAATAAAGCCAAGGAATTGGTTACTCGCGACGACTTGGTTATTACGCGTATCAATACCACTGTCATCCACCACTTCAATGCTTGGCCGCGGCCCATAGGCACGGCGGAAGGCATGGCCCTCGGTATCAACAAAGAGTTGCTGGCGATTAACCGTCCAGACTACCGCCGCTTGGCGCATAGCAAGGGTGATAGTGCTGCGTCCCAAGCCAGCTTGCTGCGTGGCTGGGAGTACTGCAGCAACCTCAGGGCAATCATGCGTCTGGAGATAGGCCGCCAGCCGACTAGTATTGAGTGTAAAGCGAAAACGCTCCAGCGGATGGGCAGTGAGATAGTCGTTGATCTTGGCTTGGTAGAGCTGATGGTTGCTGGTGAGATTGCCTGCAACAACTGGTGTCGCAATGACGTTATCGAGCGCAAACCACACTGCAGCCAGCAGCCCCACTACCACTCCAAGCGACAATGCCACATGGCGGCGCGTCCGGCGCAAATCATGCGCATACATACGTGGTGACCGCAGCTGAGCCTTAGACTCGCCCGCACTCGGCACGCGGCTGACTAAGCTACCAGTCAGCGTACGGTTACGCCGGTAGGTATAGGCGGTGCGCTGGGGCTGCTCTTCCCTCTTGTTTTTGGCAGCTCGGCGGCGCGCTGGTGGTGGTGTTTGTTTTGTGCGAAAGCCCATAATGCTACAGGCCATTATACCGTAGATGACTAGTTGTTGGCAAAAGCATCTAGGTATTAAACAACGTCTTCTTGGCGCTATCCCCTTCCCTCCAGCACTAGGTAACTACCCGATTAACACCTTCCCTGCAATATAATTTGACATTTCTTGCTCTCCACTCCATACTGGGAGCACTACAGTTAAGCGGAGAAATCGACATATGAAGACAGTCCATGCAACAAAAGAAGGAGCAACAATAGAGCTCACAAGAGACGAGATTCGTCTGATCGCAGCACTCGGCACCGAAGTGTTTCATGGGGCCTTTCGACAAGAGTGTGAAGACCTCTGGAATACTGTCGCTATGCCAATCTCTTTCAAGCGGTCTGGCGAGATACTACACCAATTTTATGACACTCTCATTACAATCAGCGAGCTGCCTCCCTCTAAAGAGCGGCAGGAAATCAATGCACACTATCGGCCATTTGAGTTTGGGAGTTAATAGCTTTTACTGCTAAGGGCGAGACTTGTCTCATCTTGGCGCGGTGTTTTCTACTGAAAATAATGTAGCATGGATTAACATGCTACATTATTTACTAGTACTTTATGATGAGGCCTTAGATACACTCTTACTCTTCTCCTTTCTATAAGAAGAGTCGGGTCACTTTTATCCTTTTCTAGTACGCTGAGCCACCTTCACCACCATTTGCGCTACATCGCGGGCGGCGTGGGGGCGTGCATAAGTGTGGAGGCGCTGAGCGAGCTGCTGGCGCTGCGCAGGGTCGCGCATGAGGGTAAGAATGGCCTGGCTAAGGGCATCGCTCTGCTCTAAGGCGTCGTCTTGCAAGACCAGCGCGGCCTTGGCTTCGGCATAGATGGCAGCATTTTTGCGCTGGTCGCCCAGGTGATGGGCCGGCACCAAGATAGCTGCCTGCGCGAGGCCAGCGAGCTCTTGTGTGAAGGTGGCACTAGCGCGTGATACTACTACATCGGCTGCGCCGAGCAATTGCGCCATATGCTCGAAGACGAAGGGTACGCAGTGAAAATCGGGGTGCTGGGGCGCTTTAGCCTGGGCGGCATCGTAATTGCCTTTGCCCGCCACCAAATAAACCTGCATGCCAGCAGCCAGCAGGTCATCGGCAGCACGCAGCACCGCGTGATTGATAATAGCCGAGCCAAGACCACCACCGGTAGCAACGACTAATGGCTTATGTGGGTCAAGCGAGAAGGTCTGCCGTGCCTGCTGCCGCTGAGCCGGAGTGAGCGGGTGAAAATCAGCGCCAATCGGCACCCCCACATAGCGGCTACGCGATGCTGGATAGTGATAATGCTTGAGTGGCCAGCCCGTAGCAATCGCTGCTGCCCAACGTGCCATCACACGGTTGGTTAGGCCAGGGCGAGCATCGGAGTCGTGAATCACTACTGGTACGCGCAGGCAGTGCGCCGCAATGCCAACCGGCAAGCACACAAACCCCCCCTTGGCAAAGATCACATCTGGCCGCCAGCGCAGCACCAGCCAGAGGCTCTGACATACGCCAGCCAGGATCTTAAAGATATCTAGTATATTAGCCAGGACAATACTCGGCATAAGCAACTGGCGCACCACACTGAGGTGCTGGTAGCGCCGGAACTTGCCCGCAGCGATTGTCCGCACCTGCACTGGCACTGCAGCGTGCTGCATGAGCCCGCGCGATTGGCTAGCGAAGGCCTTATCGCAGACGAAGGTCACCTGCACATCGGGCTGGAGGGCTGCGATTTCATTAATGACGGCGACGACCGGCGTAACGTGCCCGCCCGATCCACCGCCGACTGCCAGTAGCTTCATGAGAGGTCTCCTTTTCGTTGATTGGTTGGTAAGCTGCCTGGCGTGATAATTGGAAGGCCAGGCCAAGCGCACCAGCAATAAATACCATACTGGTGCCACCAAAGCTCAGCAATGGCAGCGTAATACCCGTCAGCGGGAAGACTCCAATCATCGACGCTACATTTAGCATAACATGTGCGCCCAGCCAGCCAAAGACTCCAGCTACCACCAGGCGCATTGTTGTATCAGGCAGGCGCTCGGCAATCCTCAGCAGGCGCAATAGCAGCGCTGCAAACAGTGCTAGTACGACCACCGCCCCCACAAAGCCAAACGTTTCACCAATGATAGCAAAGACTGAGTCGTTAATCGCCTCAGGGAGATAGCCCGTCGCTTGGATACTGTTGCCAATACCCAGGCCAAATAGCCCGCCTGTGCCCAGCGCAATCTTGGCATTCTTGATGTGGTAGCCATCATCATTGCTACTAGTGGCATGATCATCCCCCTGGAAGAAGGTCGCCACCCGCTCCATGCGGTGCGGTGCAATGACGATAAGCAGCAGCACCAGTGCCACACAACCCGCCGCCAGGTAACCCAGCCAGCGCCAGCTCATGCCACTCATCACCAGCATACACGCCACCATGGCAGTGAGCGCTAGGCCTGTGCCCATATCCTTTTGCAAAAATATCACGAAAAAGAGCGCTGCGCACATCATAATTACCATGGGGATGATCGTCTGGTGGAGGTCGTTTATCACCCCCTGACGCATTCGTGTGCCAAGGAAGAGTGCCATATAGATAAGCATGCCAAACTTCAGCATCTCGGCCGGCTGGAAGCTCCCCAGTGGCCCCAGCGAGAACCAGCGGCACGCCCCAAGGCTACACTGAGCAATCGCCGAGACATGCAGCATATTACCAAGGACAAACAGCAGTGCACACAGCACAAAGCCGCTCGCTAGCAGCGTACCCGCCTTCTGGCGCAGCCATGCAAAGGGTACGAGCGACAACCCCACAAAGGCGCTAATTGACAGGAGTAAGCTCACCGTCTGCTTGATGGCGAAATAGCCATCGGTGTAGTAGTTGGTGTTGTGCGCAGAGTTGAGCACATTGGCACGCTGCGGGCCAATGGCATACATCACCACCAGGCCCAGCAGCATGAGCAACCCCACCCAGAGGATGATCTGATAATCCGGCCGGTGCAAACGCGGCACGGCGGCGGATGGAGCAGTGGCAGCATTGCGCGTGGTGCGTTGCTCGCGGCGCGCTGGCTGAGCTGACCGAGCCGAAGCCGATCGGTGCGCAGCACGAGTGCGGCGAGCAGTAGCCATTCTAGATGTGCCCCCCACCCAGCGCCATCATCAGGCCAATAAAGCCCGTCACGCAAGAGATTACCCAGAAACGCATCGTCACCTTCACCTCTGGCCAACCAACTGCTTGGAAGTGCTGGTGAATTGGTGCCGAGATAAACACCTTGCGGTGGAAGAACTTCTTGCTGAGGATTTGGATCAGGCTCGAGCCTGCCTCCACTACAAACAGCACACCAATGACTGGCAGCAAAAACAGTGTATTCGTCAGCATCGCCACAACGCCTAGGCTCGTCCCAAAGGCAAAGCTCCCCACATCGCCCATAAAGAACCGTGCTGGATAGATATTAAACCACAGGTAGCTCAGCAGCACTCCCACTACAGTGAAGCAAAAACCCGCCAGCTGCAAATGCCCCTGCAGCAAAGCAATCACCCCAAAGATGCAATAGCTCACTGCCAGCAGTCCACCGGCCAAACCATCCAGGCCATCGCTAATATTCACTGCATTGCCAGTTGCTACCACCGCAAAGATAAAGAGTGGGACAATCCACGGGCCCAGCTGCCAGTCGCCAAAGTACGGCACATGCACTGTTGTATAGCCCAGCTTAACGTAGAAGAACCAAGCCAGTACCGCCGCCATCACCGCGATCATCGAGAACTTCAGCCAGGCGCGCAAGCCCGCCGAGCCCGAGCCATCACTATTGATATTGATCACATCGTCCAGCAGCCCCACTGCCCCACCACCAAGCAATGCCGCCAGTGGGAGCCAGGTCTGCGCTCGGTCGAGATTAAACCCCAGCGTCACCACAGCGATAGCCACAATGCCAACCATCCCTGCCATAGTGGGAATATCGCGCGTAAATTTATCGGCATGGAGCTTGGTAAAGACCGTCAACTCCTCGCCCGTCGTGCTCGCGGCCCGCTGCTTTTTCCAGAACTTATAGCGGTAGGCAAAGTAGGTATAGAGCGGCGTGAGGGCCATCGCTAGCAAAAAAGCCGCAACGCTGAGAAGAAATGTCGCGTTGAGCTCGCGAACGAGTGTGGTGAGGTTCATTATGGTGTGTGTCCTTTCGGCTCGAGCTTCATATAGTCGAGCAACCAATTAGATATATCCGTGAAAATCGGGTGAGCATCTTGACCCCCCTGCATATTCAGCCCTTTGCCCGAAACCTCCACCATAATAACATACGCTGGTGTTTTGCCAACCTCCCCACCAAAACCGAGGTAGGTGCCAATGGTTTGGTTAGAAATATACTTGCCGTCCTTGATGGTTTGCGATGTACCTGTCTTGCCGCCAATGTAGAACCCCGCACGATCGCCACCAGCATAAAAGGCCTGGCGCGCTTGGTGTACCATTTCGCGCACAGTAGTAGATGACTGCGGCTTGATAACATGAGTATACGAGGCCTTGCGCGCAGCCTTGGCAAAGGTGCCATTGTCGTCAATCGTCCCTGCGATGATGGTGGGACTATAGTATGTTCCGCCATTAATGATGGCGCTAAAGCCAGCCGAGACTTGTAGCATCGTCGCATCCATCCCCTGGCCAAAGGACATGTTAGAGTAGCGCACCGCATTGCCCTGCTGCTGAGTGGGTGAGATGATATTACCTTTAGCTTCACCAGCCAGCTCTATCCCCGTCAGTTGCCCAAGACGAAAGCGCTTGTGGAAGTAATCATACATCGTGTCGCGCGCCTGGCGAGTGATATAGCTGCCATTGCCCAAGCGCTGCGCCACCGTGACCATACCGGTGTTGAGCGACCAATTAAGGGCGTGCTGCATGGTAATGTTGCCCGTCTGGCCCTTGCTGGCATTGCCAATGGTGATGTCGTCTACCTTGATGCTATCGGTATTATTGTACGTCGTTTGCGGCGTGATGACCCCTTTGTCGATACCTGTCGCCACTGTAAATGTCTTGATGTCGGAGCCCGGTTCGTATGGCGTGGTGATAGTGTTGTTATTGAGCGCGGCGACGCTTTTGATCGTCTTCAGGTTGGACGGGTCATAGGTGGGGAGGTTAGCCATGGCTAAGACTTGGCCGTTCTGCGGATTCATCACAACAGCACTGACATCGGTAGCGCCACTGCGCTTGGCTCCATCGACGAGCGCTTGCTCCACCCTCGTCTGGATGTTGCGATCGATCGTCAGTACCATATTGGTCCCATTCTTAGCAGGCTGGTTGATATTCGTCCGGCCAATGGTTAGCGGCACCGAGCGGATATCTGTCACTGTCTTAAGCACCCCATCTGTGCCGCGCAGCTTATCATCATTGGCCTGTTCGAAGCCGTACTTCCCCTTACCCTCGGCATCGACAAAGCCCAGCACTTGGCTGGCCAATTGCCCTTCTGGGTAGACGCGCTGGCTCATCGCATCAAAGCCCACCCCAGCGAGATTCTCCTTTTTGATCAGCTCAGCCTGCTTGCGGCTCACCTTGGTGGCGAGCACTTGGTAGCGGCTTGGCTTGCGCGTAATGTACTGGCGAAAGTTCTCACGCACGTTGCCACCAGCCACCTGGTTAAGCACCGCCACGATCTTGTCTGCATCCGTCACAGCCATCGGGTCGGCCCACACGGTATAGACCGTCTCGTTCATGACGAGCTTGGCAGGAGTAGTACCATCCATGGTGTATATCTCACCGCGCTGGGCACGCAAGCGAAATTGCTTGACTTGCTCGCTATCGGCCTGCGATACATAGTAGTCGTGCTGCAGCAATTGCACATACCCCAGGCGCAGCACAAACACCACAAGCAGCCCGCCGAGCACAGTGGCGAGCGCCTGAGCGCGTGGCGTAGCAAGATGGCGCTGCAGCATGGGCTACTCGCTGGCGTACGCTGTATTGGCTGGTGTTGTCATCGTTTTGGCCACACTACTACCCTGCACTTCCTTAAGGGCGGTCAGGCGGGCGTTATCGACCTCCAGGTCTTTCTTTTGCTCGCTGAGGGCAGAGATCTTGTCGTCGATCTTACTGGCCTCGTAGCCATAGCTGACCGTATGCGTTGCCTGTGCCAGATATATCAAGCCAAGGATGGTGATAAGGAGGGCAATCAGCACTGTGTGGGTGATTGGCCCAAGTTTGATAGCCGAAGCAAAAGCAACAGTGTTGCGGTTGCGCTTCCAGGTGCTCTGGCGTCGACTATTAAATTGCATTGTCCGTGTGTAGGTTGTCATTGTGGTGGTGTTTGTGTTGTTTAGCGTTGGTATGGGGTCGTTTCTAGGTCTAGGTGGGGCGGATTTAGCGCGCCGCCCCAGCGCGAGGTCTTAGGCCAAGGGCTATTTGCCGTGGCGGACCAATACTGTTGTCGTGATTGATTGATTTTGTACGGGGATACGAACTGGCATGTCCCTACTCCTTTTTTTGTTTTTTATATTTTTGCGGCGGCTCGCAGCTTGGCGCTGCGGGCACGCGGATTGTAAGCATCGTCATGGCTGCCCGCGATAGGTTTCTTGGTGAGGATGCGCAGCTCGGCCTCGTAGCCTGCCTGGCGCTGCTCTGCGAAGAAGCGCTTGACCAGCCGATCCTCAAGGCTATGGAAGCTGATCACTCCCACACGTCCACCAGTGCGCAGCAAGGCTGGCACCAGCTGGAGCGTCTGCTCTACCTGCGTCAATTCGTCATTGACGGCGATGCGGACTGCCTGAAAGGTACGCGTGGCTGGATGGGTCTTGCCCCGCTTGCCACGGGTAGCGTGCTCGATGACGCGCGCGAGTTCTCCAGTACTCGACAGTGGCCGGGCCACGCAAATAGCTGCAGCATAGCGCCGTGCTATCGCTGGCGATTCTTCGCCGTAGCGGGTGATCAGTCGGGCAAGCTCTGCCTCTGCCATGTGGTTGACAATCTGCTCGGCAGTCATTGCCTGGCGTTGATCCATCCGCATATCAAGCGGGCCAGTGTGTGTAAAGGAAAACCCTCGATCAGCTCGATCGAGCTGCGGTGACGACACCCCCAAATCCAGCAGCAGCAAATCAAACTGCTCACCCTCGCGAACCAACTGCTGTGCTGCCTGCAAAAAATCACAATGCATCAGCCGTGCGCCCTGCCCTGCCAAGCTACCAAGCTGCGACAAAGCATACTGGTCGCGATCGACCAAACACGCCGTGGTATACGTCTGGGTCTGCTCGAGAATCGCTGTGGCATGGCCGCCATACCCCGCCGTCAGGTCGAGATAGCGCTCACCTGGGCGTGGCTGGAGCTGGGCCAACACTGCCTCCAGCAATACCGGAACATGAAGTGGTGGATGTGCTTTGATACTCATACGTTTCTTATGGTAGCATAGTGAGCCATAATATTCTTGCCTGGTGGCATACTATTATTATGCTCATGTCTACAATGCAACAGCATACGGCTTCTCGCTTTGGTGGATCGACCTGCTGCTGAGGGAGTGTGAGAATCTGTTGTTGTCCCAACAGATTCTCAGCCCAACGCAAGAGGTCGATACTCGGGGAGTGTCGACCCTTACAGAGTTCCCGAATGCAGTAGGCGATACATCAAAGCAATGGACACTATTGTTTCTACAAAGATACGCCCCGCTCAGGCTACTGCGAGATAGTCCGATGCGGGTTCGAGATCACCCACCTGGTAGCGAAACCTGTTTGTTTTCGCATAAAATGTGTTTGTTTTTGTTGACGATCTTTGCTTGTACCGGGCCGAGAGAGCCCGTCAAAGATCGTTTGAGAGACTTATGTGTATAATTGCCGCAGCAATTATGTGAGGTGGAGTTTTTGGGAGGTGTTTGTGAGGAAGGTGCGCCCGACAGGGTTTTGCGTGGGTCGGGTGCCCACATGGCTCACTACCAGATGGTCGATCTCGAGGATATCAGTTACACGTGCTTGTTAAAGAGCGTCACAAAAACAGCCTTGCTACTCGGCCTGCTCTGGTGCCATCAAGCGCCAATACTGGCCAGCGCGCACCGCCACAACCTCGCGCGATATCCCAGCATAATCCAGCAGATGCTGCTCTACTGTTACCCTGCCCTGCTTTTGGTCTAGGGTGGCAGCCGTCTTGCCGCGCCGGAACTTGACGTTGAGGTCGGCGACATGTTCATCCAGGATGCTGCCTGTCAGCGCTGGCTCTACCTGGCTATCCCACACATCCTGCGCATACAGGTGGAGGTAGCTGCCAAAGCCACGCGTCAGGACTACACCGCTGGCGAACTCCGCCCGAAGCTCCGTCGGTATGGTGAGCCGACGCTTGTCATCCAGCTTGCGTTCGAAGTAATCCATGGGGTGTGGCGATCCTTACAGATGAATTATTTTGTTTTTGTGCAGTGGTGTTTGTTTTTCTCGTGGTTACCCACTTTCTTCCACTACTCCCACTATACTACCCACTCTCACCCACATGCAACCCCTTTTACCCACGGCATTCCCCGCCGTGCCGGCGCTTATCCACAAATCTGTGGAAAAGCTCAACCAGTATCAGGGGTCAGCAGTTTTCCCCACTCTGCACAATGTGGATAAGAATAAGCGAGATTGGTGAGTGTTTTGATCTGATCTAAGCGCGTCTATAGTAGATATATCTTGCCATTTTATACGCACAAAAGTAGAAAATACGCTGATTTTATGGCATTATAAGCAAAATAGCTTGACGCCGCTCTCATATATTGATATATATATATTAGCTTTTTAGCTCGGAGGTTGTCTCGAAGAGCAGAAAGCAGCTCTTTGGCCTCTGGATCCGAAAGGAAGATCATCATGACGATGAAGAAGTACAAGGTCGAGGTTGACACAACCACTGGCGGGTCTTACCCGCTAGAAAAGACCTTTAAGAGCCCAGATTATGCTGCTACCTTTTTACAAGGAGCAGTAACACGTGGGGATTTTCTACCCACGACCCTGAGTTCCTACGTCAATGCAAAGCTCATAGTATCATTTAGGTGCTATGAGGACAGGGGCTAAATAGCCCACCAACACAGCCCGCCAATCACCACGCCTGATCGAGTACTCTAGAGTATTCTCGGGCCTGGAAACCCGATTTGGCCGTGGCAGTTGGTGGGCTGTGTTTTTTGCCAAGAAAAAACCGGCTGATATGGAGCCGGTTTTCATTATTTCTCCCCTACCCCTGATGTTCGAGGAGCCAGTTGTTGGCTGCTACCCAGGTCTCGAGTGTGCCAGTATCGAGGTAGTGGCCCTTGGTGGGGACGACGGCCATGTGGCCACCAGCGGCGAGGTAGTCGTTGAAGGGGTCGGTGATGTAGTATTCGCCCGCGACATCCTCACGGTCGGCGTGGGCGGCAATGCGCTGCAGGAGGTCGTAGCTGAGGACGTATTTGCTGACATTGATCATCTCGCTAGGGGCTTCACCCGGCGCTGGCTTCTCTACCACACCGCGCAGGCGACCATCTTCGGCAACGTCGAGCACACCATAGTGGCTGAGCTGATCCTTCGGCATGTGCACACCCAGGATGGCCGAGCGATCCTCCCCTGCTGCCTCAATGAGGCGTGCTACCTCTGATGTGCCATCGGCATTATACACGCAGTCATCACCCATCAGCACGACCACCGGCTCGCCCGGGTCGAGCTGCGGCACCACCAGGCTCACCGGGATAGCCGTACCGTACTTGCCATAGCTGGATTGCACCATGTAGTGCAGATTGACCTTTGGCGGAGCGATGAGCGGCAAGAGATCTGCCTTACCATTGCGGCGTAGGTAGTTGTTGAGGTCGACGTTGGAGCGGTAGAAGTCGCGAATCTGCGTACTCTGCTCGCTCACCACAAAGTAGATATCGCGGATGCCCGCCGCGATGCAGTCTTGCACGGCGTAGTCTACTACCGGGCGGTTACCCAGCGGCAACATGCATTTTTCGATCGTCTTGGTGACGGGCAGGCGCCGTGTCCCCCAGCCTGCCACGGGGATGATTGCTTTGGTGCATTGCATACTCGATGTCTCCTTGTATGATATTAGTTGCTTGAGCTAACGTATGACAAATGGGCCAGTCTCCTGAGCGCCAATTGATGGAGCGCGGTGTGAGTTGGCCAGTGTGGTCGATCTGCACGCAGCGGATGGGCGGGTCTGGCTCGGGCGCAAAGGCAACGGCAACGGGCTTATCGTCGATCAGGTAGATTGTTTGGCCGGGGTTTGCAGCGGCAGCACGGCGCAGCCACTGGGCTTTATCTTGCAAGGTGGTAATGATTACCTGCCCACCCTGCTGAGCCACGAGCGCACGCACTGCTGGGCACAGACGGGCTTTGCAGTGCGGGGTGATGGGGTCGCCGTAGGTTAGCACCTGCACCGTACCATAGTGGCTGAGCGTGCGCAGCATCTGTGCCACACCGGGATACTGGAGGTGGCCATCGGCGAGCGTCGTCTGCTCGAGCTGCTCAATAACAGATGCCGCATCGAGACCAAGCGCCGCAAGCTGCGCTGCCAAGACATAGGTCGGCGCGGTGGGGTTCGTCTTGGGCCGGAGCATGTAGCGAGGCTGCGCCGCCAAGAATTCCTTGGCGGTCACCTGCGCCGGGTAGAGCTGGGCGAGTGCCTCCGCTATCTCGCGCAACCACTGCGTGGTGTTGATGATCGTCCGATCGAGATCAACGTAGATATGGTAATGGCTCGATGGGTATTCCATAATTATTACAGTATAGCCAGTCCTTGATATTTATGCAAAGTATATCCGCATCAGCTGGCGCGCCACGACATCAGGGTCGTGCCGGATGAAGCTGCGCGTGCTAGCCAGTGGATCGCTAGCCTGGGCACCATCCCACACGTCTTGTGCGAGGACTGGTGCGGCACGATAGCGATAGTGCTGGCGGTGCATCTCGTCCATGTCGTACTCGACCATCAGCTCGCCATCGTGAGCGTACTTGTCCATAAGCTCGGGGCTGGGGCGCGTGTTGTTGAAGACGACATAGTCGAGGAACTGACTGCCTGCTAGGCGCTCGATCTCACTCGCGAAGTCGCTTACCGAAAAGCCGTCCGTTGGGCCAGGTTTGGTGACAAGGTTACAGACGAAGACGCAGCGTGCCGTGGTGGCGGCAAGCGCCTCCTGAATCTCGCGAATGACCAAGACAGGTGCCAAGCTGCCATAGAGGTTGCCGGGAGCCACGACGACCATATCGGCGGTGCGAATTGCCTCCACCGCGGCAGGGTTAGCCTGGGCTTCTGGCTCGAGCCAAATCTTGGGCCGACGCGCTAGTGCCTGCTGTGAGATGACATACTCACCCTTGATAGGCTGACCATCCTCACCCTCTGCACAAAGCGTCACATTGCTGAGCGTAGCGGGCACAACGCACCCATCGATATTAAGCACCTGGCTGGCTAGTGCCACCGCCTCGGCAAAGCTGCCGGTCATTTTCTCAAGTGCTGTGAGGAAGAGATTACCAAAGGCATGCCCCTTGAAGCTCCCTTCATCGAAGCGATAATTAAAGAGATCGCGCACCTTAGGGCTATTACTCAGCGCCACGAGGCACTGACGCACATCGCCAGGTGGCAAGACACCAAGCTCGTCGCGCAGTTGGCCCGTCGAGCCGCCATCATCTGCCATATTGACGAGCGCTGTGACCTGCGAGGCATACTGCCTCAGGCCTGTTAGGAGTGTAAAGCTCCCCGTCCCGCCGCCGATGACGACGACGCGTGCTCCACCATTGCTCTGTGCCATATATTATTCCTCCCGATTATTATGACTACGTGAACGACTGCGTGATGCAACTGCTGGCCGGCGCGGCGGTGTAATCACCCCGCTAGAGCGTGCCGCTGGCCCTGGTGTAGATGGTGGCATTTGGGGTGTTTGCGGTGGTGTCGGCGGCGTCGGTTTGGGTGGCACGGCTGGCGTAGAGCGAACAGAGCGCGGCGATGAAGACGCTGATGACGTAGGTTTGGCCTGAGCTTGTGCAGCAGCTGGCTTGGCTGGTTTCTTGCGGGCTGGTACAGACGGCAGTGGTTCGATGGGCTGCTCTGCCCGTTTCTTCTGCTGCTGCAATACGCGAGCAAACCATAGCGCACTGGGGCGCGGTGTCCGCTTATACGTCTTGTAGTCGACCGCAAAGAGGCCAAAGCGCGGCCAAAATCCTTTATCCCACTCGAAGTTATCGAGGAAGCTCCAGTGCATATACCCCAGCAGCTCTACCCCACTACCAAGAGCGCGCTGCATGGCGAGGATAGACTGAGTAAGCCATTGCTTGCGGAACTGGTCGCGCTCATCGGCCACACCGTTCTCTGTCACAAGCAAAGGCAGCTTGTAGCGGCCCCAGAGGCGTTCCAGCGCAAGCTCGAGATGATCGGGCTGCATCGTCCAGCCGAGATCATTTGGCGTGGTCTCGGGGTTGTGTATGCGGTAGCCATAGATGCGATTGCTAAAGTAATAGTTAACGGCAATGTAGTCGCTCTGCCGCACCACCTTGCGCAGGAAATAATCATCCTGGAAGAACTGCACCACCCGCGCCGTCGCTCGGCTGAGCCAGGCGTCGTCGCCCGGGTAGGTATAGGCCGAATTCTTAGCCACCGCCACCTTGAAGCGCCGGCTCTTGGCATGGAGGACTTTGGCTACTTGGTTGTGCGCGTAGGCAAGGTTGCTCAGCACGCGGTAGGTCTGCCACTTGCTGCGGACGTTGGGTGGCCAAGTACCATTGTAGTAGCTCTCGGTCACGTAGACACACGGCTCGTTGATGGTAATGACATAGCGCACCGTTGCACCAATCTCATCCATCAGCTTATCAACAAAGCGTACGAAGTACTTCACATTATCGCGCTTCGCAAAGCCCCCACGGGCGGCAAACCACACTGGCAGCGTGAAGTGAAACAACGTCACGACGGGCTCCAGCCCAGCATCGGCCAGCGCGGCCAAGTACGCCTTGTAATATTTGATCGCCTCGGCATTCCACGCGCCCTCTTCTGGCTCGATGCGCGACCACTCCACACTAAAGCGCCACGAGGTGAGGCCCATCTTCTTGGCCAGGGCGAAGTCTTGGGTGTAGAGCTCGGCGTGATTGGCAGCTTTGCCCGAGATATAATTGTTTGGATCTTTGGCGACACTGGCAATGTGCGGCCAGTTGGGCAAGTCGCCGTATTGATATTGGCTCTGAGCAGCGAGGGTCTTGGCCTGAGCTTTTTCCCACTCCGACCACTGGTTGTGCATACCACCCTCGACCTGATGCGCGCTCGTGGCAGCGCCCCAGAGGAAATGTTTTGGAAATTGCACCGTAGATTGTTGCTTAGCCATAATGCTTATTGTACCATCAGCAGAGGATTAAGAAAAATAGAACATTGGGTGGATGCAGTTATCACGAGCGGCTACCTCAGAGGCTAGTATCATGCCATCGAACCGAAAATGTTCCGGCCAGATGATATAACAGAGCTCTCCCGCTTGCTTGGTCGCTGGCCTCCAGATATTTTCTTGTCCAATAGCATGATACTAGCTAGACACAGAGAATATCTCTTCCCTACTCTGGCAACTGCTCATTCTCGCGCAAGATTTTCTTGCCGCGCATTTCGTATTTGACACCGGTCAGGTCGCTCGTGACGTAGTCGTCGTTGAGGAGATTGACAAAAACGGCTGCATCCTTGGCATCCATGATAATGATACTCCCTGCCGCGTCGTCCGTCATCAGGCCCAGGCCCATTTCGTCAGCGTGGTCGATGAGTTGGTCTTGTGTCACCTGGGCAGGATCGAGCTTTTGCAGTTTAGTCACCAGCGCTGGCGTATCGCGCACTAGGCGGTCGAGCGTGAGCCCCTCAGGCAAGGTAAGTTTGAACTGCTGAGTGATGGCAGCAATCTTCTCCTCCGCCACAGCGTGCTTTTTGGCATCGTAGCCAAAGAGCCGGACAAATTTGCTCTCGCTAAAGGCAAAAATATCGTTGCCGACGATCAATACCTGATTATCCGGCGTGATGCGTAGGCCAGCATCAGCCACAAATGGCTGGAACGACCCACCACTGTACATCCAGGCGGTTGCCCCCTTGAGCACCTGCGACTGGGGCAGCAGCTTGGCCACAAAGAATGGCTCGCTATCTGTACCCATCCGGAAGCGCGCAATGATACCCTTAACCTTCTTGAATTCATGGTCGCCTTCGTTGAAGGTCTCGAGATCTGCCTCGCTGTAGGTGATCTGCTCGATGACTTCCTGAGCATGCACTACCCGGTCGAGCGTGGTGCGCTCGAGAACATTCTCCTCAGCCTTGGCCGCCTCAAAGTCGCGCACCATCAGGCCAGTCGCTGCACCCGTTTGCACCGCCGTGATCATATCGTAGAGGAAGAGCACCTTGAGCTGCGCCTTGAGCTCGGCTGCATAGTTGGTGGCATACACCGTATAGCCCTTGGTAAAGAGAAAGAGATCCACCTCCAGCTGATCTTTGTCGCGGTCGGCTTGGTTGGCCCAGAGGAAGATGTCGGTAGCGTCGGTAGATGTGTCAGCCGTAGACTGTGCGGTAGTATCTGTTGGCTGAGCCTCGGCATGGGCGGCCACGTCTGCATCACTCTGCGGCGTGGCAGCTAGCTCTGGTGGCGTTACTGAGGTGGTATCGGTAGTGGGGGTTTGTGTGTTTGGTTCGTTATGCATGGTTTCTAGTGTACTATATTTGGGGTGTAAAGCCTATTGCCCGACGGCGTGCTTTTCACCGACATCAGGATGCTGGCTCAGCCAATTGTAGAGCGTGAAGCAACTCGGGACAAAACCATGGATCTGCTCAAATTGACCGGCATAGGCCACAATCTCACTGCTCGTGGGAGGCTCATCGCCGAGGAGTGCTTGGACATCTTTTATACGTTCTTCTACTTTATCTCTCAACCTTTCGTCACATTCAGAATCAATCCGCCATTGCGGCCTGAGCATTTCTCTATACACAGCGTCATCATCACAACCCGCAATTAGATCGGTCTCTGTTATCTTATCAGTAATCTCAGATAGTTTTATTGCACGATCACTACCTTCACCTTCATTAAGACAACTATCTATGGCACCTCTCAAGAGTGATGTCTGGTGTACATTGTCCAAAATATACGCATGTTGATCGAGTTGCCAGCAAAGTGCTTTAAGTAGTGGGCTTAACCAATCTGCATTCAGCCTCGTAAGCAACAAATCATCACCCCACTCGATAGCATCTTTAAGACCTTGCTCTATTAGCCCGAATTCAGAGGTGCTAAATTCCACATCCCCCGGCGGCGTAAACCACTCACTGTCATCGAGCTGCTCAGGACTCTGTGGCTGCTGCTCTTCTTCGCCTAGATTACGGCTACCGCCCTCATCATGCTGCAATGAATCATCATCAAGGTTAGGTGTTTCTGCTGATTGATACCTGTCAGCTCTGCGGCGTCTGTCAACGACGATAAAACCACCATCACCACCCATTGTTGCAACCACACCAAGGCCCGGTACAAGCAACCCAGATTTTAGCTTCTGCCAACTTTCTCCATACCGCCCCTGTTTCGTCTCACCCGGCGTTTGCTCAGCACTGTGTGCTTGGTTGCGGGCTTGCCGTACTTTCACTCATATCTCGGCTCCATTGTTATTAATTAGGTAGGAACTCATAATACATCACATCTCTCTACACTGTCAAATAACTCACAGGCACGCCCGCTAGGTGCATCATACTCACTGCACAAGAATTACTACGCGCAGCAAACAATATTGTAAGGATAGCACGCCTCAAAAAAGCCTAATTAGCGTTCTCTGTCTACTGGCTCGTGCCCCAGCGTCTCCAGTGTGCGGTCAACCACTTTTTGGGCAAAGCGCTGCATGTCATCATCGCTCCTAAGGTCGAGCCCCTCACCTTGGTCAATGAGAAAGCTGTGTGGCGGGAGATCTGAGACCATGCGGGTTGGTTCGCCATAGCCTCCACCCACCATAAACCCCATAGCGTAGCGTATGTCATTTGGCTCATGTTCATTGAGGGCAAATACCCCGCGGCGCAAGAATGCTGGGTGTGCCAAGCAAAATGCCGCTGTGTCGATATCCAGATATTCCCCTGGCTGCACCACCGGTATCTGGTATTCAACACCACGGATATGGTAATCTCTTTCTTTTGTCGATTCCACCATCGTGAGGCCAAGCGAATACCCCTCAGTACGCAGTGCCTCAATCGCTGCATACAGCGCCCCACCACGCTGCATAATCCGCTTGGATGAGACTTGGCTAGCCATTGATGCATTAACGTACATCATTGCCTGCTTCCCGTGAGTATCCTGGCGGACTTGGTAGTCCACCATATGCTCGGGCTCACCGTGTAGGTAGGCACCAATATCTACCTCATCACCAGCAAAATCTAGCCGAGACTCCACAACTGGTCGCCGCCCCACTAGCTGGTCAAGAGCAATACGCCCCACCGCCTGGCGCAAATGCTGGCGGCCCTCTTCCCAGCCATAGCGCGCTAACTCGAGCGCCTCATCCATCGTACTCGTGCCCGACCACTGCCACTCATCTATCTTCAGGCTCGATGCTCCGAGGCCAGACTGCTCTTGCTGCTCGGGCGCATGCTGCATCGCATCGATCATCTCGCTCACACTATCCAGCTGGCGAAAGTGCGTTGTGTAGCCATCATGTTGCTCCTCAAAACGACGCATCTAGCGGTTCCCTTGCTGCTTACCGCCCACATCGGGGTGCTGCCTCAGCCAATTACACAGGGTAAATCGCCCAGGAACAAAGCCATGGCAGGCTTCGAACTGCTTAGCGTAATCCTGAACATCATAGTCGTTCAATTGCGAAAAGTGGTCTTTCACGAACTCTATTCGGTCATGTACTTCCGTCTTGATGTGGTCATTATCATTATCCGCTGTTTTCCATTGTGTGATGTGCCCACGGTCGCGGTGCCAACACTGATCCTCCTCTACATTGGCTGCAGCAACTATATCTGACACAAGGATCTTTTTTGTCGTCCAAATTTCGGGGTCTCCAAAGATCCGTCTTACTGCGCTGGATATTGTTGGCGTTTGTGCTATATCCGTTAGCTCACGCGAATGCATCGATTCCAAGTCCCAACACACTCGGGCAAATATACTGGTCTCATAGTTGGTCATGTCTAATTTATTAAAATTATAACAGTCTGGTAAGAAACGACGTATAGAACTATCAAGAGATCTCTCAAGCCATCGTGTATTCGTTCTATCGATAGTAATTTCTTTATCCTCCGGTGGTGTAAACCACTCACTATCGTCTTTCTTTTCAGTATCTTTTGGCTGAGTTTCTCGAGATGACTTACTGTGAGATTCATCAAGCTCTTTGCCTTTCGTAGCTTCGCGAGTCTTGTAGTCAAGCGCCTCCTGCACCCTCGGCATCAACCGCTTGGCATTCTCAGCTAGCTTCTCGCGGTCATGCTCCTTCATACCCTTATAGAGGAGCATCTCGCCCAGCCAGTCCTTACCGACGCCTAGCTCAGCTAGGCGTACACCATACAGGCTAGCACGCTGGCTAATGATAGCGCGGATACCAAGCTCACCCAGTGCCTGGCGATGTGCTCGCACTATAGCCAGCCACTCTTTGGAGCTAGGTACCTCACCAGCCGAGATGTCGAGTGGTGAGCGGTTTATCTCCATGCCAAGTATCAGCGCGTCCTCCAAGTATTCATCAGTGTCCATTGGGATGAAGGCAAAGCGGTCGGTGGTGGCGGCATCGATCGGTGCCCGGCCCACATACTCACTCGTTGCTCCGCGGCCAATCGTGTTGGCACTGGCGATAAAGCGCGCCGTCTCGTGGCGTGGCACTCTGCTATCCGGAAACTCACCATGGCCATTGGCAAGCGCACTGTTGAGGATAGTCAAAATACTTGCGCTACCATTATCGATCTCATCAAACATAAAGACACCACCATTCTCATACACCTCACGGTAGGCTGTACTATGGTAGTTACCCGTTGCATCGCGATAGCCCATAAGGTCGGACTTGGATGTCGTTGGCCCGAGCGATATAGAGCGAAATGGCAAGCCAAGGCTATCTGCCGCTTGCTCACCAGCAGTCGACTTGCCACTCCCTGCCTCACCATGCAGCCAGATAGGTACATCTGCCTGCAAGGCTGCGCGCACGAGGGGCGTGTGGTAATGCGACGGTTTGGCTCTGTTAACAAACTGCTGCAATGCAGGGTATTCCTGCTGCCGTGTTGTATGATCCAGCGCGAGGATCGTCCGCAGTGCATTCACAACCTCCTCGCTCGTCCCTTGGTGTAGTTGCTCCACAACCTGGCGCGCTTCGCTCAAGTCTGCAGTCACCCCTTGGTGTACTGCTTTGATATCGCGCAGTGTTTTGCCGCTCATCAGGTTACTAAGTGACTGGAGCGAAATCTCACCACTCCCTGCAGTATCTGCAGTGGTTTGCTCAGCACTGCCTGTTAAGGCTCTCTCTCTCTCTCTGGATTTGCCATATTTTCTCCTTATTGTCTAGGTTACTTATTGTAAGAGATATCGAGGAGGTTTGTCAATTAGCAACTTACGGGAACTACTGAGAAGTTTGCAGCTCTTGCGTAAGAGCTGAATATGCTAGAATAATATTCATCTTTGTTTGCTATATTTGCGAAAAATATGAGACGACACCAGACTTTGGGATAGCAATGCGCTACTGCACCGCATCCTCGCCAAAATGCTTTTGCAGTCGCATTTTTATCGAGCCTTCGTGCCGACCAAGAGTGCGGCTGAGCTGGCGGATACTCACGCCTTGGACAAAGCCTTGCTTGAGTGTCTCGTCGTCGGCTTTTGTCCATGGTTTGTAGGCATTGGGGTGGGTCTGGCGCATTGTGGCGATCTTGGCCGCCCAGCTGGTGCTGCCAGTTTTGCCCGTTGGCTTCTTCTGCGGCATCGTAGCACGCTGAGCAGCTTGTTTGCGCAGATGGGCAAAGCGCTCGGCATCTTGGGCGGCACGAGTGCGAAGCTGCGTATCAATGATATAGGCTTCGTCACTCATGGTAAGCGCCATCCGGTTGATGCCGGTGAGATATATAGCATCGAGACTCTTAACGCGGCTCAGTGCTACATAGCCCATACCCGGAACAAAGGCTTTGCGTAGGTCGATGCGTGCACTATCGAGCGTCATCCCCTGGCTTTTGTGCACAGTAATCGCCCAAGCCAGGCGCAGTGGCAGCTGCGAGATACTGGCTCGCTTGCGCGTACCATCGCGCAGCTCCCAGGTGTCAGGCTGCATCGTCACCACGTGGCCATTACGAAACTCCACCACTGGGTAGTCTGTGCCTGGCTCGAAGCCTGTTACCTGGCCAATACTCCCATTGGCAAAGCGCCGCGCTTGGTCATTCTTGATGGCCATCACCAGTGCACCCTGCTTGAGTACCAGCACCTCCGGTGCGAGGATACTCCGCTGCAAGGTGTCGACATAATTTTGCCCACCAGTGCTGCTGCGCTGGTACGATACTTCGTCGCCAGGCAGCTCAGCGAGACGGGCTTGGTTGATCCGATCGACATCGATATTGATGGTGTGGAGCTCAGTCAGGTCGCTCTCGTGAGGTGGCTCTACCTCTGTGCGGGTCAGTAATTGCTCGGCATGGTGTCGGCGCAGGTCGCCAGACCGCATGGCAGTCAGGATGTCGAGCAGGGCGTCACCCTCTTGCTGGCGGTATTGCTGGTCGAGGTAGAGAATGGCTGGGTCGAGCTGACGCCAAGCTTGCGACTGCACCACAAAGCTCCCCTGCCGCCCGCCATCGCGATTGACAGGCGGCAACTGGAAGAAGTCCCCACTCATCACCACCTGCAATCCGCCAAAAGGCTGGTTCGGCACTTCGCGCACGCGGCGGCACACTTCGTCGATCATATCCAGGCGGTAGTCGTGCAACATACTAATCTCATCGATGATAAGCACATCTGTCTTAGCAATAATATCGCGCCGCGTCTTCGACAGGTGATCAAAAAAATTGTTCGGCAGGCTATCGTGGATGCCAATCCCCGCCCATGCGTGGATGGTGCTGCCACCCAGGTGAGTCGCCGCAAGCCCCGTCGTGGCAGTGACAGACACATACTTGCCATCCGCCCTACACTGGCGGATGAACTGCCCCAACACATGCGTCTTGCCCGTGCCCGCCGGGCCTGTCAGCAGCGCACTCTGGCCACTACGCAAAATCTCCTGTGCAAGTGTCTGATCCATAGGCTCTAGTATACAAGGTTGTGGGGTGAGAGGCAAAGTATGGGTATGTTCTCTATATATAGGCAACTCATCATTAACAAAAACACACCAACACCTACTTCACTGACAAATCCACAACCTTGACATAGCAGCAACACCCTTCTACCATAGACACATTACTTATTTAAGCGAGAGGAGAGATATATGGCATTGCTATCTCGATACAACTACGCCCCCAAAGATATAAATGACGGAGTACATGTGTGGGCCGATTGCTCACAATCTATGCTCGATGCTGTCGATCCAGACGTTGCCATCGCCTACATCCGCAGTCGCAATCACAAAGTGCCACCACAGTTTGGCGAACGAGATGTGACACTGCTTGAAGAGTACGCCGAAGCCGGTCTAAGCATTGGCACACTTGGTGCATGCGCAATGGCTGCGGCAACCTATGCGTATGGATTTGACGGTACACCAATGCAAGAGCTGACAACAGGTTTTACGATTGGGTCTGCCACATCACTGATTGGCACTCCTGCTGCTGTTTACGGCCGAGCTATGTTGGCCGACCATGGGCATTATAGCCCATTTGCTCATTGGCGCGCCCACCGGAAGACACAGCAGCTGCGCAAGCTCATCGGTGAGCAATACCAGCCTGTCACCAGCGCAGTGCGAGACTTGCAACATATGATAAACGAGCGTAATAGCGAGCAAGACTCATCCGTACTAATCAACCCATTCGACACAGCTGCACTGGCGCAAGTCGTAGATCGCGTTATGCCAGATCAGTCTGCCCTCCTTGCCCAGTATGAAATAAGCGATGCGCTGCGCGACCCATCTGGCTACGAGACACTACGACATAACGTGCGCGAGACACTCTCTCCCTACCTCGATGCAGTGTACAAGAGCTACGAGCAGCACGATGCTACTCATAGCGCAGTTTAGTACCTCGCTCAAAAGATGCTACCACTCTTTCTCTATCGTGAGGTGGTTTCTTGAGAGATGTAACGGAACAGAATGAGAAAAGAATTGTACAAGATTTAGACACTCATATCCTACCAGTAAGGGCTCAACCTAGCACCCTACCGATCCCACACAAACCCCTCGCCAAAGTGCCCCCAGCAGGCGGTTGGCTCGTAGATGGGCTGAGCGAGCTGAAGTGTGGTGATGATATCATGCGGGCTGAGGTCGCAGCCTGTGATGGGCTGCTCTACCCCATCGATGATGGCGGTTGCCTCGACGGGCTGGTCGTGGCCGATTGCATACGCCAGGCGCACCAGCACCTCCTGCGCGTGGTGCTGCCGCAGATAATCCACCGCAATGCGCCGCGCCATATACGCCGCCGAGCGATCCACCTTGGTGGCGTCCTTGCCGCTAAAGGCCCCACCACCAATTGGCACGCGTGGCCCATAATTATCGACGATGAGTTTGCGCCCGGTCAGGCCAGCATCAGCCGCAAAGCCACCAATCTGCCAGTCCCCGGCTGGGTTGCAGTGTAGCACTGGCGCGTCATATTGCTTATCCTTAAAAAATGTGTTCACATACGTTTGCTGCTGAAGCCACTCCTCTACCGCCTCTGTTAATTCGTCTTTTGGTGCGTGTTGGAAGCTTGCAACAATTGCCGTTATCTGCCCACCGCGCAGGGTTACTTGCGTTTTACCATCGTAGGGCCAACGTTGATACAAAAATTGGTTCAATCGCCGCGCCAGCACTGTTTCTAGCGGGAGCAGCTCAGGCGTTTCGTTGCAAGCATAGCCAATCATCACGCCTTGGTCCCCCGCCCCGCCATCATCCACACCGCGCGCAATCTCCGGGCTCTGCTGCGCAATGTGCTCAATAATCTCTATCTCACTCCCCGCCAAACGCTGCACAATCGGCGCTACTGCCACGACTGCTCGGGACGTCACTTCGCCCGTCACAAACACCGTGCCATGGCCGCCGCACATTTCCACCGCCACACGCGCCTGTGGGTCGTGGGCTAAGTACGCATCGAGGATGGCATCGCTCATTTGGTCGCACAGCTTGTCAGGGTGGCCTGGGCTCACACTCTCGGCGGTGCGAAACTGCGCTGATATTATAGTCGTTGCTGTCATAAAAACTCCTTTCTCTTTTATCCTGCACTGCCAGGCGAGAAAGGAGCTGTCTTCTTACGCGTCTCATATCTTCCCTGCGCACAGGCTGGACTTAGCACCTTGCTCTCCTTAGAGCAGGTTGCTGGCGAGTCATCGGGCCAGTCCCTCGTCGCACTCTGGATATTAGTGATATTGGTAATAGTATAGCATATATTTGTGTTAGAAATATCCACCTTGTCGATGCAGCACAACGCGACAAGAAAGATGCAGCTGCCCAAGCTACCGCTCAAGCAGCAGCCAGCTCTAAGTTAGAGCAAGAACGAGCTATTCAGCTGCTTTGCTACGATCCAAGGCTATTCAACGAGCTTGAGTCTGATACATAGGGTATACATTCTTTTATACATAGCAAACACCCTGCAGCTAGATTTTCCATAACTAAAAAACCGGTCGCTATGACCGGTTTCTCACTGCTCATTCTCCTCCAAGCCGCTCCCCAGCTCGTGCTCGGTTGGCCCATTGGTCGGCCAGCTCATTTTGCTCGTGGCCGTTGTGGCCGCGCACCCAGATAAGCTTGGGTTGCACGGTGGTATAGAGCGCATAGGCTTCTTGCACCAGCTCGAGATTCTTGATCGGCCCGCTGCTCTTGCGCCAACCCTTAGCTGCCCAGCCAGGTGCCCACTTGGTAAGGACATTGACCCAAAATTCGCTATCGGTATGGATCTCACACTCCTCAGCCCCAGCCAACTGCATGGCTGCGATGAGCGCCATCCCCTCCATGCGGATGTTCGTCGTGTTGCCTGGCTCGCTGCCCAGCGCCACGGGCTTGCCCTGCTCGATGACGGCATAGCCTCCCGGGCCAGGGTTGGGGCTGGCGCTGCCATCGGTATAGAAGATGCGTGGAGTGGCTGCCATGCTAGTTACCGCGATCCACGCGCTGGAACTCCATCCAGTCTGATGGCCGATACCACTTGGTGTCATTATTGTAGCGCTCGTCAAACTTCGCCTGGTGCCGTGCTAAGAAGTAATGCCTGCCACCATCGTGCTCGGCTTCGTAGCGAATGTACATTTGGTCTGGATAGTTCTTGGGTGCACCGCTGTAGAGCATCACATCCACCGTGTTGCCCGGATTGAGCGTGTGCGACTCGTTGCGCATATTTCCCAGATACTCCCAACTCACAACCTTCACCTGCCGGTCGGACTCATTCTTGATGCGTGCCCATACATCTATCTTCGACGCACTCTCATTCCGCACATCAACACGCTCTACGCGCACTACCGGAAAATTACTCATCTGCTTATCTCCTTGTTTATGGGGTTATCGAGGTAATTATACCATATGGTGCGCAGGGTGCGCGCTATATACGGCATTGTGCTGGTGATGCGTGCCATCACTACCTCTGTTTCTACCAAGGATCCTACCTTACCCACGCTATATGTAGTGTGCCCATATCTAGTGTCTGCAGAGATGTGGAAAAGTCGTGGAGATTTTTTACTGGCACTAGACCACTGTGGGGGTAGTCATTTTCTTCGCTTTTGCATTGCTATATAGCTATCCACGCCACTATTCATTCCATTGCGTGTGATAGTGGGAGGCAAGAGTAATACCCATACCCCTATCACCCACCTGTATTTATCTATCATTTCACCTTACGAAGCAATTGCCTCTGTCATCATTTGTGGCGTATACTGGGAGACAACATACTAAGCGGTATATCACAAGGAGGTACCTCATGATCGACCACTTCGGCATCATCGTTAAAGACATTGAAGCAAGTAAGGCCTTTTATGAAGCGGTATTGGCACCACTGGGGTATGCCAAGACAATTGACGAATCATATGGCGTGGGCTTTAGCAATCCAGACCGGACGCAACACACCGGGATATTTTGGCTTGGGCAAGGCGAGCCATCATCGCCGCTACACTTTGCTTTTGCTGCACCGTCGCGGGCAGCAGTTGATGCATTCTATGCAGCTGGCCTAGCAGCAGGAGCGCAGGACAATGGCGCACCAGGCGTGCGGGCGATCTATCATCCAAACTATTATGGCGCCTTCCTTATCGACCCAAACGGGCACAATATTGAGGCAGTGTGCCACGCTGCTGCATAGGGGTAGCCCTACCCTATCAGTGGGTGGTGGGGTATCTACGTGAAGATTATTTTCTCAATTAATAGTAGCTAAGCACGGCAGTTTGATCTCTCCGCGAGGAGCAATGCTTCGGCCACTGCCAAAAGCAAAGAAACTCGTATAAACGACCGAGCTTCTTATGTTTCCACAGGCTTATATATAGCGTAGCTATACCCCTTGCGAAGCATGAGCTTA
Organism: uncultured Candidatus Saccharibacteria bacterium; assembly: GCA_938030095.1. Classification (GTDB taxonomy): domain Bacteria; phylum Patescibacteriota; class Saccharimonadia; order Saccharimonadales; family Saccharimonadaceae; genus Saccharimonas. The sequence continues at coordinate 142,155 of CALHGK010000014.1, forward strand.
CGGCAGGAGAATTGCTACGTCACCACGCTTTTTATGCTTGTTCATGGTTTTTTGCAGTATCTTCGTGTCAAAGGTCATATCCGCATCGGCCTGCTCACCAAGGAGGAGGAGGTGCTGTGCCATTGCCATAGCAGCGAGCTTACCAATGTGCCGTGCGCGCACTACCTCTGGGTTGTGCCGCTCATTAACCATACCTCTCTTTGCAACGTCAACCGGCCGAATAAGTGCGAGGACATTTACCACTCCATCACCATCACCTTCGCCCACCCAGCCACACAGCTCGCTTGTCATACCAGGCAACGCAGTAGCTGCAAAATCACATGTTGGCACAATGCGCCGATCGACAAAATCCATATAACTGCCCTGTGTCGTATGGACGGTATCCACCACTAGACGCTGCTCGGGCCCTTCACCCTCTAGACGTATGTCAGTTGCCAGGCTAACTGGTGCAGTATGTGCACCGTCGTAGCGCTTGATTGATGGTGGAATAACAGAATCAGTATGAATCTGTACGCAATTCGGTATTGAACTTTTTTCAAATAATTTCATAACATTTCTTATCATATATGATATATTGATAATTTGCAAGTCATATTACCTCTGTTCTTACCAATACCCTATAGGCCATCCCCTATATGGGTTCATAGTTGGATTTAATAGGATTACACTCAAGCTAGATATAGCTAGTATCTAGCTACAACTATTGCTCAAAGCTATGTGCTATAGCCTACTGCCTATATAGGCTAAGGGGTATATTTTTACACAAGAAGTAGACAAATAATACACGTTCTTATATCAAAATCACTTCTGCCTGTGTGAGCCTCTTCCCTACTATCTCATTTGGCAAATAAAAATAAATAAGTGCGCCTTATGAGCTAGCTTTCATCCAGCTCTCAGCAATCGATGTATGCAGCGCAAATGTCGATCACCAGCAGCCTGATGGAAGTGTCACAAGCAGGATATAGATAAAACTGAGTTTGAGCTCTCACCGCTGATAGCGCTGCACAAACTGGCGCAGGATCTTGACTGGCTCGGTGACGGTTTGCTGGCGGGCATTGGCGATGAGAGTACCGGCTTCGTCCGGAGCACAGTAGCCAGCGTGACGATAGATATCAATGCGCAAGGCAAGGCTCTCCGGATCGAGCTCGGGATGGAACTGCGCGGCATACACGTTGTGCCCCACTCGCAGCATCTGCACGCACCTGCGCGAGCGCGCTAAGACGGTACAGGCAGCCGGTGGCTCAAGCACCCCTTCTTTGTGCCCAACGAAGCCGTCGAAGGTAGTAGGTAAGTCAGCGAGGAGTGGGTCATCTCTAGCTGCTGGCGTGAGGGTGATTGGCACAGCACCAATTGCCTCACCATACGCAAAGCTGGGCGTACCACCCAGTGCCGACACTAGCGCGCCAACCCCCAGGCAGGCACCAAGAAATGGCACATCATGGGTAATAATCTCGCGCAGCAGTGGCATCATCACGGCTTCGAACTCGCGCTGCTCAGCTGATTTCTCCTCTGGCCGGTAGGCAAAGTTGGCTGGCCCGCCACCCATCAGCACACCACTATAGGCAGCAAGCGACTGCGCGGGGCGCTGCCCTGCCTCGATGCGCACTCGCTCGAGGTCGGTTGGCGCAAGGCCACCAAAGTGCAAGAATGCCTGATATTCATTATCCGACGCCTCATCCTCAGGGCGCGACTGCAGTAGCACAAATGGTTTCGTCATACTCCTTAGTGTAGCATGGCCTGGCAGTAGTCAATACCCCCTGCATGCATATGCTATGGGGTGTGGGGTATTACTGTGCGGTATCACCTGGATAGACATAATCCTTGAAGAAGTCTGCATCAAAGTCGCTATCGACCCACAGCTCCAGCCAGCCAAGGAAGTCCTGGCGCTCGCAGCACGGGCCAGCCCCTACGTCGCAGAAGTTCCACACTTCGCCAGCCCATTTGCCAGAGGTGATAAGCTGGTAGGTATCGCCACAGCCTTGGTCGAGGAGCAGCACACCTTCGTTACCCAGCCGCTTCTCAAATGCTTCGTTTGTGAGCAATGCCTCATCCTCTTCTTCCTCCCAGAGCCAGTACTCGTCGATCGTCACGCTGCGCGAGAGGTCCTTTACCTCGGTATCAGCCAGTCGTTTGAGACCATAGATAGAGATGCCACTGGGCTGCCGAATATCTTGGCAACCATCGCCTACCTGCTGCAGGAAGAGTCGATAGGCCTCGGGCAGACGCGTGTTGCAGGCGGTCTCAAAGGCAGTGATGTCTGCTTCGCTCAGCGTTGGACCCATCACGACGCCCTTTTCGGCTAGCTTAGCTTTGAGGCGCGCGATGATGGCGGGATAGTCGGCGGGGTTATAGATGGGCATAATTTCTCCTTATATTTTTCTCATCGTACCATGTATAGTGCTGCCTCGCAAATGCGTGTTCGCACCAAAAGAGCTGCTCCAATGTGCAGAGCAGCTCTCGTAGCTATCAAGAGATGGAGGGTTATTTATCCATCTTGCCTTTTACGTAGCCCTTGGTCTCATGAGCTTTGTTTTCGATGTCGTTCGCCTTGTCTTTTACAGTATCGACGGCGTTTTGCGCAGCGTCTTTGGCCTTCTCAGCTACTTCTTCGGCTTTGTCTTTTGCGTCACTGGCTGCTGCTTTGACTTTAGCTTGTGCGTCATCGGCTTTGGCTTTGATATCATCGGTAAGTCCCATGTGAGATCCTCCATGGTTAGTGTTAGTACAGTTCTATTATAGCAATGTTGGGCGATAATAGCGAGCCACCTACTAGCGAAAAGAGAGCTGCTATTATCTTTTACTCACTGCGTCGCTTGAGCTGCTCAGGTATTCTTCTGCATCGCGAATAAGGAAAAGGCTGACGTCGTCGCGGGTTTTGCCAGCCTTATGGAAGGGTGTGCTGATAACATGGATGAGGATGATCATATACACCAAGACAAAACTAATCAGCCCCACGACCGTCAGACTGGCGACAAATGGGTCGATATTAGTAATGAGCAAGAGGCCAAGCAACGCCATCACAATGGAGCGCGCCAAGATAGATGCCGAGGGAATAAAGCGAATCCGCTGAATGTAGTCCACCCGATGGCGATGGCGGAGCAGTACCGTCTGCTGCTGCTTGAGCTTGACGATGAAGTTGGGCGGCACATTGCCCTGCTCCATCGTGGCAAAATACGGCGTCAAGCCCCGAATGTCCTGCCGGGCATCGTAAGCCGAGTGGCGCACATCGCTCGAAAACCCTTGAGCCACAGCATGCAGCTGGCGACGAAAACCATCGAGATCAAACACCGGATAGCTCTGATGAATCGCCGCAGCGTCATCATACATGTCCTCTAGCAGCGCTGCAAACTCCGCTGGGATCCGCTCCGACTCTTTGTAGTCTGCAATCGTAGCCGAGAGCAAAAAACCAATCACAAAGGTCACGCTGGATATGACGCTATTATGCAATGAGCTCTGCTCGATCGGCTCCCACCCCAGGCGATGCAGGACGAACTTCACGCTCACCACCACCGTCGCCACTGCCAGCGCCTGCCAAAAAATCCGCAGGAGCTTACCCCGCTGCTTGATCTGTTTTATCTGCTTGATAGGTCGATTCATAATTTCTTTATTATACCGTATCTGGCGAGGAGAGCAATTGTCTTGCCTAGCAATATGACAAAACCTAATGCGGCAATTTATTATTCATTGTGTGAGATAAACCAAGCACGCTCCATGCTGACTTATGCTATACCCATACCCCTACTCCCCTTATAGGTCGCCCCTATGACGCGGCGCAAGCTCCTCCACCGAGGCAACATCGCGTAGCTATGGGAAATATCTCGCCCACAAAGACACACTGTGCCTCGGGCGGAATCATTCGAGCATGGGATGGAATGGTACGTTGTGTCATGATGGTATTGTAGCATTGTTCGCGCCTCCACGTATTTCTCACTGCACCCATCTTCCAAAAATTCGCCCCCGCACCCCATATCTGCTACAATAATCCTTATGCATAATGATATCGAAACAATCCTCTTTACCAAAGATGACATTGCGCGCGCTGTGGCGCGCCTGGGCCAGCAGCTGAGCCAGGAGTACGCCGATAAAAACCCGCTGGTGGTGGGGATTTTGCGCGGGGCGGCACCCTTTATGATCGACCTAGTGCGGGCGATGGATTGCATGCTAGAAATCGACTTTATGGACGTTTCGAGCTATGGCGATGAGCTGACCTCGACCGGCAATGTGCGCATCCTCAAAGACCTCGATACAGATGTGGCTGGCCGGCATGTGCTGCTGGTAGAAGACATTGTGGATACGGGCCACACCGCTCAGGCGTTGTTTGATTTATTTGCCGAGCGCCACACCGCCAGCACCAAGCTCTGCACTCTGCTGGATAAGCCCGAGCGCCGCACGGTGGATGTGCAGGCCGATTACATCGGCATCCCCACCCCCAATGAATTCGTGGTGGGCTACGGCCTGGACTACCGCCAGCACTACCGCAACTTGCCGTATATTGGCGTGCTGAAGCCTGGGGTGTATCAGTAAGAGTGCTCTACGCTATATTGGGCGGCCACTACGATCGATACCTGTCGTGTCGACCTTGCCTTGCCAGTCTTCAGGTATAAGAAGCTGTGTATCAGGATGCTGCGCAGTCGGTGGCAGATCTGCTAGCTGCTTTGCGTCAATCACAAGCGCATACTTCATCCCAAGCATTGCTGTGCGGACAATGGCGTCGGTCGTTGCGGCAGATACCTCTGCCTGTTGGAAGCGCTCTGCCTGCAAGTCGTAAGAAGCGCCATAAGCATCTTGCTCGGCCTTGTCTGGATTATAGCGCCCAAACGCAAAACCAAGTGTATAAGCAAAATCCTCTGGTAATACCAGATATGAGTCCTTAGATTCAAAGCCAATCGCAGCTCGCAAATCCTTATGATGCGGCTGATTCCCTACCCCGATTCTGCCACATAGACATCACCCGCACTTCGGTGTAGACCATACCACACACCAAGGCGTGCCTTATCCGCATCATCGTTTGCTCGCAAATTGCGCAGATGTATCTGCACGTTGGGTTCTTCAGGTGATGGGTGTGCTGATGTTTGGAACTTCTCTGTCATGGAGATAGATTATATCACAAGGTGGTAGTGTATGCGAACAAGTGAGAATTTATAGATAAAACAAAAAGGCGTGTTTCGTAAACACGCCACAGATGCATATTGCCAGGTAATGTTCTATGGAAAATTATTTCTTGCACTACTTCACTTACCGGTAAATAAGCTGACAATATGACTGACTCCACTGTCTAGTATAGACTACTCACTACCTCTATACAATAGACTTAATTTATCAGAGAAAGGAGCAGTGTGTTAAACGTATTATTCAAAGCCGTGCGCCAAATCACACACGGTAATCAACTCACCATTGACAATACGGAGCTTGGCAATACTAAGATTATGTAGCGCCTCCTTTTGCGGTGGGCGTCGATACTGAATGGGTTTAGTATAGGTCTGGTTGATGAGTCGAGCAATATAGTCTATCATCTGGATGCCGTAGTGACTCTGCGGTTCAACCGGTACGATTTCTATTTTGTGGCGAAACTGAGCCATTGGGCATCGCTGCTCATTGCTGAGTTGTGTGTGTAGATATTTTTCTATCTCACGAGCAGCCGCTGCCTTCATTGTCTTATTGCTCACCACAATGCGCACATCGTCGTCATATTGCAAAGCCCACTGCCTAATAAGACGGCATAAGATCCTCCGTCGTATCTTACGCCGCACATGTCGATTGTATTGATAGACTGATGACCATACCGTCTTATCGACAACTGTATAAGCAAGTCGATGATCTGCCCGTGCCGATAAGCTTGTAACAATGTGCCGCTGAGCGCGCTGCTTTATAAGAGATGGAATGCTATCATAAAATGAAGGATTCCTGGGGTTTTTATTTATATGCAGATAATTCCTATACTGCGTTTGGTTTGCTAATTGAAGTTGATGCATTGCAGATGCATTTACCCGCCGAATCAAATTCTTCATCCGCTTGAGCGCTCTGTCGTCATCAATCATAAGTGCTGCCATGACGAAGTAGGGCTCGTGGGAGCCAAAGCCTAGCGTACCGGATTCGTCAATGCAGATTGTTTTCATCTCGTATAGTCCCTGTTTGGTATTATCCCTATAATAATACAAAGTAGCCACATGTGCAAACCCACTCCTGGCACTCTATGTTGCCATTAATCAAGAACACCGAACAACCCCACACTATCGCTAGCATGGGGTTGCTTGTGTATACTGCGGGGCGTAACTTAGTTATCGAACGTCCCAACGATGTTGACGTGGTTTCGTATGCCATCGCCTCGTGCTTCGTTGGTCACCACTACCGAGCCATAGGTAGCGCGCTGTGGGTACTGCGGCGAGGCCCAGTTGGTCTCGGGGATGCCCTCGATGGTGCGGTCGGTGGCGCGCAGGGTGAGCACGCCAGTGTCTTGTGGCTTGGTTGTGACGCGGCGCAACGCATGGAACCACTCTGGTGTTTGCTGTGCCTTGGCATAGCCGTGCCACCAGCGCTGGCCGGGCTGAGCAATCTTGGCACCGCGGCGTGGCGTGCTCCACTGCCAGCTGGATGCCCAGATGGCTTTGTCATTCTTGTCGTACACGACGATATTGCGGTCGCCCTGGAAGGCCAGGCGTGCACCCTTGCCCTGGGTGTTGGATGCCCACTGGGCCGTACCGGTGTGGCTATAGAGTACGAGGTTTCCATCCTTTTGGAAGGTAAGAAGAAGCTCGCGGCCACCCGTCGTCTTGCCACTACTCAAGCAGAAGTTGCCTGGCGCAAAGTTGACCGTCTTGCTGCCCCAGACAAAGCGCCCGCTGTTGGCAAATGCTTCGTTAGACGCCCAGTCGTACACCTCTGTGCCGGCCACCACCCAGCCATGCTGCTGGCGAAAGCTGTTGGTTGCATCGGCGCTGTGATCCTCTGGGTAGCCCTCCGGCATCTTCCAGTAGGCATATGCATTGGCCGCTTTGACCTGCCCTACCACTGTACTACACGCCTCACGTGCTGCACTGAGCTCTTGCTCGGTAGCATGAGCTGGCGCACCACTCAGGCACACCATGGCTGCGGCCACTGCTACGCCTGCCAGCGAATAGTTAATTAACTTCGTCATACACCCTCCTGTGTGTTAGGTTGTTGTGCCTCTAGTATACCCCACTATCCTCTGTTGTAATAGCCCAAAAGACCACCCCTTATTACCCCATCTCTGTTGCGGTGTAAAAACCACATCGTGCTGTGGAAATCACGTGGATAACTGCCCACACTGCGAGAATATACAGTGCTCTCTCGCCCTGGCAAAAATCTGCACTATGCAGCGAGTCTTGCAAGATTATGGGCCTAACCCCTTGCAAAAAACTAACCATAAGCGTTATAATCATAGCCATAACGTTTTTAGACAAAAACAGGGGGGACAAAACGGTGATAAAAAAAGCAATTATTGTGCTTGCGGCACTTGGTAGTGTTGTGTTGCTTGCACTTCTCTATCATGGCACGACGCATGCCGACCAATGGGGTATGGTGTGGCACGACGAGTTTACTGGCTCGGCTGTGTCTGGCGAGTGGGACATACTGAAGCAAAATACTGATAATTTGCGCAATACCCACCTCGCCTACAGCCCAAATAATCTCAAGGTTGCCAACAGCCATCTCGAGATTACCACGCAGCGCCATTGTGTGAGCAATTTGAACGAACCACTCACCAGTGCCAACATGAGTGAGCAGCCCTGCCCCAGCGGCACCACAACGCGCTACCTCAGTGGACGAGTCAAAAACAAGGGCAAGGTTGTGGACGGCACCAAGCCATTCCGAGCCGAGATTCGCGCGAAGTTTAATTGGAATGGCAAGCGTGGCACACGGCCATCGCTGTGGATGGTAAGTGGCAATACCCTGCAAAACTGCAACGACAACCCCAAGGCCAACGACCCATATGGCGAGCTAGATATCATCGAGTGGTACTCATCTACACCAAATTACGCGTGGTCTACCACACACATGTCGTGCTACCACCATGGTGTCGATGCCAAATGGAAGACTGGCTGGCGGACACGTGCCCTATCGCACAGTGGCGAGCACTATGCTGGTGCGCGGCCAGGCTCGTTTGCGTACGAGTGGCACACCTGGGCAGTAGAGTATGATGGTACGACGGTCAAGTACTTTGTAGACGACCAGCCCATCAAGGTATATCGCTACCATGTGAGCCCTACCGACGATGGCAACATCTTCCCTAGAAAGGATGCTGAGCCACTGACGAAGGTCGCCAGCCAGGAGAATATCAATGGTGCATTCCACCGTGGCTGGCAATTCATCCTCAATGACTATGTCGAGATTAGCAAAAATCTCAGCCCTATCGACCCGTCTGAGCCATTCCCTACACAGACGATGCTGATCGACTATGTGCGCGTCTTCCAAAAGGGTGCGGGTACGCAGCCACCCGAGACGCCAGTGCCAGCAACCGGCACGAAATGGACCAAGCAGACTGCCGCCGGTGACCGCAAATGGTCTGCCCTTGCTAGCTCAGCTGATGGAAGCAAGCTTGCGGCCACTGCCTGGGGTGGCACAATCCACACCTCGCAAGACGGCGGTGCGACGTGGACGGAGCAGCCAAAGTCGGAAGTGCGCAACTGGGTGAGCATCGCGAGCTCGGCTGATGGGAGCAAGCTTGCGGCACTCTACGATTGGGGTGGCTACATTATGACATCGCAAGACGGTGGTGCAACATGGCACAAGCATGCGATGAGCGGGACAATCAACTGGATGTCGATCGCGAGCTCGGCTGATGGGAGCAAGCTCGTAGCCGTCGCTAAAGATCACACTATCTATACCTCACGCGATGGTGGTGCAACGTGGACGGAGCAGCCAAAGTCGGGCAGCCGCAAATGGCGCGCCGTCACAAGCTCGGCCGATGGCAACAAACTAGCTGCGGTCGTCGAAGACGGTGCCATCTACACCTCTTCGAACGGTGGTGCAACGTGGACAGAACGCACCCAAGCTGGCAACCGCACCTGGACATCGATCGCTAGCTCGCCCGATGGCACAAAGCTGGTAGCAACAGCTGCTGGCGGTAACGTCTACATCTCGACCAATGGTGGCGCGACGTGGACGGAGCGCAGTGTGGACGGCCGGCACAACTGGACAGCAGCAACCATCTCGGCCGATGGCAGCACCCTCGCTGCAACAGCTGGCGGTGGTGGTTATATCTACGTATCGACCGATGGCGGTACGACGTGGACCACCCAGACATCGGCTGGCACACCCAACTGGTCTGCTCTTGCTAGCTCGGCCGATGGGAGCAAGCTTGCAGCCGCTGTCTATGGTGGCATGGTGTACACCACTACTCAACAGGTAGAGGACGGTACACTGGCCGCTGCCGAGGCTGCTCTAGCTCGAGCCGAAGCCAGCAAGAGCCCTGCGGATATTGCTGCTGCTCAAGCCCGCATTGCTGCCGTCAAGGATGCACACAAAAAAGCCGCTCTCCAAGCTCGGCTAAACGCCATCACATCAGCTCCATCTATAACAACACCCAAGCAGCCCACACAGCCGACCAACTCAACTACCATCCCTCAGCCGCTCGGCAGTGCAGTATCGCTTGCTACAGCCGGTACACCCTGCAGCCACATTGCTTCGGCCGAGCCAGCAGCTGCTCCCCAGCAGTACCAAGGCCGGATTCTGCGCAATAGCATTCGCTTCACCATCACCTGTGCTGGGCGCACAACGCGCACTGGCTACACCACTCATGTCGCACTGACACTCAGCACGCGCTATCGCGACCCAAGCCGCCTCACCGTGCTCAAGCTGGCCAAAGGTGGCTCAGTCATCGAAGACATCACAAACCGGATCAACTTTGGCACAAACCCGAGCGGTACACGCACAACGATTGCCTACGATGTGACCGACGGTGGCTTTGGCGACGAAGACGGCACTGCCAACGGCACGATCCTCGACCCCATCGCCATCTACGAAGATACATCGCACACCGGCTCTACCAGCAACTCATCGCGGCCTAGTGGCCTCCTTGCCAACACTGGCGACAGCCTCCTCCCCACCGCCCTTGCTGCAATTACACTAGGCAGCGGCGGAGTGTGGATGCTCCGCAGGCGGCGCTCGTAGCGCACTACTACCCCGCACAGGTACACCTCGGCTTGGATACTATGCTATCCAAGCCGATTTCTTTTGCCTCCTCGCGTGTATTAGTCTGTATATATAAGCTTGCTGGTAAGAGCGAGATACACGTATTAGCAGTGTGGGGTTGGCGCTCTAGCTATTCCCACACTGCTTTGGGCAAGAATAAGAGCAAGCTATGCGATATTTCCCCTCCAGCCCAAACTGCCCTCAATAGGCGCAGTGCTATTCGTTGGCCCGATGCGATCGCTCACGCCGTCATTGATGCGCTCACAAGGCTGGTGCACTAGTGATCGGCACCAAGACACGCCACACGGGAGGTAAGCTCTATCGGCGGCCACCATCTCTAGCATCATAACCGCGCACAGCCAAAGGCCGCACCAACACGGTCGTGGCCCACCTATTCTCACCCAAGAGCCCCTAGCAGCGCGCTAGTGCTGGCATTCTACCTATATAAGGTGTTTCCTTGCTGCTTATGCTCAAGCACAGCTATGCCATATCACCACTACGTCAGTACCCAAGCCGCTCAATATAATATAATTACTCTAATACAGGCCACACTCTACCCTGCCAACCAAAAAAGAGAAAGGCATACGGTATGCCTTTCTCTTGGGTATAGAGACGCTGTGGTACAGTGCTCTAGTTCTTGCGGCTCTTGACGAACCAGAAGCTCCCGGCGCCAAGACCACTGGCTGCGAGTGCAGCAACGAGCCATACGCTGTCGCCGGTGTCGGCGAGAGCTGGACCTTCGTGCTTAGCAGGAGCGGCAGCCTCTGCTGCTGGTTTAGCTGCAGGTGCTGGGTTGGCTGCTGGTGCTTGCTCTGCAGCCGGAGCCGGCTCTGCTGCTGGTGCAGGTTCTACGGCTGGCTCAGCTGGGGCTGGATTTGCAGGCGCGGGTGTAGCAGGTGCAGGATTAGCAGGTGCCGGGGTAGCTGGTGCAGGTGTGGCCGGAGCGGGTGTAGCAGGCGCAGGATTTGCGGGCGCGGGGTTTGCTGGGGCAGGATTTACTGGAGCTGGGTTAGCCGGAGCTGGGTTGGCAGGCGCAGGGTTAGCTGGAGCTGGATTTGCGGGCGCTGGGTTGGCCGGAGCTGGCTGCACAACTGGCTTGTCCTTAGCTGTTGCTGTGTTAATGTTGCCACCGTTGAGTGCTGCAGCGAGGTTGGCCCCGTCGTTCGACATAACAACAGCCGACCACGCACCGGTAGCAGCGCTGTCATTTTCCATCCAGGTTGCACCACCGTCATCTGAAGTGTAGATCTTGCCACCATTGACGGTTGCGGCGAGCTTCATACCATCAGCCGAGCTAGCGATTGATGTCCACTTCTGTGGGGTTGATGCAGCTTGCTCTTTCCAAGTAACACCGCCGTCTGTCGAGGTGTGAATCTTGCCACCATTGACGGTTGCAGCGAGCTTCATGCCATCGGCTGAGCTAGCGATCGATGTCCACTTCTGAGTGCCAGCGGCTGCTTGCTCTGTCCAGGTGACACCGCTGTCTGTCGAGGTGTAGACAACACCGTCGGCAACAGTCGCGGCAAGCTTGGTGCCATCAGCCGAGCCGGCGATCGATGTCCACTTCTTCGCACCTGGGTTGGCTTGCTCTTTCCAGCTTGCGCCAGAGTTGGTAGAGGTAAATACCCCACGGTTGGTTGCCACAGCAGCGAGCTTGGTGCCATCGGCCGAGCTCGTCACAGACACCCAGTCACCAGCAGCTCCTGGGAGACCATTTTTCGTCCAGGTAGCACCTGAGTCATTCGAAGTGTACATGTAGCCACCCCATTGGTAAAAGGCAGCGATCTTACTACCATCAGCCGAGCTGGCAAGAGCCGTCCACTTTTGCGGCGCAGGAAGGCCGGTTATTGGTCGTTCCATCCAGGTGACACCACTGTCTGTCGAGGTGTAGACATTCCCGACATTCACTGCTGCAACAAGCTTGGTGCCGTCTGTCGAGCCAGCCATTGCCGACCAGTTCTTTGTACCAGAGCCAGCTTGCTCCTTCCAAGCTACCTCTTGGGCGGCCCGTGTAGGCTGGGCAAACAATGCCACCATGGCAGCTACCGCCACCAGGCACCCAGCCTGAGACACGCGAGCGAGCGTTCTCCATTTATTATACTTTGCTTGCCTGAGTTCCCTCATGCAATAACCCTCCTTTTTGTTGTGAAACACAACACCTTAAATATAACGTTCGCATTATAACACTATTGTGCTTATGGTAACAAGGGGTAATTGAACAATGACCGGTGATACACCTCACGATGCGCTATGAGTGGTGGTGCTTGTCGTTGTTACTGGAGCTGTGTTTGGTAGCAATCCACCGCGCCATATGGTATACCACAAGCCCCAGCACAAGCAGCAACGATAGATACACGAGTATGAATTTTGTTATTGTTGCAATCGTCGCGCTAGCTACAAGTGCTGGGTTTGCGAGTGACGGAAATTGGCTCAGCATGAACGCAAAAGCTACATTCTCCCACCAGTCGCAAGCAGCAGCCACCACAGGCAGCACAACTATCCACCGAGCCCAGCTCAACTTCCACCGCCGCAGCGGGAGACGTCGGAGAAAAAACGCCAATGTGCACGCATAAAACACCGCATAGATAACTGCATAACAGGCGTCGATCGGCAAAAAGACATGAAGATACGCGCTTCTGCCAGCCTCACCCAAAGCGGCCAATGTATGGTTAATGTGGGCGACACTATTGCCAAAGTTAAGGTCAAGGATTGCCACACCACCAGACACCTGCGACACATACCAAGCCGCCTGTCGCATCGCAGCCATACCAAGGAGAAAAATTACCAGCAGTCCCCCAATATGGCGAAGCTTTACCGCTTGAATACGACGAGTTATATGCATGATTTTATTATATCTCTAGAGTAGTAGTTTAGCGGAATCGACCCTCCTGGATGAGACAGTCCGCTTATGCTCGCTCCGTGACAGATGCAAAAGCAGTGCTTATATAGCAAGCCACAAATACTACCAGCCACGCCACAAGCGAGACAACGCCTACTGCTGAGCTAGCTAACAGTGAGCTCCCACCAACGACCAGAAGGAGCATAACTTGCGAGAAGCCATTAAACGTCCCATGCAGCACAGCAGCGAGCCACACACTTCGGGTCCGCTCAACAACAAAGCCAAGCACAAGCGACATTACCACACAAAATCCAATGAATAACACTGACCCCGGAAGCGCATTCGCTGTGCCATAGTTATACCCTAGAGCAATCAGTGGAATATGCCACAGCCCCCACAGCACGCCAATCGTCACATATTTCTTGCAAAATGGCCGTCCAGCAAATGCCTGCGCAAGGTAACCACGCCACATGATCTCTTCCGCCATCGCAAAGATCGCATTTACCGTTAGTCCAGCCATCAATGCACCAAAGATACCAAGCGGCAACATAGCAAGCGGTGTTGGTGGCATATTCATCGCGCTAGTATCGACCGATGTGCCGATGAGCTTCTCAAGGTTGTGCACCAAGTGTCCATTAGTCGTTGCCAGGTGCCCAAAAGTCTCTGGCCACAGCCAGCCAAGAATAGCAACGGAGCCTATCATCAATACCACCCAGGCCAAGAATAGCCCAGCGACCAATGCATACTTCTTCACGGTGATGTGCTTTAATGATAACAACGCACGAAATGGTATTGGTATGCCAAGCATAAATCGACTCAGTAAGAGCGTATACAGTGGCACTGGCATATACAAAACCGCGATGTACGCCAAGCGCAATACAAGTGCCAGCGGCGGCGCACTACCACTCGTCACAGCTATAACCGCCCAGTAGCCTCCCCCAGCGAGCGCCGTCAAGACAAAGAGGGTGATTAGTACTTTGTTACGATGCTCTTTTTTAATGAGAGGGCGTGAATTGGATGTTTTTTCTGTCGTGTTACTCATATGTATACACCTAGCCTTTTGCGGTTTTGTTCGTATGAGGTGATTATACCACCTTGAAGCTTTTCTCGCTATTTACTTATATAGATAATTGTCTGCCATAACTATATTAGCTCATTTGCTTTATTCTTCTACCGTCGTTACAATAGAGCTATTAAGACGAAAAGGTTCCGAACGGTTAGTTGCCTAAGGACTCTTTTCTATTTTGTCCCGGCTAACTGACTACCTCAAGCTATGTAACCGCCACCTCCTCCCCCATCGCCTGCACCTGCCACTGGCGCTCGTGGGCAGCGGCGGCTCGGTCGCCGGGGTGAAGGAGGTTGATGACCTTGATGGCGTAGTCGCTAGCCACCATGGCGTGCTCTGGCATGTGGCCGGTGCCGATAGCTTGGCCTACCACGCGCAGCACCGCCGTGGTGAGCTCATCCGGCGCTTGGCGGGCCAGCTTGTGCACCGCAAAGCCAGCCTGGCGCACATCGTGCATGCGGGCCGCTCCGGCCTGCCACTGGCGGTTGACGGCAAAACCGGCGGTAATGGCCGGGTTGTGCGGGT